>JAISYF010000139.1 GCA_031270065.1 Prevotellaceae bacterium | reverse complement strand
CTATAATTCTTAACGCTACCGGTGCGCCCACAGCGGCTGGATTAATTCCTGTTACAGTTATAGGAGAATCGCTCGGCGGTAATGATTCCTGTAATACAGAATTTAAAGTTGCATACCGCCCGATGAAAGTTCTCTGTGTCGGCCAAACTTATTATAGCGGATACGGCAATACTACCAGTTTCACTATGAGTAGAATTATGAAATCGGCTACAAACTTCAGTATAACAGGCACTGTGCATACTCAACCAATAAATGTTATTAACGGAGGCGGAACTAACTCTACTTTTACAACCGCATTCAAAGAAAATAATCCCGACATTATTATTATCGGCTTCGATTATCATCCGGATGCAGCCGTCATTGATACATTAGCTAATTTTGTAAATATTAAAAAAGGATTTTTACTAATGTTGTCGGAAGCAGATGTTATTTCTGAATACACTTCAAACAGTGCGCTACTTACCAAAATACTGGGTTCTTCTGTAACGGTAGAAGACGCGCCAAATCCAAACGGTGGGGGAACTATGCGTCCGTTCATTACAGACGACACCAATCCATTAATCAATGGACCATTCTTTGAGGAGGGTCTCGGTGGAAAGTACTGGGGGGAAGACGCAACCCGCACAGACTGCATACGTACTTTGCCCCCAGGTTGTGTATCTTTAAGCACAGTCCAAACCAACGTCTATACTATAGTATGGAAAGAAAACGCCAACTTTGTATATATAGGAGACGGTGGTTTTGGAGCGGGTAATCTCATCGACATCTCGTCTGTCATCTACCCCTGTACAATAAATGCATTAGACAGCACTCCTCGTCCTAAAACACAATACAATAACATTCCTAATGTTGGCGGCGTGTACAACTCGTATTTTTTTGCCAATATTATTGCTTATGCAATCAAATGGGTGCAGGAAAACAAAATGTAAAGTAATTGTTTTTTAAGAAAAAATAAATTTTCATCTACGAATTTCACGAATAAACACGAATAAAAACCGTGTTTATTCGTGAATTTTTTATATACCCAACTCCTGACTTCGCCACAGGGAACACCCGAGTGTCAAAGTCAGGTGCTTGAAAATTTTGGGATTTTAATTTCAAATCCTCAAATTTTCAAATTAATAATTATTAATTGTTTCTCTGTGAAAATAAGTCTAATCTTGATTTTTTTTCCATTCTCTATACGCCCGATAATACGCTTTTACATTTTTTTCGTGTTCTCCTAATGTGGCTGCAAATGCGTGTTTTCCGTTTAGTTCTGGCTTGGCGCACATAAAAATATGGTTGTGATGTGCATAATTCAGCACTGCATCGATACCTTCAATTGATGGCATACGAATGGGTGCAGGCGGCAGTCCGTGATACTTATATGTGTTATATGGCGAGTCAATATTTGTGTGAAAATCAAGCACTTGTGTAATGGTAAAATCGCCTGCAGCATAGCGCGCAGTGGGGCATGCTTGCAGTTTCATACCCTTTTTTAGCCGATTTATATACAAGCCTGCAATAATTGGTTTTTCGCTTTTTTTGTTTGTTTCTTCATCAACAATAGATGCTAAAACCGCAACATCGAGCCTTGAAAGTGGAATTTCAGCCGCTTTTTCGGTGCGGGTTTCGTTCCAAAATTTGCTGTATTCTTTATTAATCCGTTCAAAAAACTGATAAGGTGAAATTGTCCAATAAACCTCGTAGGTGTTTGGAATAAACATCGCAAGAACGGTTTGAGGAGTAAAGCCGTATTGCTCTAAAAAAACGCTGTCGTTCAAGTAGTTATACAACTCTGCGGAGTCAATATTTACCTGCTTTGAAATTTTAGAACATAAGTTTTCTTTGAAACGAACATTGTTAAAAGTCAGTTTCACAGGCGTTTGCCATCCGTTGCAAACGATGTTAAAAAAATCGCGGTTGGTCATTCCCGATTTTACAGTGTAACATCCGACTTTTATTTTATTTTCCAAGCCGCGCATTTTTGCATAATTTTCAAAACTTTTGCGGTTTTTCAAGTAACCTTTTGCCGAAAGAGTGTCGGCAAAAGCGGAAAAAGTGGTGTTTTCGGTTATAAAAATTAGACATTTTTCGTTGTTTGGAGTAGAAAAATTTACGTTAAACAGAAAATTATAACCAACTGCGCCGATTGTTGCAACGCCCATTAAAACAATGATTATCAATGAGATATAAAATATTTTTTTATTTTTCATATAACGAAATCTTGTTAAAAATAATTTTTGTAAAGGTAGATAAATATTTTTTCTAAAAAAAATTTGTTCAACTATTTTTTTTTAATGAAAAATTTTGTACCTTTGCGCCTCATTTTGATAAAGTTTTAGTTTTACCCGGTGAGATGGGTGAGTGGCTGAAACCACCAGTTTGCTAAACTGACGTACGGGAAACTGTACCGGGGGTTCGAATCCCCCTCTCACCGCAAAGTGCTGACAATCAATGAATTAGGGACGTTTTTAGGGGAAACCCCAAAAAACGACACAAAATTAATTCGTTATAAGTAGTTGATTATTAAGATGTTGGAATGTTTTTTTACACTTATTTTAAAATAGTTGTGAAACTTGACATCAAATAAATAAAATGGAATGAAAAAAATTTATCTAAACCTAAAAATTAAGTTCCTTATTCAAATTTTTAATTTTTGGAACTTCCTTTGATAAATTGTCTAATGTAAATTTCATAGTTATTTTTTTTAATTATTAATGTACTTTTGCAGCGTTCATTTGAACAAATACATCGGGCTGCTTTGCAATTTCTTTATGAAATGTGAAGTTGCCCACTCCTTTTTTATGACATTTTGACATTCATAACCTCGTATGAATATGCCTTATTACCTTCAAAATAAAAAGTAATATACAAAAATGTTATATTCCCCGATTTATTTATATTTTTCTGCAAAAAATTCATTGTTTTTTACTAATGGGATAGATTCAACCACATAATGCAACTATTTATTATTGCAAATTTAGGTAAAAAATTTCTTTTGGCGAATAGAAACCTGATTTTTTTCTTGGTCTGCTGTTTATCTGATGCTGTATCTCTTTGATTTGCTGATAGTTAAGAGTATTAAAATTAGTTTTTTTAGGGATATATTGTCGAATAAGTTTATTTGTATTTTCAACCGCTCCTTTCTCCCAGGAAGAGTATGGATTTGTAAAAAAGAAACTGGTTTTCAGGAGTTTAGCAATGTTTTCGTGGTCGGC
>JAISYF010000089.1 GCA_031270065.1 Prevotellaceae bacterium | reverse complement strand
TCCACCTCTTCCCATTCCGAACAGAGAAGTTAAGCTCATCAGCGCCGATGGTACTGCGAAAGCGGGAGAGTAGGTCGCCGCCACCCTCTTATTCAACACCTTGTGTTTTTTACGCAAGGTGTTGTTTTTTTTTTATGACACTAAGGCTCGAATTTTGCGAATTTACACAGTTTTTTTTATTTATAATATTGTAATTCGTACCTTTGTCCTGATTTTTTAAAAGAATAATGCAATGAATAGTTATGATAACATTATCAGAATTGATTCCGGAAAACGTTTCGGAAAGCCTTGTGTAAGAGATACCCGTATCACTGTTTATGATGTACTTGGATGGTTGTCGGCAGGTATGTCGCATGATGAAGTTTCATGTTTGATTTTGCAGTTTCAGATAATAGTTATAATTTTGCGCCGGATATTAAATATAAAAGATTATGGCAACAGCAATTTTATTAAATCAAATCTATAACTTGCCGGTTCGTGAACGCATGGTGATCGTGGAGCGTACTATTCATTCCATTCTCGCCGACGAAAAAAAACTCGGCGCTTTGGTGGAATCCGATACTGTTCAAACTCATTATGCAAGCGAACAGGTTTTGGCAAAGGGCTGGTCGAATGAAATGGAAGACAAAGCATGGAAAGATTTGTAAAAGCAGATGTTGTAGTCGTTTCATTTCCATTTTCCGATTTGTCGGCAAGCAAACGGCGACCGGCGTTGGTTTTGGCAGACTTGCCGGGTAATGATATTTTACTGTGTCAAATTACTTCACTCGTCTCAAACGAACAATCGGCATTGCCGCTTGTCGCAACAGATTTTATTATGGGTTCATTGCCGGTAAATTCATATATTCGTCCTGCAAGAATTTTTACTGCCGACAAACAGATAATTATCAGAAAAGCAGGAAAAATTTCCTCCAATTTAATGAATGAGGTAATTGATAATCTCATATCCATTTTGAAACAATAGTTGCGTTTGATAATAAACATCTGTACTTTCTTCCGGAACAAGTATACAATTGAAAAGTACATCTGTACAATCGCAAAGTACAGATAAACTTCACAACAATACATATTGATTTTGCTTGAGTGTACGACAAAATTATCAAATACGATTAGTAGGATTGCCTTCGGGTGCAAAAATCCTATTAATCTTTAAATCTTGTGTTTTGCTTTGATACACCCGCATTTTCGAAAAAAAGATATACCTTTGTATCCAAATTTAAAACGTTTATTGAATTGATTTAATATTAAAAATTATGGGACGTAAAACTCAATCTCAGGAAATTACAGATACCGGTGTAATGGTAAACGATATCAGGAAACGCTGGCGCAACGTAAAATCGACAACGCTTTTGCCGATGAATTACAAGCCGGTGTTGATGTGTGCATCGCTCTGAATGTTGAGCAGGAAACGCTGAAAGCCAAACTCAAAACGAAAACCGAAGAGTTAGACAAGGCATTTGCTGCAATGCAGAAAAAAAGCGACGGAAGCACGTAAAGTTATCAAACTTGACATACCACAATCGTCGTGGCGCAAGTTCGGAATTGATGATAAACGGTAAAAAAAAACGATTAAAAAATGTGATTATGTATGTAAAAAACAGTTAAAAATTAGATAATTAACAAAATTAGCCCTTATTCTCTTCCTCTGAAATCGGCAAAATTTTAGATAGATGTTCGAGAATAAGTCGCGAAGTTCACGCTCATGAGGCGTGGACTGTCGTGCTTATAAGAACATTAAGGTTTTGCCGAACCGCAGAGGGATAATAAGCAATCAACGACAGCGCCACGCTTTCTTTTTTGCCAAAGTTTAAGGGTTGAAAATAGAAATCTTAAAGAATATGGCAAATAAGAAAGAAAAAAGGTCCGTTTCTAACGGCATTGTGAAGATTTTTTCCAAATGGAAAAAATGTCTGATAGCGGCGATTTCGTTGTTTATAGTGTTATTTTTCTTCGCACTTTTGTTTAAACCGCATTTACGTATGTTCAAAAATATGCTTTTCTACAAAGAAAATATCATTTCGACAACAGAATTGAAGGATTTTTATTTGAATGAAGGCGATAGAACAGAATTAATCAACAATGCCATAAATAAAAACTATAAAGTTTGTTTTGATGGCGAAATAGAAAAATTCGGCACTCTGTTTATTGGAAAAGGCGATAACAGATATCTTTCATCATACTTGACTGTAACAAACGACAGTGTTTTTGTTTTTATTAAGACAGACAGTGTTAGGCGACAAGCGGCTTATTCGCATAATTTATTGCTGAATAAATATCTGTTAATTCAAGTCGATCGAAAATTGGACAGCGCTGATATTTTGCTTACAAACGGTTTTGATACGTCTAAAATTACAAGCAAATTTACAGGAATGGATAATCCGTTTGTTCGTTCTGTCGGCACAAAAATCAAAGTAAAGAATTTTTCGTTTGTTTGCGATGAATATCAAAATGATGTTTGGATTTTTGGCGACAGTTATATGAGTTGCGCCAATCCTGCCCGATGGACTTATTGGATCTACAATCAGGGATTTGATTTTCTTTGCGATGGTTTACCCGGCGGTAAGTCTATTCATTCGTATGATTTTTTGAGGACGGCATTAACAATTAACAAACCGAAATATCTTGTTTGGTGTTTGGGAATGAACGATGGCAGCGATAGATTTTTTACCAATATAAGCTGGTTACTTTATACGAAAAAAATTGAAAAACTATGCAAAGAAAATGATATAACATTGATTTTTGGGATTATACCGACTTGCCAACGTGTTTTTAACAAGTACAAAAACGATTATATTCGCAAGTCCGGTTACAGGTATGTTGATTTTGAAAAAGCCCTTTTGGATGAAAAAGGAAATTGGAAAAATGGTTTTTGTGCAGATGGCGTACACCCGACAGAACAGGGCGCAAAAGCAATGGCAAAGCAATTTCTTAATGATTTTCCCGAAATAAAATATAAAAGATGATTGAGCAACAAAACATAGAATACAAGTCCTCGTGGCGAGATGAATATTTGAAATAGATAGATATTCGGGCGGCGCGCCCATTCAGATTCGCGTTTACGCCGATAAAATCATGATTTGGAACGCCCATAAAAATTATTATATAACAAGTGCGACAATCCCGACTAGGATTTGTAGGATTTAAAGATTGATAGGATTAATTAACCAAGGAATCCTGTCAATCTTTTAATCTTACGAATCCTAATCAGTTTTGTGTTTATACTTTGTGCGATATAATAGCGCCTCAAAAAAAGATTTAGCCGTTTTCCGGTAAATTTTGCATTTTGAAAAAAACATCTAACTTTGCGCCGTTATCTCGCTTGTGAAGACAGAAGAAAATTCTATCAGGACAGAAGAAAATTTCTCTCTAAACAGAAATT
>JAISYF010000012.1 GCA_031270065.1 Prevotellaceae bacterium | reverse complement strand
GCAACATTCTGTCCTTTATCTTTCTGGTTATCAGCGTACTTGCGTTGAATGGAATGAAATTGTTGAGAAAACCGAAAATTACCAACGGCAACATCACAATAAAGAATACAAAGCGGGCAAGCGTTCCAAAAAACGAAATTTTTTGCCTGAAAATCCAATCTCTCAGATGTAATTTTTCTAAATTTCTGATATATTTGAAAGTGTCGCGCATTAATTCTGCAAATTTTTCAGGATTTTCTTTTTGCAAATTATCAATATCTGCCACAATCTTTTTGTCGGCTTGCAGTTGATTTGGAAAATAATTGACTTTTTCATTTTTTGACCTCAAATACGCCTTTGCATACATTTGTCGCAACATATCATAATGCTCATAATATTCTGAATTAGAGATATTTAGCATTAAATTTTCGACAATCGGTCGCGCCCTGTCGGCAAGCATTTTTTGCGCTTTTTCGGGGTGTTCCTTATAAACAGGGTACAAGTCCGAAAATTCAAACGGCTCGCCGATGTTGATAATCATTTTTGTTTGAAACGAAAAATAATTCAAATAGTGGTTGCCGATTGGAAGAATGTAAATTGGCTTTTCAAAATTGAGCCGTTCCGCAGCCTGAAAAGCAATCCGCGCAAAGCCTTTTTTGAACGAGCCAAGCGTGTGTCCGCTTTGGTGTCCTGCCTCAGGAAAGAGGCAGACAACTTTGTTTTCGTCTGCGAGAATTTTCGCAGAAAGGTTAAAAATGGCACTGTTTTCCTCTAAATCGCCTCCTGCCCACTTGTCGGTAGCGCGAAATGCAGGCATAATTTTAAGAAATTTTAATAATTTCGCCCACAAATCTTTCCGAAAAATATCGGCGCGAGCAATAAAAACGGGTCGTCTGCCGTCTTTTGAAAATGCAAAAAGAATACCAAGCGCATCGCTAAGCCCGTTTTGATGGTTGCAAATTGCAACAACAGGAACGTTTTTGGGAATTCTTTTGCGGTTTAGAACGTAAAAATTGCAATAAAATATGTAGTTATGAGCAAACTGTACATATTTATACAACAATTCATACTTCCAATCTTTTTGACTGATTTTTTCAAAATTAATCATACAACAATACTTTTTGGTTAAATTTAAAAGTTAAATAACAAATTGAATTGCAAAGGTAGTTCTTTTTTAACTTAATTGTTTTTTTTTTTTGCAAATCTTAACATTATAATTCAAAAAAAAATATTAACTTTGCGACCATTTTTTTAAATTATTATCATATTATGTCTAAATTAACTATTCAAGCAATCAAAAATCTTGGCATCGCAGCCTTTATGACTTTGGGTTTGGCGGTTGCAATGTATTTGTTGAAAATCGAAATAGTGTTTGATAAACTATTGATTTTCAGCGTAATATCTACTGTATCTGGCGTAGCGGGAATAATGACAATCCGCAATCCGCAAAATTATACGGGCTTTTATCTCGGAATGATTTCGTCTGCGTTTCTTGCGGCACAGTTCTTTTTTATGGAAAAATTCGACTTGACTTTCCTCTACCTTATCGTCTTTATTCCATTTCAATTTTCTGGACTTGTAAATTGGAAAAGGATTAGCAAAAGTGAGATTGCAGGAGAAACCCGCAATGACAACAACAGCGGAAAACTTCGATTTTTGCCTTCTAAACGGCAAATTTTTTACTTTTCAATTTTTATTTTGCTCTTTATAATTGATTACGTTTTTGCCTCGTTTTGTTTAAAAAATTATGAAAATGTGCCGATTTTCAGTAAAATTTTTGAAAAAACCGCTTTTGCAGTAATGATTTCGTCGAGCATTCTCTCTAACTGGCTAATGATTGGCAAATGGCTTGACGCTTGGGTTTATTGGCTTATTTACAGCGTTTCGGCGATTGTTTCCGCGCTCATAATCCACAATAATTTTAATCTGCTTTTATTCGCTTTCTTCTTGATTATCAACGCAATAAGTTTTGTTTCGTGGTTGAAGCAGAGATGAAAAAAGGGCGAAAAATTTTTCGCCCCCTACAACCGTTCCTTTAATTCAGAAAATACTGTATAATTTCGCCGTTTGAGAGCCTTTCGACTTGATAAACAGCTGCAAACATTAGAATGTTTTGCAATATTTCTCTGCGCGGTTTTAAAATTTTTTGTGTAGATTTGTCATTCATAGGCAATTTTTTTTTTTGAAATTTATACCTGATTAAACGCAAAAAAACTGTTTTTATTGTGTAAAAAACAAATAATAAACAACTTATAACGGTTACATTCCTACGAAATGTGTGGTGATGTTATGCCTGTTTTTCTACCAAACTCGGGCTCTCTCAAAAGTGTTTTTATATCAGGCAAAGGTCGCAAAGAGTTTTATGCAGAGAACGCAAATAATTGATAATCAATATCAAAAACTTTGCGCTCTTTGCGTTTTTCTTTGCGCCTTTGCGTGAAAATGGACTTTTGTAACAGCCTCTTTTTTTATAATTCGGCTGTAAAGGTAATACATTGTAATCCATTTTTTTGTAAATTATTGAAAAAAGAGCGATTTTTCAATAAAAAAATTCTTTTTTATTGAAAATCAATATTTTATAATAAATTTTCTAAATGCAAAAATAAATATTTCAAAAAAAATCGTACGTTTGCCATGAAAAATTTTTATAAGTTTGTGTGTAATTGAAAATTTTATGTTAATTTTGCAGCCTTGAAAAAAAAAACAAAAAAATCAGGTCTAAAATTGAAATCTATTTAACAGGACAAACAATATTTATTCCCTGTCATTGTGGGCATTGACCCGCAATCCAAGCGTACAAACAATGAGAGTGCGGGTCAATGCTCCAATGACAGGGCAAAACATTTTTTTGCCATAATATATAGAGTGTGAAATTTTAATAGCCAAAAACTTTCGACTAAATGTTATTAGAGCAGATTAATTCGCCCGCAGACTTAAAAAAACTGAAAATTGAGCAGTTGCTGCAACTTTGCGATGAGTTGCGCCAATTTATTATAACCGAACTTGCACACAATCCTGGACATCTCGGTGCCTCTCTCGGCATGGTGGAACTCACCGTTGCTGTACATTACGTTTTTGACACGCCCTACGACCGCGTGATTTTTGACGTTGGGCATCAGGCATACGCACACAAAATCCTCACAGGCAGGCGCGACCGTTTTCACACCAACCGCCAACTCGGCGGGCTTTGCGGTTTCCCAACGCCCAAAGAAAGCGAGTATGACGCATTCGGCGTTGGACACGCAAGTACCTCAATATCAGCGGCTTTGGGTATGTCTATCGCTGCAAAAATGAATAACGAAAACCGCAATGTTGTCGCAATTATCGGAGACGGCTCGCTCACAGGCGGCTTGGCGTTTGAAGGGCTTAATAATGTGTCAAATATTGACAATAATCTATTAATTATTGTTAATGACAATCAAATGGCGATTGACCCGATAAAAGGCGGTTTGAGCAAATCACTCGAAAAATTGCATACGTCAAGTGCTTATAACAGAATACGTTATAAAATTTATAATTTTCTTTTTAAGAAAAAAATTATTAATGAAAATAATACTCGGCAGATTATTCGTTTCTTTAATGTGTTAAAATCTGTTAGAAAAAACAAGGGAAACAATATTTTTGAAGGCTTGTCGATACGCTATTTTGGACCTTGCGACGGTCATAATGTTGTGGAGTTGGTCGAAATTCTAAAAGAGTTGAAAAATCATAAAAAACCGCGCGTTTTGCATTGCCTTACGCAAAAAGGCAAGGGCTATTCGCCTGCGGAAGAGAAAGTTACGCTGTGGCACGCGCCAGGACTTTTTAACGCGGAAACAGGCGAAAGAATTTGTTCTAACAGTGAAAATCAGCCTCCGCTTTTTCAAGACGTTTTCGGAGAAACGCTTGTAGAATTGGCAAAAATGAACGAAAAAATTGTCGGAATTACGCCTGCGATGCCTTCGGGTTGCTCAATGTCGTTTCTTTTTGAGGCAATGCCTGAACGCGCTTTTGATGTGGGAATTGCTGAGGGACACGCAGTTACGTTTTCGGCGGGACTTGCAAAAGAGGGCTTTACGCCGTTCTGTAACATCTATTCTTCGTTTATGCAGCGGGCTTACGACAACGTAATTCACGATGCTGCACTGCAAAATTTGCCTGTGGTTTTGTGTGTCGACCGCGCAGGAATTGTCGGATCCGACGGCGCAACGCACCAGGGACAGTTCGATTTGGCATACTTTCGCTGCATTCCTAATTTAACGATTTGTGCGCCGAAAAATGAACACGATTTGCGCAATTTTATGTACATTGCCCAAAAAGAAAATCGCGGTGTATTTGTAATTCGTTACCCGCGCGGAAAGGGCTTTTTGGAGGATTGGCGCAACGATTTTACGGAAATTCCAATCGGCAAAGCCGTTTGCGAAAAAGAGGGCGAAGACCTTGCAATCCTTTCGCTCGGTACGCGCTTTTACGAGGCTAAAAAAGCGGTACAACTACTTGAAAATGAGTTAAATATAACAATCGCACTCTACGACATGCGCTTTCTGAAACCGCTTGACGAGGAAGTTTTAAACTTTGTCGGACAAAATTTTAAAAACGTTGCAACGCTCGAAGACGGCGCAATAAAAGGCGGTTTCGGCTCTGCGGTCTTAGAGTTTTTTGCCGCTAACAAACTCAAACCCAACGTGCTGCAAATCGGTATTCCCGACCGTTTTATCGAACACGGCACGCCGAATGAACTTTACCATATTTTGGAAATGGATTGCGAGGGAATTTGTAAAAAGATAAAATCGTTTTTAGAGAGTTAATAATTCCGAAGTAGATTTTTTAAAAAAAAAACAGGTATAAGGCTGTTTCACAAGTGTTTTTATCTCACACAAAGTTCGCAAAGAGTTATATTTTTAAAAAATCAAAAAAAAAATCAAAAATATTTTTGTATTTTTGTAAATTTTTGTAAATTTTCTTTGAAAAAATCATTTTACCTCTGCTATTTCACATTTTTCACCTTCAAATCCTCCATTAGCAGCCACTTTCCGCCTTTGAGCCTGTAAGCATCGACCGACATATCAACGCCGAAAGTCGAAACCTCGTTGTTGTCAGTAAGGCGCATCGGCGAAAGGTGGTCAAATTCAAAACGCTTTTTTCTGGCGTTGTAGTCCAAATACATTGCGCTCTGAAAATCGTATTCAAAAACGGCGCGGAATTTCAACGCATTGCCGTTTTCAAAAACAGGCAAACCAAAAATTGGCGTATCTTGCTGAAAATCAAGTACATCGAGTAGTTTTATTTGAGTGTCGTTTTGGTAACGGCACCACGCAGCAAGCGCATAAACAGTCCGTTTTTCTTGCTTAAACGGCACAATTTTATAATAAAGCGCACCGTACCAATTTTCCAAGTTAACAGGTTGATATTCAGATGGTTTTTCGTTTTTTGGAGACTGTTTAAGTTCAAAAATTTTGCCGTCGTTGCGCTGAATAAAGCCCGAAAAAAGCATTTTATTGCTCATCGGAATATTCCAAGTAATGAGGTTGAAAAAATTATCTGGCGAAACAATTCTTCCAACATACTCAACAGCCTGAAAATCAATCAAAAACGAATTTTCCTCCGACAAAATTCTCTCAATGCAGAGTTTTATTGAGTCGTTGAGATTTTGTTTTGCGCTATCGTTTTTTTCTTTGATAATTTTCTCAAAAAAAGAATTTATCTTTTGAAAATCATTATTTTGCGCAAAAATATTTCCGCAAAACAGAGCAAAAATTATTATAAATAAAGATTTTTTCATATTAATTAATATTGCAAAAATTTAATTTATCTATGCAGACAAACGAATGCAAAGATACGAAATAATTATGAACTAATTTTTTCTACAAAAAATGCCTGTATATTTTTGTACAAGCGTTTTTTTAAAATTTTTATCTTTATTTAGTTTTCAACTAAAATTTGCTCTTTTCTTTGATACCGCTTCCGCTGTTATGCTCACTAACACTGTGATAATGAACAGGATACAGCCAAGCATAAACAATGCGCCGTAGTGTGCGCCGTCTGTGGGGGCTTCGCCAAGTTCTGCGGCAATAGTGGCGGGAATGGTGCGCACAGGTTCAAAAAGCGTATGCGGAATTACCGCTGCGTTGCCTGTAACCATCAACACTGCCATAGTTTCGCCGATTGCGCGCCCGATACCAAGCACCACCGCAGCCGAAATTCCCGAAATTGAGTACGGAATTATCACCCTGTAAATAGTTTGCCAATGGTTTCCGCCCAAGCCCAAACTCGCCTCGCGCATTGCTTGCGGAGTGCTGCGCATTGAGTCCTCGGCAACGGTAATGATAGTCGGCAACGCCATTATTGCAAGGATTATGCTGCCTGCAAATGCAGTTTCACCCACAGGCAAATTGAACGCTTTCTGCACAAAAGGCACAAGCACCACCAGCCCGAAAAAGCCATAAACCACAGACGGAATACCCGCCAGCAGTTCGATTGCAGGTTTGAGCAGGTTACGGGTGCGGGGTGAGGCAAGTTCCGAAAGGTATATTGCCACGCCCAAACCCAACGGCAGCGCGATAATGATTGCGAAAAGTCCCACCCAAAGCGTTCCCAAGAGCAGCGGCAAAATACCGAATTGCGGTGCGGGTGTGGCTGTGGGCAACCACTCTTTTCCGCCGAAAAACTCTGCTGGATTAAGTTTTTTGTCGGGTAAAATTTTTACATCAGGGTTATTTTCGGGCGCGTATTGAGCAGGAATAAAAGCGATTATTCCGCTTGTATGGCTTATGATTTCACCCAATTTTTCGGCTAAATGTTCGTAATTTTCGCCTAATTCCTCGTCTGAAAAATAAGACGAAATATCGTTAATTCTAAAAGGCGCGATATTTTCATCGTTTCCGCCAAGATTTTGCCAATTATCTATCTGATAATCAAATACTTGCTTAATTTCATTTGAAGTCAGCGAGCAGACAGGATTTTTTGCATTTACGCAAAGGACATAACCATTTTCGACTTCTGAATGGCGGAAAAAGCCTGCACCTTCTTTAAAAAGAAAAACCACAATTAGCAGTATTGCAATGCTTGTTGCTGCTCCGCTGACTGTAAAAATGGATTCTATTATTTTTTCAAAAAACTTTCTCATATTTTCTATTTTTTTGCAAAAGTATATCATATTTATTTCAAATTTCTAAAAAAAATATGAAGAAAATATGACAGAAAAAGATTAAAAACAAACTAAAAGTTAAAAGTTAAAAACTAAAAAAAAATATTCGTATTAATCTAATGAACGGAAAGGAATACAACGTTTATTCTCTGTCATTGGGGCTTTGACCTGCAATTTCAATCATATCAAATTTGATATTGATTTTCAATATTTTGCTCCCTTTGCTTGAAATAAATCTTTGTTATCTATTTTGTTTAATTTATCAAAAAAAATTCCTAACTTTCCCCTATAAATTCTTTCAAAGAACGCTGTAATACATATTTTCGCCTTATGTTGCGATTTTCCCCTGCGAGTTTGGCATATCTGCTGTTACAGACAGGCATTAACTCATGTTTGTGTG
>JAISYF010000053.1 GCA_031270065.1 Prevotellaceae bacterium | reverse complement strand
TGTATTTTCAAATCCTCAAATTTACAAATTAATAATTAATTGTTAATTATTAATTTGTAAATCATTGATTTTTAAATACTTATAAATTTAGAGAAAGAAAAGTGTCAAAATCAGGAAATTAAGGGTACAAAAAAAACTTTTAATTTTTAGTTTTTTTTGTACCTTTGCACCTTAAATTTTTTTCAAAAAAAAAATGGACAAGATTCTTGAAGACGACAAAAATATTGAAGTGCTTGGGGCGCGGGTGTTTAATCTCAAAAATATTGATGTAACCATTCCGCGCTACAAACTCAGTGTTATTACAGGACTGAGCGGCAGCGGCAAATCCTCGCTGGCGTTCAGCACTGTTTATGCCGAAGGACAGCGGCGGTATATCGAAACTTTTTCGGCGTATGCGCGGCATTTTATCGGCAATATAGAACGCCCTGACGTTGATAAAATTTCGGGACTTTCGCCTGTTATAGCCATAGAACAAAAGACTGTTTCAAAAAATCCCCGCTCATCAGTCGGCACTGTTACAGAGATTTACGATTTTTTTCGCTTGCTCTATGCCCGCGCAGGAGAGGCATATTCTTATCTTTCCGGTGAAAAAATGGTGCGCTACACCGATGAGCAAATTTTAAAATTAATTTTAGAAAAATTTGATAATCAGGCAGTTATATTGCTTGCGCCTGTTGTAAAAAATAGAAAAGGACATTACAAAGAACAGTTTGAAAGTTTGCGCAAAAAAGGTTATATGAACGTCAGAATTGACGGCAAAATGTGTGGAATTACGTTAGGAATGAAACTCGACCGCTACAAAAACCACGATATAGAGGCGGTTGTTGATAAACTTATTATTTCTGAAAAAGACGAGCCGCGATTGAAAAAATCTATTCAAAATGTGATGCGTTTGGGAGACGGCGTTATGATGTTGATGGAAAAAGAGAGCGGCAAAATTCACTATTTTTCGTCAAAATTGATGTGTCCGCAATCGGGACTTTCGTATAACGAAACCGCACCTCACAATTTTTCATTCAACACGCCAAAGGGAGCGTGTCCAAAATGCAACGGTCTTGGTACTGTAAATCAGATAGATACGAAAAAAATTATTCCAAATCCAAAACTTTCTATCGCAGAAGGCGGAATTTTGCCTTTGGGCAAAGAAAAAAAACTTTTTATTTTTCAACAAATTGCAAAAATTGGCGAAAAATATGGTTTCGACCTCAAAACTCCGATTGAAAATATTGAACAGGAGGGTTTAGATGAAATTCTCAACGGCTCGTCAGAACCGCTAACTATTTCATATTCAGAGAGTAACGGTGTTTTTTCACAAATTGTAAATTACGAGGGTTTGATACATTATATCGAACTGCATCAAGACGAAACCGCTACCGTTACCGAGCAAAAATGGGCTGAGAAATTTTATCGACCTGTTGTTTGTCCCGAATGTAAAGGCGCACGGTTGAATCGTGAGGCGTTGCACTACCGCATTGATAATAAGAACATTGCGGAAATTTCGCAGTACCCGCTCGACGAACTCAAGGCGTGGATTGACGGATTAATTCCAAAACTTTCGCCCGCGCAAAAGGCGATTGCATCGGAGATTATCAAAGAAATTTCTACTCGGTTGAATTTTTTGCTTGATGTCGGGCTAAATTATCTGTCTTTGGGGCGGGCAACGGAAAGTTTGTCAGGCGGCGAAGGACAGCGTATCCGCCTTGCAACGCAAATCGGCTCGCAACTTGTAAATGTGCTCTACATTCTCGACGAGCCGAGCATTGGACTGCACCAACGCGATAACGTAAAACTTATTCATTCGCTCAAAAATCTGCGCGATATGGGCAATTCGGTAATTGTGGTGGAACACGACGAGGAGATGATGCTCTCCTCCGATTACATTGTAGATATGGGACCGCGCGCGGGGCGTTTGGGCGGGCAGGTAGTTTTTCAGGGAACGCCGCAGGATTTACTCAAAACCAACACATTAACAGCGAGTTACCTCAACGGAATGCGCAAAATCGAATTTCTGAAAGAAAAAGAGAGGCGGGTAGGGAACGGCAAATTTTTAAAACTGAGCGGTTGCACAGGCAATAATCTGAAAAATGTTGATATAAAAATTCCTTTGGGAATGTTTATCTGCATTGTAGGAGTGTCGGGCAGCGGCAAAAGTTCGCTGATTAACAGAACTTTACAACCAATTTTGTCTAAACATTTTTACCGTTCCATTGCAGAGCCGCTGCCTTACAAAAAAATTGAAGGAATTGAAAATATTGACAAAATTATTGAGGTAAATCAAAGTCCGATAGGTCGGTCGCCGCGCTCCAATCCTGTTACCTACACAAATATTTTTGCAGAAATCCGCAATCTTTTCGCAGGCTTAACCGAAAGTAAAGTGAGGGGTTACAAAGCGGGCAGATTTTCGTTCAACGTGGCAGGCGGACGTTGTTCAGTGTGTGATGGAAACGGTTATAAAACGCTGGAAATGAACTTTTTGCCCGATGTAATAGTGCCCTGCGAGGAGTGTATGGGCAAGCGTTATAACCGCGAAACTCTCGAAGTGCGTTTTAAAGGAAAATCTATTGCCGATGTGCTTGATATGACTATAAATCAGTCAGTTGAGTTTTTTGAGAATATTCCAAATATTGTTACAAAACTAAAAATGTTGCAGGAAGTCGGTCTGGGCTACATTAAGTTGGGACAAAGTTCCACAACGCTTTCGGGCGGAGAGAGCCAGCGCGTAAAACTTGCCGCCGAACTCGCCAAACGCGACACAGGCAAAACCCTCTACGTTTTGGACGAACCCACAACAGGACTGCATTTCGAGGACATCAAAGTGTTGTTGAAAGTTCTAAACCGCCTTGTTGCCAACGGCAATACGGTAATTATTATTGAGCATAATCTTGATGTGGTAAAATGTGCGGACTATGTTTTTGAGTTAGGACCTGATGCGGGCAAACTCGGCGGCGAAATCGTTGCGCAAGGTACGCCCGAACAGATTTGCAAAAATAAAAAGAGCGTAACTGCGCCGTTTTTGAGAAAATTGACAGGTAAAAACTAATCTTTTTGTCGTAACTTTTAACTTGTAAATGATTTAATTATTTCATTTCTCGTTTTTTCAATGTATTCCTGCATATTTTCGTCTGTAAGTTCCTTGCAATCAATAGGTTGATGAATGGTAACGTTGATTTTGTGCGGCTTGATATAAACAGAGCCGTACGGCATCACTTCATACGCTCCGTCAATGGTAATCGGCACAATCGGCAATTTCAGGTCGTCAGCAATTTTGAACGCGCCGCGCTTAAATCTGCCAACGCTGCCGTTTTTTGTGCGGCTGCCTTCGGGGAAAATCACGAGTGATGCGCCGTTTTTTAACTTTTCCTCTGCATTTTTAATGCTTTTTTGCGCTTTAATCGGGCTGCTGCGGTCAATAAAAATATGCCCTGCCTTTTCGCAAGCCAAACCCACAAGCGGAATTTTGCGTAGCGACATTTTCATAATCCACTTAAACCTGCTCTGCAACCAGCCGTAAATCACAAAAACATCATAGATGCTTTGGTGGTTAGATATAAAAATATACGATTTTTCGGCGGAATAGTTGTTTTTTCCGTTGATTTTCACGCGAATAAAAGCAAGCAGGCAAGCCAACCGCGCCCAAATCATTGCGGGAAAATAAGTCCAGCGTTTATCGCCGAAAAACGAAAAAATAATAGTCAAAACTGCTGTCATAGTCGTTGCAACCCCCATTACAGGCAAAAAAACGGCAACCAAGTACAGCGCGAAAAAAGGGTTTATTCTACATTTTTTCATAACTTTTTCGATTAAAATTAAAGCGCAAAATTACAAAATTATTTTGAAAATTGGTTATGAAAAAATTTGAGGTACTGTTTTTTTTAAATTTTTGATATTTTTTTATTACTATCCGCTAAATATTTTTAGAACAAAGAATAAAGACCGCTACGCTAAAAGAATAAAGACAGGAAGTAGAAATTTAGAAAATTAGAAAGGAGTGAAAAAATTTTTTTAAAAAATATTTAACAACAGATGCAACAAAGACAGAATTTTGAATAAAACTTGCACAAGTCTTTGTTCTTTTAGCGTAGCGGTCTTTGTTCTTTGCTCAAAAAAATATTTAGAGGACAGTAATAATTACGAAACTATTACGAAAAATTTACTGATTTTCGCTGAGTTTGACACTTGATTTCTTTCTTTAAATTGCTCAAATCCTCAAATCCTCAAATTGAATTTTCAAATTTTCAAATTTTCAAATTGAATTTTTAATCCTCAAATTGAATTTCAATACTTTATTTCCAGCCCTATTTCTGAAATAAGGTCTTGCAAGAGCGGATTTTCGCGTTTCATCTCTTGCAAACGGTCTTCGGGAGAGAGGACAATTTTCTGCTTAATTTCCTCGTCTTTGGCAATCTTTAATTGAATTTCCCTGTTTTTTAAAGTATTCCGCAAAAAAGATTCAATTTCCGATTTTTTGGCAGATAAAGCGTTGAAATACGTTTGATTTGGCACTAAAACCGAACAAAAACCGTCTTCTATTTTCGGCGCAACGCTATTTACATAATTTGCCTGAAAAGTGTCTGTGATAGTTTTTCCATATTTTTTCCAAGCGTCAGAAAGTTGCTCTTCAGTAAAATCTGCGTTTTCGTTTTCTACAATATTTTCCTCTACAACAGGCTCATTTACAATAGTTTGCTGTGGTTGAGGCGTTTCCTTTTGCGGATTTAGAATTGCAGTGAAAGGCGAATTTTGATTAAGATTGTTTATATTCGGAATTGTCGGTTTTTGCGGTTCAACAGCGTTTTCTGCGTGTTGCTCTGTTGGTTGTGCGGCAGGCTGTTCTATTTTTTTAACAGCAATTTCCCTTTTTTCCTCCTCTGCTGTGAGAATTTGACAAAGTTTTATCAGCGTCAATTCCACCAAAAGTCGTTTATTTTGGCTTGTACGGTAATTCAGGTCGCAGGTGTTGGCAATGTCCAAAGCCTTATACAAAAACTGCTGCGGGCAACGTATTGCCTGCTCGTAATACTGCTTTGCTATGGTTTCACCGACTTGCAAAAGCGGTAAAGTGGCTTTGTCGCGGCTCATAAGAATATCTCGGAAATGCGATGCCAAGCCTGACATAAAATTTTGCGCGTCAAAACCTTTATTGAGAACTTCATTGAAAATCAGCAGAGAATTTACCGCATCGCCCGTTAAAAATTTATCTGTAAGTTTAAAATAATATTCGTAATCTAAAACGTTAAGGTTCTCAATTACAGCCTGATATGTTATGTTTTTTCCGCAAAAAGATACAACCTGGTCAAAAATTGACAACGCATCTCTCATTGCGCCGTCAGCCTTTTGTGCAATCACGTTCAGAGCCTCGTCTGCTGCTGTAATGTTCTCATTTTTAGCTACATAACGCAAATATTCCACCGTATCAGTTACTTCAATCCGCTTAAAATCGTAAATTTGGCAGCGGGAAATAATTGTAGGCAAAATTTTGTGTTTTTCTGTTGTTGCAAGAATAAAAACGGCGTATTTCGGCGGTTCTTCGAGCGTTTTCAGAAACGCATTAAACGCCGGCTTCGACAGCATGTGCACCTCATCGACAATATAAATGCTGTATTTTCCAATTTGAGGCGGAATATACACGCGGCTCACAAGGTCGCGGATATCATCAACGCTGGTGTTTGAGGCGGCGTCGATTTCAAAAATATTCATTGACCGCTGCTCATTAAAAGAGCGGCAACTTTCGCATTCGTTGCAAGCCTCGCCGTTTTCCGTAAGATGAAAGCAGTTAATAGTTTTTGCAAAAATTCTCGCACAGGTAGTTTTTCCCACGCCTCTCGGACCGTAAAAAAGGTATGCGTGCGCAAGGTGGTTGGTGAGAATTGCGTTTTTGAGCGTTGCCGTAAGCGAACTTTGCCCAATTACCGAATGAAAATCTTGCGGGCGGTATTTTCTCGCCGAAACTATAAATTGTTCGTTGTCCATTTATTTAAACTAAAAGTTAAAAAATTCAATATTTTTGTCCGTAGGACAATATATTAATGACCGTATGTAAAACTTACGGTTAAAAACTAAAAATTAAAAAGTTAAAAATTCGTAATTGAATTTTTTTGCAAAGGTACAAAAAAATCATAATTTATAATTAATAATTTATAATTAATTTGTACCTTTGCATTTTATTTTTGTAAGACAAAAAACAACTTTTAGTTTTTAATTCTTAACTTTTAGTTTAAAAAAAATGGACTTTCAAGCAAACGAAGGCAAAAATCTTGCTATAGAAATAAACGGCGAAAAATGGTTGAGAATACCTGTAAAAACGCACGTTGTAATGAAAGAAGACGACCTTTTTGCAGATGTTGTCGATAAGTACACAAAAGATATTCGCGAAAAAGGCGATATTATTTTTTGCAGCGAAAAAATCGTTGCAATCACGCAGGGGCGCAGTTTTCCGATTGCAGAAATTGAGCCGAATTGGTTGGCGCGTTTCCTTGTGAAATTCGTCTATAAATCGCCCTATGGCATTGGTTTGGGTAGCCCATACACAATGCAACTCGCGTTGATTGACGTGGGTTTGCCGCGTATTTTGCTCGGCTGTTTGGCGGCTGTGGTTACAAAACCATTCGGTATTCGCGGCGCATTTTATAAAGTGTGCGGAAAAAAGGCGTATGCCATTGACGGACCTTGCGACTATACTTTGCCTCCGTATAACAAATATGCAAAAATGGCTCCGAAAAATCCCGATAAAGTTGCCCGCGAAATGACAGAAAAACTCGGCAATACCTTTATTGTGCTTGATGCCAACGATTTGAACGTTGATATTCTCGGCAAACCCTCGAAAAGCCCTGACGGGAAATTTCTCAAAGCCCTTTTTAAAGATAATCCGCTCGGACAAGCCAGCCAGCAAACCCCGATTGCGATTGTGAGAAAAGCGTAAAATCAATTAAGAATTAAGATTTATTTTTTTTTAACTCTTATATTCATAATGTTATAATTTTAAAAAATGTTAAACTTCATTACTTGGAACGTAAATCCTGAAATATTTCACTTCGGTTTTTTGTCGGTGCGCTGGTATGGACTGCTGTGGGCATTGGCGATTTTCTCGGCATATTGGGTGGTAACAGCAATTTTTAAACACGAAAAACGCCCAGAGGGCTGGAACGACAAACTTTTTATCTACGGAGCGGTAAGTCTTATAATCGGCGCAAGAGTAGGGCATTGCCTTTTCTATGGTGCGGATGGCGATTTTTGGCATTACTACAAAAATCCGTTTGAGATGTTGAAAATTTGGGAAGGCGGTTTGTCATCGCACGGCGGTGCAATCGGACTGCTGACGGGAATGTGGCTTTTTACACGCAAAGTAACGCACAAAACGTTCCTTTATGCAATGGACAGGCTCGTAATCGGCGTGGCAATCGGTGGCGCGTTAATCAGGCTCGGCAACCTGATGAACTCCGAAATTTACGGCGGAGTTACTGACCTGCCTTGGGGCTTTATCTTTATGCGCGACCATCAAACTTTGCCCGCTCACCCAACGCAAATTTACGAAATGCTTTATTGCTTGGTTACATTTGCAATAACGATGCTAATGTATTGGAAATCAAAGAGTTACAGGCGCGAAGGATTGATTTTTGGCGTGTTTCTTATCTGTATTTTCGGCACAAGGTTTATGCTTGAATTTATCAAAAATCTGCAAGAACCTTTCGAGGCAAATATGCCGTTGAATATGGGGCAAATTCTCAGTTTACCGTTGATAATTTGGGGTATTTATTTGATAATCAATGCTTTTATAAAGAAACCTGAATTAGCGGATTTTGAAATTGCAAAAAATCCAACCACAAAGGACACAAAGAAACCACAAAAATCACAAAAATAATTTAGTGGACTTTGTGGTTAGAAAACAAAAAAAATAAAAAGAATGATTTTACAACAAAATCTTACAAAAATAGGCAAAACTATAAAACCGCACGGAATTTCTGGTGAAATTTTGTGCGCTTTTTCAGTGGATTTTTCAGAAAATTTTTTAGAATATTTTATTTTGGAAGAAGACGGAATTTTTGTGCCGTTTTTTGTAGAAAAATACAGGAGCAAAGGTAATTTCGATTTTTTTGTGAAATTATGTAATATAAATAATGAGTTTGAGGCGAAAATGCTTTGCAAAAAAGAAATTTTTACTGACAAAAATATTGATTTTGCATCGGAAGTAGAAAATTTTTCGATAGATTTTTTTGTTGGTTACACTATTGTTGATGAAAAATTCGGCGAAGTCGGTGAGATAGACGATGTAGATGAAAGCACCATAAACACGCTTTTTGCCGTTGGCGGCAGGCTAATTCCTGTCTGCGAGGAATACATTGTTAATATTGACCATAAGAAAAAAATTATTTATACAGATTTGCCTGACGGTTTGTTGGAAATTTAATTAAATTTAACTAAAATTTTTCGCAAAATAATTTTGCGGTTATTGAAATAAATAGTAATTTTGCGGACTCTCTCAAAGATTACCCTGTTGCAGAATTTTATTTAATGTTAAAAAAAAATATCATTTAAGGGTATGACTTCTATTATTTATTGGTGGATTGCTTTTATTGCAATCTTTATCGCGGTTTATTTCGTTGATATGTTTGTTACAGACCACCGCAAAGGCGAGATTTCTGTAAAAACATCGTTGCGATGGATAGGCGTGTGGATTTCTATCGCACTGCTTTTTGGTTTGGCGATTTATTTTTTCTTTCCCAAAAACGAGGGCGTTTCGGTAAATACGGCACACGAAATGGGAATGAAATTTATTGCGGGTTACCTTACCGAATATTCGCTTTCGGTTGATAATCTGTTTGTGTTTATTATGATTTTCTCAATGATGGGAATTGCCTCGCACAATCAGTCGCGACTGTTGAAACTCGGTATTTTGATTTCTATCGTGTTGAGAATTTTGTTTATTCTTGTTGGAATGTCGCTTGTGCAAAGGTTTGAGTGGGTGATTTATATTTTCGGCGTGATTTTGGTTTGGACAGCGTATAAAATGCTTGTGTCAGGAAAAGATGAGCAAATTGACCCGAAATCAAACATTTTGTACAAAGGCGCGTCAAGACTTTTTCCGATTTACGCTGACGAACATTCTCCGAAATTTTTTATTAAAGAGGGTGGAAAACGTTTTGTTACCGTCATTTTCCTTTGTCTGCTTGTAATTGGCTCCACAGACGTGCTTTTTGCGGTTGATTCCATTCCTGCGATTATCGGCGTTATTTCCGAAGGCGAGAGCGGGATTTTGAGCGCGGGTGAAGAGAATTTTTTGGCGGTGTCGTCAAATGTGTTCGCTGTAATGGGTTTGGTGTCGCTGTTTTTTGCATTGAAAGGCATTATGGGAATGTTCCGTTTTCTCAAACACGGCGTATGCTTCATTCTGTTTTTTATCGGAATAAAAATGCTGTTGGGCTTTTTTCACCCCGTTTCGGAGTTTTTTCACGAACATTCGTGGGTTTCGCTTGCGATAATTGTGCTGACGCTGGCATTTTCAATCATTTTGTCAATGCTGATTTCTGACGAGAAAAAGGTAAAAGAACTCGAAAAAAAATTGTACGAAGAACACGTTTTAGACGGTTGGGAAATGGAAAAATAGAGAATATTTTGTTGGATATGGATAACAAAATTATTGAGAGATAAGAAAGTGAAAATTGCAAAAAAAAGTAGTAATTTTGCAAAATATAAATTCAATGAGATATATCAGAAATAAAATCAGTATTTTAAAAGGAATAAAAAATGCGTTGAAAATTGATTTTATAAGAAATACAATCGAACAATGGAAAAATGACAATAAAATAGACGATAAAAAATATTATTACTTGATTGCTGCGCTGTTGGAGTTAGAAAAAAAAAAATTAAACGCTCAACTGACGGCGACAATGGATTATGGCTCTGTGCAAATCACGACAAACTGTTTGAGTACGGACAAATTTATTTTGAAAATGACACTTTAAAAACAATATTTGATAATCAAAACAAAATGTTTTTAAAAAAATCAATTTATATTTTTAGGGCATTTTATTCTCTATTATATATCAACACCATTTAAAATATAATCAGAACATTACAATAATCAAACAAAACAATATTTACAAAAACATTTTCAAAGAGTAAGTAAATCAAAAATAATTTTTTAAAAATTTTAAAAATGGATTTTTCACAACTTTTTCCTGCTATTGCGGGATTTTTGGGGCAATACGGCGATATGTACGGCTGGCAAAACCTCGTTATGATTGCAGTCGGTCTGCTGCTGATTTTTTTAGCGATAAAAAAGCAGTATGAGCCGACATTGCTTTTGCCAATCGGCTTTGGCGCGATTTTGGTAAATATTCCCTTTTCGGCGGTGCTTACGCAAACGCAGGGCGGGGAAACCATTGTAGGCGCGCTTGAAGTGTTTTTCAACGCGGGAATTGCTACCGAAGTATTTCCGTTGCTGATTTTCATTGCTATCGGGGCGATGATTGATTTTTCGCCTCTGTTTCAACGCCCAATGCTGCTGATTTTCGGCGCGGCGGCACAGTTCGGCATTTTTTTGACGATGATTTTGGCTACGCTTTGCGGTTTCAATCTCAAAGAAGCCGCCTCAATCGGCATTATCGGTGCGGCTGACGGACCAACGTCTATCATTGTGGCAACGCAGTTCGCTAAAAATCTTTTGGGACCAATTTCGGTGGCGGCGTACTCGTATATGGCTCTCGTGCCGATTATTCAACCTCCGATTATTCGTCTTTTGACCTCGAAAAAAGAGCGTCAGATGCGAATGAAATTTGATGCAAACAAAAAAGTTTCGCGTACAACATTAATTGTTTTCCCAATCGCAGTAACGATTTTGGCGGGAATTATCGCGCCCTCCTCTTTGGCTTTGATTGGTTTTTTAATGTTTGGCAACCTTATTCGCGAATGTGGCGTGCTGAACGGACTTTCTAAAACTGCACAAAACGAGTTGGCAAATATAGTAACCATTCTTTTGGGAATTACCATTGCCAGCACAATGACAGGAAAGGATTTTGTGCAGCCGAGTACGCTGTTGATTTTGGGCTTGGGTATTATCGCTTTCGTGTTCGATACGGCGGGCGGCGTGCTTATCGCAAAACTTATTAACAACTTTACCAAACCCGAAAAGCGCATCAACCCAATGATTGGCGCGTGCGGAATTTCGGCGTTTCCGATGTCTGCCCGTGTAATTCACGGAATGGGCTTGAAAGAGGACAAAAATAATTACCTGCTTATGCCCGCCATTTCGGCGAATGTCGGCGGACAAATCGGCTCGGTAATCGTTGGAGGATTAATATTAATGTTAGTGCCGCATTTTATGTAAAACAGACCGCTTCGCTGATAGATAACAGACTGCTGTCGCTAACAAAAGACGTGTAGCCATCTCATTGCAGGCTTTGTTTGACCCGCAATCTCAATTATCTGTCATTAGAAGTTATTAATTAATTTTTTAAAGAAAAAATATTATGAATAATAATAAAATATTGAAAAAAGTTGTAATAATATTTACAGCAATAATAATGGCTTGTCCAATAATTAAGGCGCAAACGGCTGAAAAACTTTTGACCGAAGTGCAAGAGGAATACAGGAACGACACAAACGTTGTTGTAAAAAGCGTTAGCATAACCAAAACAGCGATTGCTACCGAACAGCCCGCATCAGCCGACTACGACATTAATCTGAATTTCAATTTCAGCAACAACGAAGCCACTTTCTACAAAGCCCTCAAGATTCTCGGCATTGGCTTTTCGATAGTGTTTGTTGTAATGATAATTTTCATTTTTGTTTGCACAGGCATTGATAAAGCGTTTCCGTACAAAGCGGAAGAGTAGAAAAGTGTAAAAAAAAAAATCCCGCTCTAAATTTTAAAGAGCGGGATTTTTTTGTGTTTCCTAAATTTTAACCATTAAACCTAAATTGGTAAAATGATATTTTTATCTTTTGCTGTCCGCTAAACATTTTTTTTGAGTAAAAAAATGTTTAGCGAACAGCAAAATTTTTATATATTATCTGCGTAAGGCAATGATTTAATATAATTTTCCATAAAATCCCAATCGGGTTGTGTTTCAGAAATTGCAGGCAAAAGTAATTTTGTTGCTCTTATGCGGTCTTGGTTGAATTTTCTGCCATAAGCATATTTGTACGAACCTTTCATTAGAACTGTCCGTAAAAATAATGCCGTATATTTATTTAATTCAAATTTTGGCTTTAAGAGTTCAACGTGGTCAGAAGCCGTAAAATCTTCTGCTTGATATGAAACATAACCAACAACAGCACTGTCGGCAACTAAAACATTTCCCTGTTCTGTTTTATGGTCGTAATAACCTGCTATTCCGTTGTTTGTAGCACGAGTTGTTACATAAGGAAATTCGCCTTGTCCGTACATTGTTTCCAAATCGTACAAAGGCGTAGTTTTTGTGCCTGAAACATCAAATAAACGACATACTTCAAATTCTTTCCAATT
>JAISYF010000041.1 GCA_031270065.1 Prevotellaceae bacterium | reverse complement strand
GGCATATTTTGAGTGAAAAAACGCAGTATAACCCGTGTCCTGTTCACATTTACGACCCCGTGAAAGTGGAACATAAAATCAAATATCACGAAAGAGAAATCGAAAGAGCCAAAAAGTTAATTGGCTGAACACGATATTTTTAGCGTAAAGGTCGGCTATCTTTGTGGTGGCTATGTGTTCGGGCAACCGAACATAACCCCGTTTGCAAAGTGACCAATGTTACTTGCCCAATTGGGCATAAGTGTCAAGTTTCACAACGTTGTGAAACTTGACACATAAGCACACAAACATGAGTTAATGCCTGTCTGTAACAGCAGATATGCCAAACTCGCAGGGGAAAATCGCATCATAAGGCGAAAATATGTATTACAGCGTTCTTTGAAAGAATTTATAGGGGAAAGTTAGCATAAAATTTTCAATTACACACAAACGTATAAAAATTTTTTGAAAAATTTATAGGGGAAATTTAGTAATTTATTTTGATAACTTGAAAAAAAGTAATAACTTTTTTAAACACAAAATCGTAAAGACGCAAAGCCGCAAAGATATTTTTATAGACTTTGCGGCTTTGCGTTGAAAACGTAAGGTGTAAAAATTTATAAAATTATTTTCTCCAATTCCACCGTATTATCAACAATATAATTCGGCGAATATTCCTCTAATTCGACGCGGGGGCGGAAACCCCAAGTAACACCGATTGCCTGAACGTCCGCATTTTTTGCCGTCTGCATATCTACGCAACTGTCGCCAACATACAGAGTATCAGAGAGTTGTACCTGCGCTATTTTTAAAATTTCTTTCACTAAAAGCGGGTCTGGCTTTATCGGAAAATCGGGTCGCTGCCCAAAAACCGCAACAAAATTTATCGTTGGAAAATATTTTTTTACTAACGGAACAGTCGCCTCGTGGATTTTATTTGACGCAACGGCAAGCATAAATCCATTTTTCTGCAATTTTTCGAGCAAAACAACAATTCCATCGTATGGTTTGGTAAATTTGTCGGCATTTTTGGAATAGTGTTTGAGAAATTCGTGATGCACCATTTCAAAAACATCTCTGTTGTAGCGAACATTTTCGGGTAAAGCGCGTAAAATCAGATTTTTTACGCCATTGCCAACCATAAAATTATACTCCTCAACAGAATGTTGCGGAAAATTGTATTGCGCAAGTGCGAAATTAACGCTGTTCGCCAAGTCTTCAATGGTGTTGAGCAGAGTGCCGTCAAGGTCAAAAATTATCAGTTTTTTCATAAATAAATTCATTTACACAATTAACAAAATTTGCAAAATTTACACAAACTAAAATTGTTAATTTTGAAAATTATGTTAATTATGTAAAAAATTTAATGATGTTTGCTGCAACAACTTTTTGCCTGTTTTTCTTTTGGGCAACTTGCCGCAGCAGATGGCGTTTTTACCTCGTAGCCGATTTTTTCGAGCGCGGCTTTGAGTTTATCCGCCGTTGTTTTGCCGTCATCAAAGACGACAGTCAATTTTTGCGCTTTGAGGTCAAATTTTAAGTCTTTCACCCCTTTTTCATAGCCGATTTCTTTCTCTATAATCGACTGGCAATGCTCGCCGTGCATATTTGGAATAAAATAGGTTACCTCAGTTTTTGAGGATGGTTTAGCGTTTGAGTCGCTTTTTTTGTTTTGCGCGTTAATTGCTAATACGCTAATTATCAACGCGATAGACAGAAATAATACTTTTGTTCTCATTGTGAGTTTTTTATTTGGATTTTATTAAAAATTTAATAACTGTTTTTGTTGAAAAAATCACAGCATAGCAGCAATTTTTCTTAAATCTGGAAAAATTGTTGTGTGCTGATGCATTGCATCTGATTTTAATTGTTAAATTATTTGTTTTTATATTTTTTCGTTAAAATATTGTTGTTTTAATTTTTCTGCTTGTCCTATTTCGTTTGACGGAGTTTTTTGTGTTTTCTTTTGAAAATCATGAATAATTTGTAATATGTTTAAAAAAACAAGATAATAGTTCTTGTAATTATTTCCCAAACGAATTGATTTGACATATTTCTGCATAAAAATTTTCTGCAAAGTTACAAAATAATTTTAATTCTGACAATAGTTGGAAAAATTATGAATTATTTTATGAATACCTGTCAAGCATAATCCCGCTGTCGCGAATTTGCAACTCGTGCGTAGTCCGTTTTGCGGGAGAAAATCAACTTTAATTACAGGTTTTTTGTCAATGGTTAGCATAGTTGAAAATTTTGATTTAACTTATTGGTTTTCAACTATAAAGGTAACAAAAAAAATTCAATAATGCAACCTTTTTTTATTTTTTTCTTAAACAAAAATCAGGTTAATTAAATTTCACCACTCTTTTTCTGCTTTTCTTTTTTTTGCAACTTTAATTTCGCGTTTGTCCTGCGTATCTTTTTCGTCTTGTTGCAGGGCTTGTAAAATTTGCTCCGCCTGCTCTTTGGTCATATCGGACTTTTGAGGTTGAGGCTGTTGTTGCTGCTGATTTTGGTCTTGTTGCTGGTCTTGTTTTTGCTCCTGCTTGTCCTGATTTTGTTGATTTTGCTGCTGTTTGAGAAAATGTTGCGCGGCAGCAAGATTGTAGCGCGTTTCGTCATCTTTTGGGTTGGCTTTGAGAGCAAGTTTGTACGCCTCAACACTTTTTTGGTAATCCTGCTGCGCAAAAAGCGCATTGCCTACATTGTGAAACGCCGATGCAATCTGCTTTTTGTTGCCATTTGCATACGGCATCGCTTTGACGTACTGTTGCAACGCATCGGGATATTTTCCCTGCTTGAAAAGCGCGTTGCCGAGATTATAATTCGCCGAAAATGACTTGTCGTTTTTTTGCAACCCTTTTTGATATTCGATTTGCGCCTGTTCGTACTTTTCTTTTTTGTACAAACTATTTCCTGCGCTCACATTTTCACTCTCTTTCTGCGCAAAAAGCGGAAAAGAGAAGAAAAATGAAAGAGAGATTAGGAGAAGTTTTTTCATTGTTTTATTATTTTAATTTTTAATCATTATAAAATAAATTTTCTGTATCTTGAAAATCAATGATTTTATTGTGTTTTGCAAACAAATTCACAATAAATTCCGAATAAATTTGCTAATCAATTTTATCAAAATGAAATTCACATAATCATCAAGCATTTACATGCTATAAAAATATATTTCTTTTTTGCGAAGTTACAATTTTTTTCCAAACAAATTAATCCTGTTCAGCCTTTTATTTTGCCTGTTGAACATAAAATATTCGATTAGCAGCGTGAAAAGCGCAAGCCAAACGGGGATTTGAAATTTGTCGTCATAGTCGGTTGAGGCGAGTTTGGTGTCGCCTTTCTGCATTTTATCTACCTCTTTTTCAAGCGTTTTCAGTGCCGCACCCGAATTTGTGGCATGAATATAAATGCCTTTTCCAGCGGAAGCAATTTGACGGCACATTTCCTCGTTGAGTTTCGACACCACCACATTGCCGTCTTTGTCTTTGATAAAACTCATCGTTCCCTGTACGGGAATTGGACTGCCGTCAGGGTTGCCGATACCGATAACATTGGCGATAATACCCTTTTTCTGAGCAAGTTTTGCCGCCTCAACGGCATCGTCTTCGTGATTTTCGCCGTCTGTTATGAGAAAAATTGCTCTGCCGACATTGTTTTTTTCTTCACCAAAACATTTTATCGCCAAATCAATCGCCGAGCCGATTGCCGTTCCCTGACGCTGAATTATTGACGGAGAAATGGTTTTAAGAAACATTTTTGCCGAAACGTTATCGCTCGTAATCGGCATTTGAATGTAGGAGTCGCCTGCAAAAACAATCAGCCCGATTTTATCGTTTGTCATTTTTTCAATCAGGTTCGAGAGCATCAGTTTTGCGTATTCGAGGCGGTTCGGTTCAATGTCCTGCGTGAGCATTGAGTTTGAAATATCAAGTACGAACATTGCCTCAATACCGCGTTTTTGCACGCTCTCCACCTTGTGCAGATATTGCGGGCGGGCAAGCGCAACAATCAGCAACGCAATTACAAGCAACGAAAGCGAAAACTTAACGTGCGGGCGGTATTTCGATACATTTGGCATCAGTTGCGCCAAAATTTCAGGGTTGCCGAACTCTTTTATTCTTTTTTTCTGTTTATTAATTCCGTACAGATAAACCACTATCAATAAAGGAATTACGAGCAACAACCAAAGAAAATATGTATTTGCAAAATGAAACATTTTTTGAAACTAAAAGTTAATTTTTATGGTAATCTTTTTAAAATTGTTATTCTAACCAAAATTTCCAACAACAAAATTCCAAATGCAATCATCAAAAATGGCAGATATTTTTCAGTTTTTCTGCTGTAATTTTCGGTGTGCAGTTTGGTTTTTTCCATTTTGTCAATTTCTTGATAAATGGATTTGAGCGAATTTGTGTCGGTGGCACGGAAGTATTTTCCGCCTGTCATTGAGGCAATTTTCTGTAATGTGGTTTCGTCTATATCTACCTCTGTATCAATGTAGTGCATATTTCCGAACACGTCATAAGCGGGCATTTTGGCGATGCCGCGCGTACCTGCACCGATGGTATAAACGCGGATGTTGAATTGTTGCGCAATTTCGGCAGCGGTTATCGGCGCAATATCACCACGATTGTTTGTGCCGTCTGTGAGCAGTATTATCACTTTCGACTTTGCCTCGCTGTCTTTTATGCGGTTGATTGCGTTTGCCAGACCAAGCCCAATCGCTGTTCCGTCTTCAATCATGCCGAACTCAACGCTTTTGAAAAGGTTTATCAGAGCCGCATGGTTGCTTGTTATTGGGCATTGCGTAAAACTTTCGCCAGCAAACACCACCAAGCCAATATTGTCGTTTGGGCGGCTGATAATAAACTCTGTCGCTACATTTTTCGCCGCGTCAAGTCGGTTGGGTTTCAGGTCGGTTGCGAGCATCGACCCCGAAATGTCCAACGCCATAATGATATTAATTCCTTCTGTGGTTTCAGACGAATAACTATCGCTGCGTTGCGGTCTTGCAAGCGCGATTATCATAAAAACCATCGCGATAAGCGTAAAAGGAAAATAGTACAGCCAAATTTTTTTAGGTTTTGGTGTTTTTGAAAACGGCGCAACAGACGAAATTTGCAAACTTGCGTCATTGTGTTTCACGCGCAAAATCAGCCAAATTGCTATCGGTATCAACAGCAATAAAAGCCAAAAATATGAAGGATTATTGTAGGTCATTTTAGTTTTTTAAAAGTTTGCAAAAGTAATAAAAAAGACAATACGTTGTTTAATTTTTTTGTTAGATTTAACTAAAAAACAGTTAAAATTTACATGATTTGGGCAAATATGGAGTTGTTTGCTTTGTTTTTTGCTTTTGTGGCTGGTGTGAATTTTGGAACGGCTGTTTCTGTTCCACCTTCTACACTCGTTGTTTTTTTTGTTTGTTGCTATTTTTTTTATAATTTTAATAAAAAAGTTGTATAAATATCTGTAATTTATCTGAAAATTAGCCTGTTTTTTTGTTCATTAGACCGAAATAAACAAAGTTTGCGCGTTTGCAGGGGCAAAAAATTTTCGCCTCTGCGTTGTTTATTTTCTGTTATTGAGGCATTGACAGCAATGACAACCCGCAATCCAATCAAAAAAAAAAAAATAAAAAAAGACTGCTTTCGCAAGCCGCCTTTCTCAATAATTTTTTCATTAAAAAATCAAAATTTATGAAAAACAAAAATTTCTATTGTGTTTTATATTTAAACCATTCTAAAATTTTTTTATATTGCTGCTCTTTTGTAAGGAAAGAGTTGTCCAAAAGCAAGGCGTCAGAGGCTTGCCGCAAGGGGCTTTCTACTCGGTGCGTATCGCGGTAGTCGCGTTCTGTAATATTTTTCAGCACCTCCTCATAATCAGGGTTTTCACCTTTCTGCACAAGTTCGTCAAATCGGCGTTGTGCGCGCACTTCGGCAGAGGCTGTTACAAAAATTTTTAGTTCTGCATCTGGAAAAACCACCGTACCAATATCGCGCCCGTCAAGAACAACGCCTTTGTTTTCGCCCATTTTTTGCTGTTGCGCCACCAACGCTTTCCGTACAAAAGCAACCGCAGAAACACGGCTCGCGGCATCGCCCGTTTCAAGCGTGCGGATTTTACTTTCAACATCAACATCATTTAAAAAAACGTGTTGAACGCCGTTGATATTTTTGAAATAAATTTTGAGGTTATAAATTTTTTCAGCAAGTTTTTGTTCGTCAATATTATTTTTGGTAATAATGCCGTTTTGCAGCCCAAAAAGCCCGACAGCGCGGTACATTGCGCCAGTATCAACATAGATGTAGCCGACTTGCTTTGCAAGTTGCTTTGCCATCGTGCTTTTACCGCACGACGAAAATCCATCTATCGCTACAACTATTTTTTTCATCTGGTTAACATTTTTTAACCACTGACCACACGAACCACACGAACAAAATGTGTGTGTGTGTGTGTGTGTGTTTGTGAGGTTTGTGGTTTTATATTAATCTTAACCACTGACCACACGAACAAAATATAGTATGTGTAGTTTGTGAGGTTTGTGGTTTTATATAATCATTTTATTGTGCGTTTCATTTTTTAAATTCGTCAAAATTGGTACTTAACGTAAAATTATAAGACATATTGCCAAGTTGATACTGCGTTAGCGAAAACCCTGCGCGGAACGCCTTGATTCTCAGCATTGCGCCGAAAGAAAAACCCGCAATAGTTTTGAAGTCTGGAATATTCATCTCCGCTCTGCGCCTCGGATTGAATGATGCCGTAAGCGAAAAACTTTTGTGAGGTAAAATCTCCAGCGCAAAAATGGTGTGGCGGAAAAACATATCTGCCCAATGCACTTTTTTATCTGCTGTATTGTACTCAAAATCAATCTGTTGCGAGCGTTCATAACCCAAATTCCAAGTCTGCAAATTATGCAAAGTAAACGACACACGTATCGGTGCGTGTTTGAATTTTTTAGAAATTCCAAAAGCGAGGTTTATCGGCAATTTTTCGCGGTGCTGACTGCCCTCCTCCGAATAGTAGCCGTCAAACTGAAAACCAATATTTTTAACCGCCAAGCCGACATCAACCATTGCGCTATCGTTGTGATAAACCGCGCCGAAGTCAAACGCCAAGCCTGCGCTTGTGTAAAGTTCATAAACTGAATAAATAGGCTTTACAATCGTGCCAATAGAAAAACCTTTCGGCAAAATCCTCGCATACATCAGGTTTAACATCATATCTTTTGCATTAAATTTGCCTGTTGGATTATCGTCAGAGTCATAGCCGTCAAATTTTCCATAGTCAAAATAATTTACGCCCACGCCGAGAATATTTTTCTTACTTTTGCCCGCATAATGCGCATAAGCCACCGAGCCGTAATTAATATCTGCGATATAATTTGAATAGTTGAACGTCAAAACGTTGCTTGTTTCGAGCGACAATAATGCGGGATTGTTTATTGCAAGGTTTAAATCGCCGTCAAAAACCGACACGTTCAACCCGCCGAGCGACACGCTACGTGCGTCCATCGGCAAATTCAAAAACTGATAAACGCCTTTTCCAGCCTGCGAAAAAGCCGATAAACACAGCAAAATTGCGGTTACAGTTAAAAATATTCTTTTCATAATCTTGTAATTTTATTGAGCCTGCAAAGGTACAAAATAATTTTAAATTATAAATTATAAATTATAAATGAAAAATTATTTATTTTATACATTGTAATAATAACGGAAAAATGAAAATAAAATTGTATTTTTGCAGATTATTGCTGTATTTTTGGGATATGCAGAACATTCATCAAGAAAGTTGTTATGACTGTTGTTTTTTCAATGTTTGATTATCGTGATTAATCCGCACAATTACAGAAATATTTAGAATATTTTCACAAAGCAGATTATAAATTTTTACAGAAAATTTTTATAAATTTGTGTGTAATTGAAAATTTTTCACTACCTTTGCAAACTTTTTGAAAATTTGAAAATTTGATGATTTGAAAGAAAATTCAGGTATTTTCAAATTTTCAAATCATCAAATTTTCAAATTGAATTTTTGCATTTTTGCATTTTCAAATATTCAAATTTTCAAATTTTCAAATTGAATATTCAAATTTTCAAATTTCTCTATGGAAAAAAATCTAAATTTTATTGAGCAAATTGTAGAAAACGACTTGCGTGAAGGATTAAACGGCGGCAGAATACAGACACGTTTTCCACCTGAACCGAATGGTTATCTGCATATCGGACACGCAAAAGCGATATGTATGGACTTTGGCATCGCCCAAAAATATAGCGGAATTTGCAACCTGCGTTTTGACGACACAAATCCCGTAAAAGAAGACCTTGAATACGTTGATTCCATTATGGAGGACATTCAATGGCTGGGTTTTCAGTGGAAAAACCTCTATTATGCGTCAGATTATTTTCCGCAACTTTTTGATTTGGCAATAAAATTTATCAAAGAGGGCAAGGCGTATGTCGATGAGCAAACCTCTGAACAGATAGCCGCGCAAAAAGGCGCACCTGCGCAGTCAGGTACGGAAAGCCCTTATAGAAACCGCTCTGTTGAGGAAAATCTCGCTTTGTTTGAAAAAATGGCGACAGGCGAAATCCCTGATGGAAAAATGGTGTTGCGCGCAAAAATTGATATGGCGCACCCTAATATGCACTTCCGCGACCCGATAATGTACCGAATTATCACCTCTCACCCGCATCACAAAACGGGAAATGCTTGGAAAGTTTATCCGATGTACGACTTTGCGCACGGACAAAGCGACTATTTTGAGGGGGTTACACACTCTATTTGCACGCTCGAATTTGAAGTTCATCGTCCGCTCTACGATTGGTATCTTGACCAATTAATAAAAATAACCCACACCAAGGAGGCTTACCGCCCGAAACAGCGCGAATTTAACCGCCTGAACATAACTTATACAATGATGAGCAAGCGGAAACTTTTGCAACTCGTGCAGGAAGGGCTTGTTTCGGGTTGGGACGACCCGCGAATGCCGACTTTGTGCGGACTTCGCAGGCGCGGCTACACGCCCGAAAGCATAAGAAATTTTATTGATAAAATAGGCTATACAAAGTTTGAGGCGGTTATTGATGTTTCTTTGTTAGAGGCGTCAATCAGAGAACACCTTAACGCAACTTGCGAGCGTGTTTCAGCAGTTTTAAACCCTGTAAAGTTAATTATAGAAAATTATCCCGAAAATAAATTTGAAAAACTTTCTGCCGAAATTAATCCCGAAAATGAAGACGCAGGCAATCGCGAAATAGAATTTGGGCGTGAAATTTACATAGAAAAAGACGATTTTATGGAAAATCCGCCAAAAGGTTATTTCCGTTTGTTCCCTAACGGTGAAGTGAGGTTGAAAAACGCATATATTATTAAATGTACAGGTTTCAAAAAAGACGAAAATGGTGAAATTTCGGAAATCTGTTGCACATACGACTCGAACACCAAAAGCGGAATGCCAGAAGCAAACCGCAAAGTGAAAGGTACTTTGCATTGGGTTGCGGCGCACAACGCTGTTGATGCCGAAGTGCATTTGTATGACCGACTTTTTCAGAATGAAAATCCTGCCGAATATAACGGCGATTTCCGCGATTTGCTCAATCCAGAAAGCAAAAAGGTGCTTACGAACTGCAAAGTTGAGCCTTATCTTACAGACGCAAAACCGCTTGACAGGTTTCAATTTCAGCGTTTGGGCTACTTCTGTGTTGATAAAGACAGCGAAGGAAAATTGATTTTTAACCGCACCGTAACGCTAAAAGACGGATGGAAAAAGAAATAAAAAATGTAAAATTTTATTAAATAACAATAAAGTTTTAAACTGTTGTGTAATTCAAAAAAATGTTGTAACTTTGCACGCTTTTTTAAAACTTTAAAATTATATAAAAATGAAAGTAAGAGCATCTGTAAAAAAACGTAATGAAGACTGCAAAATAGTCAGGCGGAAAGGGCGTTTGTATGTTATTAACAAAAAAGAGCCACGAATGAAACTTCGTCAAGGCTAAATATTTAATTATTTTTAAAAAATCTTATGGCAATAAGAATTGTAGGAGTAGATTTACCCCAAAACAAACGTGGGGAGGTTGGGCTGACTTATATCTACGGAATAGGTCGCAGTAGCGCACGCAAGATTTTATCCGACGCTGGTATTGACTATGACACGAAAGTGCAAGACTGGTCAGATGAACAAGCAGGTAAAATTCGCGAGATTATCGGAGACAAATTCAAAGTTGAAGGCGAACTTCGGAGTGAAGTGCAACTTAACATCAAGCGATTGATGGACATTGGTTGTTACAGAGGAGTAAGGCATAGAAACGGTTTGCCCGTTCGCGGACAAAGCACCAAAAACAATGCCCGTACTCGTAAAGGCAAGAAGAAAACGGTTGCAAACAAGAAAAAAGCGACCAAATAGTAATTAACCCTTAAAAAAATTTAAAGTTGATATGGCTAAAAAAACGGTAGCAACCAAAAAAAGGGTGGTAAAAGTTGGTGGAACAGGACAACTTCACGTTCATTCCTCATTCAATAATATCATTGTTACGCTTGCAAACAGCGAAGGTCAGGTAATTTCGTGGTCTTCTGCGGGCAAGATGGGTTTCAGGGGGTCAAAAAAGAATACTCCCTACGCTGCTCAAATGGCAGCGCAAGATTGCGCAAAAGTTGCTTTTGACTTAGGTTTGCGTAAAGTTAAGGCTTATGTGAAAGGACCAGGCAACGGTCGTGAATCTGCAATCAGAACAATTCATGGTGCAGGCATCGAAGTGATGGAAATCGTTGATGTTACGCCGCTTCCGCATAACGGATGTCGTCCTGCTAAACGCAGAAGAGTATAAATAATTTAAAATTTTTTGAAAAATGGCAAGATATATAGGACCTACATCAAAAATAGCGCGCAAATTCGGCGAACCAATCTTTGGACCCGATAAATCGCAGGCAAAACGTAATTTTCCACCAGGACAGCAAGGTCAAAACAGAAGAAAAAAAACTTCTGAATACGGCGTTCAATTAAAGGAAAAACAAAAAGCGAAATATACATACGGCGTTTTGGAAAAACAATTTAGAAATTTGTTTGAAAAAGCGCAGTCGAAAAAAGGCATCACAGGCGAAATTCTTTTGCAACTGCTCGAATGTCGCCTTGATAACGTAGTATTTCGCCTTGGCATCGCGCCGACAAGGGCGGCAGCGCGTCAATTAGTTTCGCACAAACACATTACTGTTAATGGCGGCGTTCTCAACATTCCTTCTTATCAGGTAAAACAGGGAGATGTGATTGCAGTGCGCGAAAAAAATAAATCTCTTGTGGTTATCACAGAGTCTTTGGCTGGTTTCAACCACAGCAAATATGCATGGTTGGAGTGGGACAATCATCTCTTTGCAGGAAAATTTTTACATATTCCTGAAAGAGAAGATATTCCAGAAAATATCAAAGAACAGTTAATTGTCGAATTGTATTCAAAAGCATAATAAACGAAATATGTCATCAATATTAGCATTTCAAAAACCTGAAAAGGTAATGATGGTTGAGTCAAGCGATTTCTTTGGAAAGTTTGAATTTGCACCGCTCGAACCAGGCTTTGGCGTTACTATCGGCAACGCTTTGCGCCGTATTTTGCTCTCTTCGCTCGAAGGGTACGCAATTACTTCGGTAAAAATAAGCGGCGTGCTGCACGAGTTCGACACAATACCAGGCGTGATAGACGATGTAACGAATATCATTCTTAATCTCAAAGAAATTCGTTTTATCCGCACCGAAGACAGCAGCGAAAAAGAAACCGTTTCAATTTTTGTTTCTGGTAAAGAAGTATTGAAAGCAGGCGACTTGGCGGACAGCCTCGTTACTTTTGACGTGTTGAATCCCGAACTCGTTATCTGCAAAATGGACAGCAGCGCAAACTTTACTTTGGAAGTTACCATTGAAAAAGGACGCGGCTATCTGCCCGCAGACGAGAATAAAGACCTTTCAGAAGAAATTGGAGTGATTGGCGTTGATGCAATCTTTACGCCAATCCGCAATGTGATGTATACTGTTGAGCCTGAGCGCGTTGAGCAAAAAACCGACTACGACAGGTTGATTTTGGAAATAGCGACAGACGGCTCACTCCACCCGAAAGAGGCTTTGAAAGAGGCTGCTAAAATTCTTATTCAACACTTTGTAATGTTCTCTGACGAAAAAATTTCTTTGGAAATTGAAGTAGCAGGCAGGGACGAGGATTTTGACGAAGATATTTTGCATATGCGCCAACTTCTCAAAAGCAATTTGGTTGATTTAGACCTTTCAGTCCGCGCTATTAATTGCTTAAAAGCGGCAGATATTGAAACTCTCGGCGATTTGTGCAGAATTACACGCGCCGAACTGTTGAAATTCCGTAACTTCGGCAAAAAATCGCTCACTGAACTTGATGAAAAATTGGAAAGCCTTAACCTTGCATTCGGTATGGACCTTTCAAAGTATAAACTAGATAAAGATTAATAGAAAAAAAAAAAATGAGACATAACAGAAAATTTAATCATTTAGGGCGTACATCCTCGCACCGCTCGGCTATGTTGTCGAATATGGCTTGTTCGTTGATAAAACATAAACGAATTTCTACCACTTTGGCAAAAGCGAAAGCGTTGAAAGTTTTTGTAGAACCGTTAATTACAAAGTCAAAAGATGATACAATGCACTCGCGCAGAGTTGTTTTTTCTAACTTGAAAGACAAATACGCCGTTACAGAACTTTTTCGTGAAATATCGGTAAAAATAGCCGACAGACCTGGCGGTTACACCAGAATTTTACGCACAGGTTTCCGTAAAGGCGATGCCGCCGAAATGTGCATTATTGAGTTGGTTGATTACAACGAAAATTATGTAAAAGAAAAGAAAGAAAAGAAAGCAACACGTACTCGCCGCGGTAAAAAAACTACTGATGCGAAAAAGGTTGAGGCGGTTAAAGAAACTGTAAAAGAGGTAGTTGCAGAAACGGAAGTAAAAGAGGAAGTTGTTGTAGAAACAGCACCCGAAGTTGCTGATGGTCCTGCTGCCGAAGAAACAAAAGCAGAATAATTTTTTTCAGTTCATAAATAAGGGGCGGGCTTCAAACCCGCCTATATTTTTTTTTATTACTGTCCGCTAAATATTTTTTTGCTCAAAAAAATATTTAGCAGACAGTAATAAATTTGAAAATTTGAGGATTTGAAAATGCAAAATGCAAAAATGCAAAAATACAAAAATGCAATTTGAAGATTTGAAATTAAATTTCCAAAATATTCAAATTGGATTTTTGCATTATCAAATTTTCAAATTTTCAAATTTTCAAATTAATAATTAATTTAAGACTTTTCTTTCTTTAAATTGCTCAAATATTCAAATTGCATTTTTGCATTTTTGCATTTTCATATGCCGTAGGCATTTAATATCGGTAGAAAATGCCAATTTCCCCCACGCTGCACGCCGTAGGTGTGCAACAAAATACACACCGCAGACATTTTTTGCTGCGGCGTGTATTTTTTTTGCGCACAGATTGCAAATTCTCACGAGTGGGATAAATTTGAATATTTGATAATTTGAGGATTTTAAATTAAAATTTCCCAATCCTCAAATTGCATTTTTGCATTTTCAAATTTTCAAATTTTCAAATTTTCAAATTGAATTAGACACTTAGGTGTCCCTGTGGCGAAGTAAGGAAAATTTGAGGATTTGAAATTAAAATTTTCAAATCCTCAAATTGCATTTTTGCATTTTGCATTTTCAAATTATCAAATTATCAAATTGCATTTTTGCATTTTTCTTTGAGCCTTTGCCTGAAAACAGGCTTTTAAAACAGCCTCATTATATTATAAAATTTAATCAAATTTTAAGGTTCTGCTTCTGTTGCAACGCAGCGTACACACAGCCCTAAATTAATGATGTTGTAGCCTAGAAAAGACAAATCGTCATTTGACGTAATAACAAGAAATATATTATTGTTGTTTTTGAATGTACTGCTCCAAAGTGAGGGGGAGCCTCGACCATTAAGATTCTCAAAATGGCGCCAGCCCATATTGGAAAAGAATATTTTTTCGCCATTTTTGTTTGTTACGATTACGCCACCAGCAGCATTGTTAATATCATCGCGCCATTGCCAAGTATTATTATAGAAAGAAAAATATGAAATAAGTTTACTATCAGGAAAAGAAGTATCAGAACCGTTGCCATCGATAATATCCCACCAATTCCAACTGGAAGGAATGCGCCAACCCAAAGGACAGGGATTGTTGGCAGGGTATGTCCATTCAAAATCAAGAGAACCCTGTGTAGCACGGTTGTTGCCTGTTGCTGTGCCCCACAAACCGTAGTTGTAACTATTATACCACGAGTACCAAGGAGGAGAAGGATTGATAAATTTACCATAATAGTTACCCTCTTCAACTTGACCAGTAGAAGGATCGTAAGAAAGGCTATTGGCATTATACAGAATTGTATCAGAAGTATAGGCAGGAGTTTCGCCGTAAGGCAATGTTCGATTTATGTGGTATGCGTCTTTATTCCAAACAATATTTTGGTGTCCGTCAGCCACGCGCCCCCACTGGTAAAAGTCGCCAAGGTCAGCAGCATTGTTGTTGGGAGTATAACCGCCATCGAGTGTCCAGTCTGCGCTTTGTCCAAGACTGAGCAGAGCCATTTTCATTGTTGCAGTACTGCCATTCGGAACAGTATTTCCGCCATAACCTCTGTTGAGTTTAAGGTATCTAACACCTGTATTTTCGTCTATGCCGTAACCCGCAGAC
>JAISYF010000033.1 GCA_031270065.1 Prevotellaceae bacterium | reverse complement strand
AGACGGTCAAAAGGAAATTCTTAAATTTTATTCTCGCTTCGGACGAGTTTCAACAATGGAATAACAAAACTGTGAGGTTTTCTTTCAGGGTTTTCTTTTGCCACCAAAAAATGCCTTTTTCCATTGCTATTTTCCAATTTTTCCACCTATTTCTCCCCTTTAAAAACAGGCATTTGAGCAGGACAGGAGGCTACTATGCAGAAAATCTTATGACCATAAGCAGACACGGCGTTACCAAGCACTACTTTGCAGAAACAGAGCGTATTTTGGCAAATGTTTTCACAGGCGGAACGCCGCTTGTGCCGACCAACACAATGTTAAAGCCTGTTAAATATAATAATGCAACAGTTTTTTCAGAAAAATTTACTACTTTTGCAACCGAATATTTTGTGAGAAATGCGAACTACGAAGAATGTAAAGAAAATAAAATACCCTGCGGGAATACGTAATTTGCTGCCGCTGCATACAATTTATTATAAGACAATAGGCATAAACAGGTGCAATAAATTGTATTACTTTAATACAAACCACAAGAGGAGGAATAATTATGAAAAAGGTATTTATGTTTATTGGATTATTGATTTGTATTGTTCTATTGTTGTATGTTGTTGTGGTCTATTATGCTTACAATAGCGACAGTCCTAAATATGTTAATGGAATTTATGTCTCTGAATTAGCAATCATTCATTCAAGAAAGCAATGTAAAATAGATTATTGTAGGTTGTTAAAAAAAGCAACCATAAATGATGCTAATCCTATAAAACAATTAACATTATTAGATTTTAGTTCTGGTGGTGCTTCTGGTTACGCTCACGGTGCTGTAATAGTTGATTTGATAAGTTATTTATTCAATCCCTTATGCCTGTAAATAAAGAACAAAAGCAAATTGTCAAAGGATATATTGAGGCAGGGTTGGAATATGGAAATAATATAAACAATTGGACTCTTAAAAAAATATATATATAAAATGTCAGAATTAAAAATCGTAGCAACTATTGTTGCAAAATCCGAATTTCAAAATGATTTGGAAAAAACGTTTCAAATCGTAGTAGATGAAACCCGCAGGGAAGCGGGAAATATCCTGTACGAATTGCATCAGGATACAAATAATCCGTTGAAATATATTATACTGGAAACATGGCAATTGCAGGAAGCCATTGACATGCATAACGAAAGTGTACACTTCAAAGCGTTTGTAAACGCCATCGAAGGAAAAGTAAAGAGTTTAACGGTAGATGTTATACGGAAAATTTATTGAATATTATGAAAAAGTATCTGTTTTCCTTTTGCTTTTATCGGTTTTAATCACAAATATGAAAGCATAACAAACGGTTATTCATATTTCCACCGACGAAACGGATTTAATTCTCAAAACATCTTCCAACGGACGGCTGTATCAAACGTATCTGGGCGAAAAGTTTCTGAATGAAGACGACGACGGAGCCGTTACGCCGCGAGGCTGGGAAGTGTATACGGCTTCGGGTGCCGAAAATTATTTCGAGCCTGCGTTTGCTATCCGGCACAACGACGGTAATCTGACCTCTGTTTTATTTTTGTGATTATATAGACATAATTATTTGCAAATATCTAATTATGAAAACATTAATAATGCTTGTATTCTTATCCTGTCAGGCATATTCTCAAACGACAAAGTACGGGAATCAACTTTGCATCACACAATAAAGAAATAATCTCGCTGGTGCGAAATGCAGCGCGGTGGAAGCAAGACCATCTCAAAAAAACGCGGTTAGTCCGAAAAACCAGAGGAGTAGGGGACAAAAACGTAATTCGCAATTAAAAATTATTGTCTTTGTATATAATAATTGTTTTTTAAAAATAAATTGTATCTTTGCAAAAAATCTACGATATTATGAATAATAAATTTTTATTTATTTTGCTTTTTTTAATAAATATTTTGACTTTAACGGCTCAAAATAATTTAAGCAGCAGCAATGCAAAGGCTGTGAAAATTTACCGTGAAGCAATATACAACGAGCCTTTTCTTGAAACAAAAGACTTCATTGCGCAAATAAAAAAAGTGATAAAACTCGATAAATTGTTCGTAGAAGCGTATTGGACAATCGCAAATAAACAGTATTTTGACGATGCAATAAAAACGCTTAATGCCGTTTTGAAAATAAAAAATATGCCGAAAATAGCGGAAACACAGATAAAAATTGCCGAACTTTACGCCTTTTACAAAAAATACGACAATGCAATCGCCGAAACTGAAAAAATTTCTGACGAAAAATTTATTAATAAAAAAAACGAACTGTTAAAAAAATATAAAATAACGCTGCAACTGCGCCAAGATACAGTTCCTTATGAGCCAAAAAATCTTGAACTTATGAATACCGATTATGACGAATATTTTCCGTCTATTACCGCAGATGAAAAATATTTGTCCGTAACTCGTTCATTAGTAGGCTATTACAGTAGCGAGGAAAATCTTTTTATCAGCAAAAATCTGAATGGTTTTTGGCTGCCTGCAAACCCGATTCTTGACCTGAATACCAATGAAAATGAGGGTTCGCAAAGTTTTTCGGCAGATGGACGGTATATGTTTTTTGTTGCCTGCCGCGAAAGCGATTGCAATATTTATTACAGCATAAATACAAATGGCAGGTGGTGCCGCCCGATTAATGCAGGCTTTCCGCTAAATACGAAAGATTGGGAAAGCAATCCCTCGCTCTCACCTGCGGGCAACGAATTGTTTTTTGCGTCAAATCGCAGACCGAATTTTGGCGGGCGCGATATTTGGCATTGCGATGTGCAGATTTTGGACAATGGTATGTTAAAATTTTCTAATCCGCAGAACATCGGCAAGCCGATAAATACCGAAAAAGATGACTTTGCGCCATTTATACACGCTGATAATCAGACACTTTATTTTGCTTCAGACGGACACCCATCGATTGGCGGTTACGATATTTTTGTTTCGAGGAGAGGCAAAAACGGCATTTTTTTTGAGCCGAAAAATCTCGGTTTTCCGATAAATACCGAAAAAAATGAAGTTGCTCTTACCGTCAATTCCAGAGGCACAACCGCCTATATTTCGGCGCAAAATAAGGAAAAACCTGAACGGCGTTTGGACATTTATCAATTTGAACTTTATGATGCAATTCGCCCAAAATCAATGAGTTACGTTGTGGGAAATGTGTTTGATGCAGTTTCTCTCAAAAAACTTGATGCACAGGTGGAAATTTTTGATTTTCGCACGCAAAAAACGCTTTCAGAATCTGTTTCTGACGGAAAAACGGGCGATTTTACAGCATTTTTGCCAGATACGGCGGGATTTGGATTGAACATTCGGCGCAGCGGGTATCTGTTTTTTTCGGCAAAGGTAAAAGCCTCGCACGACACAATTTTTGTGCCTCTGCAACCAATCAAAGCGGGCGAAAAAATTGTGCTGAACAATATCTTTTTTGCGTTCAATTCTGCCGAACTTTTGCAAGAATCCGAAAAAGAAATTGCCGAAACGGCGAAATTTCTCGAAAAAAATCCAAATTTGAAAATTTTAATCATTGGGCATACCGATAACATCGGCGGAGTGAAGTTTAATCAGGAATTATCCCAAAACCGCGCTTTGTCAGTTTATAATGCGCTGATTAACAAAGGAATAGCAACGGAACGATTATCTTATAAGGGTTTCGGTGCAACGCAGCCGATTGCCGACAACGCCACAGATGAAGGTCGTGAGAAAAATCGGCGTGTAGAATTTATTATTCAGTAAAATGCTTATTTTCAATGACTTAAAAATTTTTTCTAATTTTTTTGGAAAAATAGTTGTTAATTCAAAAAATAGTTGTACCTTTGCAGTCCTAAAATTTGAAGTTTTTTCAAAATGGTGCCTTAGCTCAGTTGGTAGAGCAACGGACTGAAAATCCGTGTGTCCCTAGTTCGATTCTTGGAGGCACCACTTAAAAAAGAGTAAAAATCATTGATTTTCACTCTTTTTTGCTTTTATCATTCTCTCTTTGCCTGAAAGGTCTTTTTTAATTTCTATATTTTGAAATTTATTGATTTTCAATAAATTAGATATTTCTTTGGCAAAAAAAGGATTGATTTCAAAAAAGAGCAAACCGAGCGGATTTAATTGCTTTTTGGCAAAATTTATGATGTGTTCGTAGAAAAGCAGCGCGTTGTTGTCTGGCACAAAAAGCGCGATAGACGGCTCAAAATCAAGCACATTCGGTTTCATTTCGGCTTTCTGCGAATTGAGAACGTAAGGCGGGTTGGAAACGATTACGTCAAATTTTTCATCAAAACCGCTCATTTTCAGAATATTGCAATGGTAAAAATTTACAAAAACATAGTTCAAATCGGCGTTTTCGTGTGCAAGGTTTAGCGCGTCAAGCGAGATGTCGAATGCGGAAACGCGGCATTTTCTTAGTTTTTGCGCCAACGTTACCGCTATGCAGCCGCTGCCCGTACCGATGTCGAGTATTTTTTGCGCATCGGGGCAAGTCTGCAAAATCCATTCGACCAACTCCTCAGTTTCAGGGCGCGGAATAAGGGCGCGGCTGTCGGTTTTAAACGGCAATCCGTAAAATTCTGTCTGCCCCAAAATGTACTGAACAGGTTCGTTCTTTTTCAAACGTTCCACAGCAGCCTCAATTTTTCGCGTAACTTTTTCCGAAAATTTTTTATCTTCTGATAGCAAAATTTCGGTTGCGTTTATTCCCGCTAATTTATTGAAAATCAGTGAAATAAAACTTCCGATTTCCTCTTTTGAGTAAAATTCGGAAAGTTCCTGTTTGATATGTTCTACAAGTTTTTGCACAAAATTTTTTTTACAAAAAAATAAAACTAACAGCGCAAAACATCACGTTTTGCGCTGCCCAACGATAATAAATTACAACAATTAATTCAAAAACATCGGCATAAGGAGCATCAAAAGTTCCTCATTTTCAGCGTTTTCAAACGGAACAATGATGCCCGCTTTCGACGAGTCTGCAAGTTCCATTTGCACTTGGCTGCATTCAATATTTTTCAATAATTCTTCCAACAAAGCCGCTTTGAAACCGATTGTGAGAGCCTCGTCAGAATATTGACAAGCGATATTTTCTTCAGCAGAGGTCGAAAAATCCAAGTCCTGCGCCGAAAGTTTAATTTGATTTTCAGAAAGTTCAAATTTGAGCAGTCCTGTGCTTTCGCTTGCAAACACTTTCACGCGCTTAACGGCTTTAAACAATGATTCCCTGTCTACAATCAATTTGAGCGGGTTATTTTGTTGAATTACAGCGTTATAGTTCGGAAAACGTCCTTCAATTCTGCGGCATTTTACCGAATATTCAGGCGTGTCAAAATACACGTTTTTGTCGTCAAAACTAATTTTTACTGTTTCCTCAGCAGATTTTGGCAAAATATCTTTGAGGTAAGCCGCTGGTTTTCTCGGCAAAATAAATGAGTCTTCAAACTCGTGCGATTGTTTTAAAACGTTGTATCTCACCAATTTATGAGCGTCTGTCGCCACAAAAGTAAGTTTGTCGGTAAAAATATCGAACAAAATACCTGTCATTGCAGGGCGAGCCTCTTCGGTAGCGGCTGCAAACGATGTTTTCACGATACCGTTAATAAGCACTTCGCTCGGAATTTCAAAACTTTTGTGAGCCTCGTCTAATTCTTTGGCTTTCGGAAAATCCTCACCGTTTTCGCCAACTGAGAAACCTGTAAATTTACCCGAATAATTTTTATTGTCCGATTTTAGCGTAATTTCGTAAGTTTCCTCATTGATGCTGATATTGAGCAACTGTTCGGGCAATTCTTTGAGAATTTCCGACAATTTTGTAGGCACAGCAAGCGACATTTTTCCGCTTTTATGTTCGAGTGGCATTGTTGTCGTGAGCGTTGTTTCCAAATCGGTCGCGAGAATTGTCAGCGAATCTTCGTCAATTTTGAACAGAAAATTCTCTAACAGAGGCACAGACGTTTTAGAATTTATCACCTTTTCAACCGATGACAGCCTGTCGTTGAGTTCGTTTCTTGAAATAATTAATTCCATAATAATTTTATTGTTTTTTTATTTATATTAATACATTTTTGCTGAAAATATTACATTCTATATTTTGACTGACAAAGGTATGTATTTTTTTTGATAAAAAATACTTTTTTAATAAAAAAAATTTTTAACAATTTATCAGCAAGTTTTCAACAATTTATTTTACTATTTTTATTTCATTTATTAAATTTTGTGCGCCTGCAAATTTGTCGATTATGAAAAGCATATAACGCACGTCAAGGTTGATGCAGCGTTGCAGATTTTCCTCAAAATCTATGTCGCCGCTCATCGCCTCTGAATTGCCGTCAAAAGCAAGCCCAATCAGGTTTCCGTCTGCGTCAAGAACGGGCGAGCCAGAATTTCCGCCTGTAATGTCGTTGTTGGAAATAAAGCAAACGGGCAAATCGCCGTTTTTGTCGGCATACGCGCCGTAATCTTTGGCATAGTACAAATCTTTTAATTTTTTTGGCACAATAAACTCGGAGTTATTCGGGTCTTCTTTTTCAATAACGCCTTTAAGAGTGGTGTAGTAGCGGTACGAAACAGCATCTTTCGGCTCATAACCGCCGATGTTTCCGTAAGTTAAGCGGATTGTAGAGTTGGCGTCAGGCGCAAGGAGTTTATCATTGTTCATTTGCAAAATTCCATCGACAAAATAACGCTCGCCCTGCGCAATATTTGTGTTAGCGTCTTTGTTTGCCGAGCGTATTTCGTTATTTTTTTGATACGCGCTAAAAGCAGCCTGCATTATTGGGTCGTTTCTAAATTTCTTAATATCTACATTTTCCCAAGCCTTTAAAAGAGTTTCCTTATTACTAAAAATTGATTTTTTTACTAAAAATTCTGCATATTTTTCGCCGTTTGCTTTAAATTTTTTAACAAAATCATTTTTTAAAAAATCGGGATAATAATTCGGATTCATATTTTTGCAGGTATATTCAAGCATATTTGCAAGCAATTTTTTCTCTACATTAATATCAAAATCTTTATAAAAATTGTCAATATTTTTATGTAATTTTGCTGTTGCGTTTTCGATATCACTTTTGTCTGTCATTTCAAGCATATCAGATAGTGTGAAAAAATTTTCCAAAGCGAAATAAATCAAATCTGCACCCTGAAAAATTCCCTGACTTAAATAAAGTTGCGCCTCCCTGTTATCTTTGCGGCTTTCATAGCCGTATTTAATCAATGTAAGAGCGTTTTTATATTTGCTATTCTCTTGATTTTCAGCCCATTGTTGATATTGTTTTTCAATTTCAACTTTATTTTGGCGCGTGTTTAGTTTTTTCAACGCCTTATTTTGCTGTAAAGAATATTTCCAATAATTTGAGCATTTCGCATATTTTGAGGCATATTGAATGCGCGTTTTTTGAGATTTCGCCATTTCTTGACGTAAAATATTTATTTTTATAGTTCTAATATTGTAAATCAAGCGGTTTGTGATGTTCATTTCCTCGTCAAGTCCGTAGGAAGTCAAAAATCGTTCTGTTGTTCCTGGATAGCCCATTATCATTGCGAAATCACCCTCTTCAAGCCCTTTTACACTGACAGGAAAAAAGTGTTTAGGTTTCAGCGGAATATTGTTCTCAGAATATTCGGCGGGATTGCCGAGCGAGTCGGTATAGATGCGGAACATCGAAAAATCGGCGGTATGGCGCGGGTATTCCCAGTTGTCGGTGTCGCCGCCGAACTTGCCCATTGCCTGCGGCGGCGCGCCAACCAAACGGACATCGCGGTAAGTTACATAAACCAGCAGAAAAAACTGATTGCCGTTGAACATATCGGCGACCTGCGCCTCATATTTTGTGTCCTTAACCGCCTCATCTGTAATGAGTTTTGAGATTGAATCAATCATTTCGGCACGTTGTTCTTCTGTCATTTTGTCGGTAAGGTGCGCAAAAATGCTGTCGGTAACGTCTGCCATTCTCACAAGCAGCGATGCGGTAACACCGTCATTAGACAGTTCATCGGCTTTCGACATCGCCCAAAAACCGTCTTGCAGGTAGTCGTGTTCTACTGACGAGTGCGTTTGAATTGCGTCAAATCCACAATGGTGGTTGGTAGAAAATAGTCCTTCGCCAGAGATAATTTCGCCTGTGCAGAAGTGCCAAAACGGACTTCCGTCTCTGCTCAAACCGACAACAGCGTCTTTCAAGCAACCGCGATTGACGTTGTAAATGTCCTCCGCCGTCAGCCGAAAACCCTGTTGTTTCATTTGCTCATAGTTTTTACCAATGAGCGAAAGCAGCCACATTCCCTCGTCTGCTTTAATGGTGTTTATTATAAAAACACTGATAAAAAGTAATAATAGTTTTTTTAACATAATTTGTTATGATTTATAATTTTTTTTAGTTGAAAGTTGAGGTGAACCCGTACTTTTTACTTTCAACTTTTATTTTGTGTCTAAAATTTCCATTTTTCCATTTTTTTCATAAATAAAAATGCCTCGAATTTCAGGATTATTTTTGCAAAGATTAACGCTGCTCTCCAACCCAACCACCATACAAGCGGTTGCGAATGCGTCTGCGGTCATACAATCTTTTGCTATAATAGTGGCACTCAGCAAGTTATGACTCACAGGACTGCCTGTTTTCGGATTAATGGTATGGGCAAATTTTTTGCCGTCTTTTTCATAAAAATTGCGGTAATTGCCCGAAGTCGCCATTGCGCAGTCGGTAATTTTCACCTCTTTTTCAATGTCATTGTTGATATTGCCGCGGCTCTCAATCGGTTTGTTGATGCCGATATTCCACAGTTTATTTTTAGGATTTTTACCCGAAACCACAATTTCCCCGCCTATTTCTATACAAAAATCCTTAATTTTTCGTTTTTTCAAAAAATCTGCAACCAAATCGCAGGCAAAACCTTTTGCAATCGCACCCGCATCGAGCATAACATTGGGATTGGATTTTATTAATTTGTGGTTTTCTAATATAACATTCTGATAACCAACAAATTGTCGTGCGCTGTCAATCATTTCTGCAGTAACATTTTCCCTGTTTTTCAAACCAAAGCCCCAAAGATTTACCAATGGCGCAACGGTAATATCAAATGCGCCGTCCGTTTTTTGAGAAATTTTCTGCGCAAAAAAAAACACTTTTTCAAAAATTTCGTCAGTTTCAACATCTTCGTTACGGTTGATTTTTGAAATAGTTGAACTGTCGTTAAACATTGATAATGAGGCATTTACACTTTGTAAAACTTCCTCAATTTCCTTTTGCAGTGATTTTCCGTCAGGGCTTTTGCAGGTTATCGAATAGAATGTGCCGAAAACTGCACCCTCGTCTTTGACAAATTCAGGCGATTCCCGCTGCCACAAAATAAATCCAAGCGCGATAACAAAAAAAATTACCGCCGTAAGTATTCTTTTTTTGTCCATTTTTTTAAAATTAAAAAATTTTTGAGTGCAAAGATACCATTTTTTTATAAAAATAAAAAATATTTCGTACCTTTCCCCTATAAATTTATGATAATCCGCAAAGCGACTTATAATTCAATTTGAAAATACAAAAATACAATTTGAAAATTTGAGGATTTGAAAATTTGAAAATTTGAAGATTTTGGGATTTTAATTTCAAATTTTCAAATTGTATTTTTGCATTTTCAAATCCTCAAATTTTCAAATTTTCAAATTAATTTTTATGTGTTTTTGTGTAATTGAAAATTTTATGCTACCTTTGCATTTTTCTTTTATGTTTTCACTTGGCACGATTTTTGCTGAAATTAAAAACAAAATCTATTAATTTAATATTTATAATTATGAAAAAATTAGTTTTATTATCTCTAATCGCCTTATTTTCAGGCGTTTTATCGGCGCAAAACGCCATACCTTTGAACTTTGAAATCAACAAAGGAATAAACGTACAGGGTTATGTAATTGACTTTTCTGTGGAGAAAAGCGCGAAACTTGTTTCTGACGCTTTCCAACATTTGCTCGAAAAAGTTTATGGCTTGAAATCGAACAAAAGTGCGAAAGTAAAAGGCTTTACAAACTATGTAAATCAGACTTTTTCACCCGTTAGCGCAACACCAGTCAGCATTTATTTTAACGTTGCAGAGGAAGGAAAAAAGGCGGACAAAGTTACGCGCCTCTATATTGTGGTGTTTGACGGGGGCGAAAATGTGTTGCACCCAGACTTGTCGCCGACATTTGAGCCAAAAATCTATGACTTTTTAAATAAATTTCCTGCCGCTTTGGTTGATTATGCAAACAATTTGAAACTCAAAGAAACACAGAATTTGCTTGAAAAGCAGAAAAAAGATTTGGACAAACTTGGCAAAGAAAAAACCAAAATCGAAAAGCAACTCAGCGACAATGCAACCGATATTTATAACAAAGAAAAGGAAATTGCCGATGCTGAAAACGAAATTAATCGTTTGCAAAATTTATTGAAAAAGTAATTTTGCAATAAGAGTTTGTTTAAATTTTAGACGAATATTGTTTATACCCTGTCAATGCGGTTGCGGTCTATGACCCGCAACCGCATTGTTTTTATTGGATTGCGGGTCAAAGCCTGCAATGACAGAAAACAACATCGAAAGTCGGCTATAAAAATCTTTGTGTTATTTTTTAAAAATATTACTGTCCGCTAAATATTTTTAGAACAAAGAACAAAGACCGCTACGCTAAAAGAACAAAGATTTGTGCAAGAATTTTTTAAAAATTCTGTCTTTATTCTTTTTAGAATATTACTGTCCGCTAAACATTTCCTTACTTCGCCACAGGGTGTCCCTGTGGCGAGGTCAGGGAAAACAGATACTTTTAGCCGAAATATCAATATTAGAAATTGCAGAAACGATACTTTTTATACCACATTCCGCAAAATCAAACAACTTCAACTTTGCGGAATCTTATGTTTTTTTAGCAGATTCCGCAAAATCAAACGACTTCAACTTTGCGGAAACGACACTTTTTATACCACATTCCGCAAAATCAAACGACTTCAACTTTGCGGAATCAAAAGTTTTTTATACCTTTGCCGCAAAATCAAAAACCGATAAGTGTATGAACGAAATTCTTGGAAGACATAAGGAAATTGCTCGCTTTCAAACGATTATGAAATCTGACGAAGCAGAATTTGTGGTTGTTTATGGGCGGCGAAGGATTGGAAAAACCTACTTAATTCGACAGTTTTTTGAAGGTAAATTTTACTTTTATTTTTCGGGAAATGAAAATTCGCCAATGACGGCTCAACTCGAAAATTTCAAAATTGCTTTCCAAAATTATTTTGGACTGACTGTTACCGCGCCCGAAAATTGGACTGTCGCCTTTGAAATGTTGCGAAAAGAGATAGAACGCTCGCGCAAACGCGGCAAAAAAGTGATTTTTATTGACGAAATGCCTTGGCTTGCCACTGTCGGGGCAAATTTTGTGCAGGCATTTGAGTATTGGTGGAACACCTACGCTTCGGCAAACCCTGATATTTTACTGATTGTGTGCGGCTCTTCTACTTCGTGGATGTTGAATAAAATCATAAAAAATCGTGGCGGACTGCACAATCGCGTTACGCAACAAATTCATCTTCAACCATTTACATTGAATGAATGTGAGGAATATGCTCAATACAAAAAACTCGGTATCGACCGCCAAACCGTTCTCGACTATTATTCAATTCTCGGCGGAGTGCCGTATTATTGGAAACTTTTAGAAAAATCGCTTGGACTCCCACAAAATATTGATAATCTGTTTTTTAGCAAAACAGCAGCATTAGATGGCGAGTTTCAAAAGATATTCAATTCCCTGTTCCGTAATTCAGAAAAATACATTTTACTAATCGAGGCATTGAGTAAAAAACGAATGGGATTGACACGCGAAGAAATAGTAAAATATTCAGGTTTCCAAGACGGCGGCGCAATTACCAAAATGCTCGAAGAGTTGGAACAGTGCGGCTTTATTCGCTCATACAACGCTTTTGGCAAAAAAACGAAGAACAAAATTTTTCAACTTATTGATTGTTACTCGCTTTTCTATTTGAATTTTATAAAAAATAATAACGAAGAACAGTTTTGGACAAATAATTTTCGCACCGCAAAAGTCAATTCGTGGCGCGGATATGCCTTTGAACAGGTTTGCTTGTGGCACATTCCGCAAATCAAGCAAAAACTCGGAATTGCGAGCGTGTCGGTTTCGTACTCGTCGTGGCGCAATGTTGATACAGAAAATCAAACGCAAATAGACCTGATTATCGACCGCGCCGACCGCGTGATAAATCTTTGCGAAATGAAATACGCGCCTGACGAATATGTAATTACGAAAGAGTACAACGAAACGCTGCGCAAACGCTATGCCGCCTTTGCCGCTGCCACAAAAACCCGCAAAACAGTTCACACAACGCTGATTACAACTTATGGTATCAACCGCAACAATTCGTATCTCGGCGAAGTGCAGAGCGAAGTAAAAATGGAGGATTTATTTGAGGATTTGAAAATTTGAGGATTTGAAAATTCTCATATTCTCAAAACTTTAAATTCTCAAAACTTTAAATTATCAAATTTTCAAATCATTAATACAACATGTTATCAATAATAACCGTTACTTACAATGCAGAAAAGCATATAGAGCGCACCATCCGCAGTGTTCTTGTTCAATCGTATTCAGATATTGAGTACATTATCATTGACGGAAAATCTACAGACAGGACTGTTGAAATAGCAAAAAAATTTCCCAATTTTCAAATCATTAGCGAACAGGATTGCGGACTTTATGATGCAATGAACAAAGGTTTGCGGCTTGCGACGGGCGATTTTGTGTGGTTTGTCAATGCTGGCGACGAGATTTTTGCACCCGATACAGCACAAAATATTGCCGATGCACTTGCCAAAAATCCCGAAGCCGATATTATCTACGGACAGTCGTTGATTGTGGATGAGAACGGAAAACCGCTTGGCGAAAGGCACAAAATTGCACCTGAATTTTTGACAAAAAACAGTTTTTTGAATGGACTTGTCGTTTGCCACCAATCTATTTTAGTGCGAAAAAATATTGCACAAGAATATAAGTTAAAATACAGAGTGTCAGCCGATTATGATTGGGTTTTAAATGCAGTTTCTCGCTCAAAAAAGAATATTTATATGGACGAATATTTGTCTAAATTTATGATTGCGGGCGTGTCGGCTGTCAATCGAAAAAAATCGTGGCAAGAGCGGTTTCTGATTATGAAAAAGCATTTTGGGCTTTGCAAAACGCTTTTTGCGCACGGAATTATTGTGCTGAAATATCCATTTTCACGCAAATGTTGGATTAATGATTTGAAAATTTGAAGATTTGAATATTTGAAGATTTGAAAATGCAAAATTCAATTTGAGGATTTGAAGATTTGAGCAATTTAAAGAAAGAAAAGTGTTAAATTAACTATTAACTATATTAATTGTTATATCCGACTTTCGATGTTGTACCCTGTCATTGCGGGCTTTGACCATTAATTTGTAAATCATTGATTTGTAAATACTTATAAAATTAAAGAAAGAAAAGTGTCAAACTCAGGAAAATCAATGAATTTTGCGGAATCTACTAAAAAAATACAAGATTCCGCAAAGTTGAAGTCGTTTGATTTTGCGGAATGTGGTATAAAAAGTATCGTTTCCGCAATTCCTAATATTGATATTTCGGCTAAAAAGCATCTGTTCTTTTATTAGATTTAGCCGAAATGTGTTTTATTTTACTTCATTGCTTTTATAGCCGAAAAGTCTATTATGTTGGTTTTATATTTTCATACAATTTCACCCACTTTTCCGTAATTTTTTCAACAGTCCAATTCTTACTGCTTTCTACCGCATTTTGCGCCATTGTTTCACGCATTTCGTTGTCTTTCATCAACTTGCAAACGGCGTCAACATAGGCAGAAATCTTGTTTGCGGGAATAATAAAACCATTTTCACCATCTTTAATCAAGTCGTGCAACGCGCCGTAAGTATCGAAAGCCACAGGCACACAGCCATTTGATGTTGCTTCGGTAATGGTCATCGCGAAACCTTCGGCGGTAGAAGTCATCATAAAAATGCCTGCTCTTTTGTAATATTCGAGCGGGTTTTGAAAACCCGCGAAACTGCAACGTTGCAGTTTTAATTTTTTTGCATAATACTGCAAAAACTCAAAGTCCTGCCCTGTGCCGACAATGGTAAATTTCCAATCGTTAAACTCAGGTTTTTGCTCTATTTTTTGCCAAACTTTCAATGCAAGAGAAATATTTTTCAAAAAATCATCAAGACGGCAAACAATCAAAACCTCTTTTTGCTTCTGTTTAATTTCGTCAAGCGTTGCAAACTCTTCAAACGATAAAGCATTGCCGATTGCTTTAAATTTACCTGTATCTTTAATTCCTGCAATTTTTGTATATTCAGAAAAAAAACTTTTCGACAACAAAACAGCAGTCTCACAACTTTGGTACGGCAGCAAGTATTTTTTTCTTAATAAAAAACGTGCAAACAAACCAATAACAGAACGAAATTTGCTCAAAATCAGATAATGCAATTCTGCTTTGACAGGTTTTCTGTTGCAGACTGCAAATTTTACTCTCTCCCACGAACCGACCATTTTATATTCAAACATTGGCGACATGTGGAACTGAAAAACCATTGGAATTTTCAATTCCTGCGCTACTGCATACACCTGCGGCGAGGCAAGCCAAAGTTCGCGTTTGCAAACATTGGTATGAATAATATCTATTTGATTTTCAAGTAAGAAATGCTTAAAATTATCTTTATTTAAAGGTAAATTTAATTGTATTCTTTTTTCAAAAACACCTTGCGTTTTCGGCATATTGTTGGTGTAATAATATGCCAAAAATACTTTTATGCCGTATTTTTTTGTTAACGCCTTTGCCAACACTTGCGACACGCGATTGACGCCACCCAAACTGCCTTCGGAAACATTTGCCGTATTGATAAAAAGTATATTCATATTTTATTGTATATTTATTATGTGTTTATTGTATTATGAATACCGGTATATTTACCTGAAATTAATTGTCTTTTTTATATAAGAAAGTTCGTTGGAATAAAAATCGTTTAACGGAATTATCAATATTTTTCAACAAATTATGATTATATTTGGATACCTGCACGAGTATTCATTTTATTGCGTTTTTTTGATTTGAAGCGAATATAATCTACACAAGAAACAGGAAAATATGCAGCACGAAGAACAGATAGAAATTGGTTATTTTCTTTTGAATAAAAAATTTTATCTCTCAAAGAAATACACAATATCACAGATTTAAAAAAAGAGCATAATCCTTTCTTTGATAATAAATTACATAACTTTTGCGCATCCTCTTTGACTGATTGTTCTTTGGGCAGTATTTTTAAAAATTCATACATTTCCATATAGCGGGATTTCAGCAGATCTTTTAACTCTAAATATAAAAAAAATGTCCGCTTTAATGTTAGTAAACTATTGGATATATTAAACTTAGTATTCAAAGGTCTTGAATAAGTCACTGCTTTTTCATGTCTTCGATGATTTACAAGATTTTTTTTACAGTAGTGAATTTCATTATACGAAGCGGCTACTAATGCTATCATATAATCATACATTCTCAAATTTTTGTATTCAACAGGAATTTTGTCAAGCAAAGACTTCTTGAAAAGCATAGTATGTCCGGGCAAACTATTAATGGATACTAATCGTTCAATTTGATAATTTGGAACTCTTCTGTCAAAAAAGATTGGAACACCACCTTCTGAAAATGGTTTGTTAAATCCCGAACAAAGCCATTTATCGCCAATTTCGTTTATTTGTGTTTCAATTTTATCCAATTCCCAAATATCATCTTGGTCGGAAATCGCAATATAATCGCCTTGTGCTCTTTCTATTGCAGACCAGAAATTATAATTAATACCTTTTCTTTTTTTATTTTGAAAAATTTTTATATAATCATATTTTCCTGCATATTCTTTTATTATTTCAACAGTATTGTCATCAGAACAATCATCTGAAATAATCAATTCAAAAACAGGATATGTCTGGTTAACAATTGAATCTAACTGTTCTCTAATAAATTGTTCACCATTGCAGGTACACATTACTATGGATATTCTTTGCATTTATTTTGTTGTTTTTTTTGTAAAAAAATAAGTGGTTGATTAAAAAAAATATATATGGGGACTTCTAAAAATTACCGTTTTTCTTTTGATTTTTTTTCAGAGCCGAAGTCCAATAAAAACTCTGTCAAAAAATCGCTGCAAAGTTACAACAAATTTTTGTTATAAATACATTTTTTGCAAAATTTAATTTGAATATTTTGGAATTTTAATTTCAAATCCTCAAATTAATTGTGAAACTTGAAAATTAAGGAATATCCTACAATGACGCTCGAATGTGATGAAATTCCAAATGGATTTTTGGCGACAATCAGTTATTCAGAAAGAAAACTTTCTATACAAAAAAAGGCAGATGAAAACTTGAAAACAGACTTGAAAACAGACCTGAAAATTGATAAAATAGATTTAGATATAATTGAATTAATTACAAAAAATCCAATGATTTCAATATCTGAAATTGCAAAAAAAATAAAACGGACTGTTACTCCGACAAAAAATCGAATGGTGAAATTAAAAAAACTGAATATAATCCAAAGAGAAGGAGCAGATAAAGGCGGCTACTGGAAAATAATAATTAGTAACTTTCCCCTATAAATTTTTCGGAAAATTTTTATAAGTTTGTGCATAATTGAAAATTTTATGCTACCTTTGCAAAAAATAATCATAATGACAGATTTCATCTCTGACATATTGCAACAGGGCGAAAATCAGTACGTTGAGTTCAAGCCGTCTTTTAATCCGGGAATTTTGCCCGATACAATCACTATCGAACAACTGCGTAATAATCAATATATTTCCACGCCCCGCAACCGCCAAATTGCCAAAATTGCAAAGGAAATGGGGTTGATAGAACGTTACGGCACAGGTATAAAACGAGTGCGGAATATGTTTATTGACTACAACAACTGCGAACCGCAATACGAACTTATATCTGGCGGCTTGCTCGTAACGGCGTTCGCTTTGAACTTTGGGAGTAAAGAAAATATTATTGAACAGGATAAGGTCCCCAATAAGGTCCCCGATAATATTACAGAAAATCAAAAATCTATTATTATTTTAATAGAGGGAAATAATAAAATTTCTATGAATGAATTGTCTGTTAAAATTGGCATTTCTAAAAGGAAAATATTAGATAATATCAATAAATTAAAAGAAATGAACTTGCTTGACAGAGAAGGCAATAATAAAACAGGATATTGGAAATTAAAATGAAAAATATAGCAGTAATACTTTCGGGAGGAGTTGGCGAAAGAATGAACAGTTCTTGCCCCAAGCAATATATGGATGTTGGTGGACAACCTGTAATCGCTTATACTTTGCAAAAATTTACAAAACGTAAAGACATATCTAATTTTGTAATTGTTGCAGATAAGAAATGGAGAGATTTTATTTTATCTACACTGTCAAAGGACAGGGAAGTTGTTTTTGCTAATCCCGGAACAACTCGCCAACACTCTATTTATAATGCTCTCAAAGTTTTAAAACAACAAAAAACGAATGAAAATGATATAGTGATTATTCACGATGCTGTTCGTCCCTGCGTTTCGGACAATATTATTACGCAATGTATCGAAGGTTGTGAAAATTTTGATGGTGTTTTGCCCGTAATTCCAATTAAGGATACGGTGTATCAAAGTAAAGACGGACGTACAATTTCAAATTTGTTAAATCGTAATGAATTATTTGCGGGACAGTCGCCCGAAAGTTTCCGTTTTGAAAAATATCTTGAAATTCACGAGAAAATGAGCGACGAAGAAATTTCAAAAATCAATGGAAGTTCCGAAATAGCATTTAAAAATGGACTGAATATTTTGCTAACAGAAGGAGAAGAATGTAATTTTAAAATTACAACTATTGAAGACTTTAACCGTTTTAAAAATAATAACATTTGAGAATAAAAACAGCTGGCAATGAAAGCAAATGTACTTTATAATATTAACGATTTGCGTTACACGGACGTTGAAACACCAAAATTGAAACAGAGTGAAGTGCTTGTAAAAATTAAAGCCGCAGGAATTTGCGGCTCTGATGTAGATAGAGTTTTCAAAAATGGAACATATCATTTTCCTACAATTATCGGACACGAATTTTCTGGAGAGGTTTTTGATGTTTTTTCGCACGAAGATAAAGATTTAATCGGAAAACGGGTTGCTGTTTTTCCTCTTATTCCGTGCAAAAAATGCGAAAGTTGCAAAAATCACAATTACCAACTTTGCGACAGTTATAATTATCTTGGAAGTCGTTGCGATGGAGGATTTGCCGAATTTGTTGCAGTTCCAAAATGGAATTTAATGTTTTTACCCGACAATGTTTCGTGTGAAGAAGGAGCAATGCTTGAACCCGCTGCGGTTGCTTTGCATACCATACGAAGATTTCATTATAAAAAAATTGAAAGTCTTACAATTATTGGACCGGGAACTATCGGCATTATTATCGCTCAACTTGCAAAAATTGTTGGTATAAAAAAAATTATTTTGGTTGGTCGTTCTAACGAAAAGTTGAATTTTGCAAAAAAGTTTAATTCAGAACTAATAACAATCAACTCAAAAAATCAAGCAGTAGCCGAAGTAGTCTGTAATCATACAGATGGGAATGGTGCAGATATAGTTATTGAAGGAACAGGCGCAAGTAATTCTCTGACACAGGCATTGAATATCGTAAAAAAAACAGGAACTGTTATTACGCTTGGAAATCCGCTCGAAAACATAACTTTGTCGAAACAGAATTATTGGAAAATATTAAGAAAAGAAATTAACCTAAAAGGCGTTTGGAACTCCACTTATGGAACAGAAAACAGTGATTGGAATATAATTGTTAATTTGCTGAAAAGCAATGAATTACATTTAAAAAATCTTATAACTCATAAACTTCCAATGTCCGACTTGCTGTATGGTTTAAATTTAATGAAAAATTCCGAAATTTATACCAATAAAATTATGTTAATCAACCACTAATACATAGAACATTATGAACAGAACTCAAAAACTTTCCGTATCAATGATGTGCGCCGATTTGCTGAATTTAGAACAGGAAATAAAAACGTTAGAATCACTAAATGTCGATTATTTGCATATTGATATAATGGACAACAATTTTGTCCCAAATCTCACTTTTGGTATTGACACAGTCAATCGAATGCGCGAAATCACAACAACTCCATTTGATATTCATTTATTGACAAACTACCCATTGCAAATTATTCGGTCTTTAAAAATTCAAGAAAATGACATAATGACAATTCATAGTGAATGCAAAGACGATATTATGGAAAATATTGCATTTATAAAAAAACAAAAATCTCGTTTTGGCTTGGCGTTGAATCCCGAAACTTCCATACGAAAAATTCACAAATATTTGCCTTATGTTGATGTAATTTTACTTATGCTTATTGTTCCCGGATTTGCTGGCAGTACAATGATTCACGGTATTATGGAAAAAGTTGGAACGGTAAAAAATTATTTACAAGACAATAATTTTGATAATATCGAGATTGAAGTCGATGGAAGCGTGAGCATTGATAAAGCCGTTTATATGAAAAATTTAGGCGCTACAATTTTTGTGGGCGGAACTTCGGCAATATTCAAAAAAGATGAAAAAATTCAAAATACCATAACTGATTTTTATAAAATAATGAAATAATGTTTGGAAGTATGTAATCCACAAAAAGCAGAAAAATATGAAATTCATAACCAATATTTTAGCAAAAACCAAAGGAATGTTCACCGTTTCATTCCTTGATTCAATTTACAAGTTACTGATTTTCGGAGATTTGTGGCGCGTTGCATTTCCTTTTGTAATGAAAAGATATGTCCGCAAATCGCGCCGTTTGCAGCAAAAAACTGTTGCCGAACTTAAAAATAAAAAGCAAATTACCGTTGCCTTTTTTCTGCAAACGCCCACAACTTGGAAATACGACAAAATCTATCGCCGAATGGAACAGTCGGAGCGATTTCTCCCTGTTGTAGTCGCTTGCCCCTACAATATGCATTTGAATTATTCCAAAACAGAATGTTTGAACGTGTTGCAAAAAACCGAAGAATTTGCTGCCGCGCAGGGCTACAACTATATTTCCGCCTTTGACCATGAGCAAAACAAATGGCTGAATGTCAGAAAAAAAATAAATCCTGATATTGTTTTTTTTACAAAGCCATACAAAGACACTCTGCCCGATTATTACATTTACAAATTTCGCGACAAAATTACCTGCTATTCGGGCTACGGCATTTGCAATGTCAATATTTATCGCCTGAATTACAATTTGCCTCTCAATAATTTGCTGTATCATTTTTTTGTTGAGTCGGACCTGCACCTGAAAATCGCGCAGCAATATTCCGATGTGAAAGGCGAAAACGCTCTTATAACAGGCTCGCCCGCCGCCGAGCCGCTGATAGACGGACACGCACCAAAAGATGTTTGGAAACCGCAAAACAAAGAGAAAAAACGAATTATCTGGGCTCCGCACCACACGATAGATTATTTGTTTAATTTTTCTAACTTTCTGATTTACTGCGATTTTATGCTCGCTTTGGCAAAAAAATATGAGGATAGCATACAGTTTGTTTTTAAGCCGCACCCGGTATTGAAATTTAAGTTAATCAATCTTTGGGGCGAGGCAAAAACCAATGAATATTATGAAAAATGGCGCAACCTGCCAAACACACAGATTGAGGAAGGCTATTACATTGATTTGTTTCTCTCTTCCGATGCAATGATACACGACTGCGCTTCGTTTACCTCCGAATATTTGCACACCTTAAAGCCTGTTTGCTTCACCGTGCGCGAGGAGGAAAATGTGCGCCGCCAATGGAATCCGTTTGGAATGCAGGCTTTTGAGTTGCATTATCACGCTTATAATGAACAGGATATAGAAAATTTTATCGAAAATGTTGTTCTGGGCGGCAACGACACAAAAGCCACAGACCGCAAAACATTTTTTGAAAATTATTTATACCCGAAAGACGGCATAATGCCTTCGGAAAAAATATTTAAAATCTTAGAAAATGAAGTAACTTGACAGTTAAGAAGTTATTAAGGAGTTAAGGAGTTAAAGAAGTTATAAGGAGTAGGGAGTTATATATCAGGAGTTAAAGGAGTTGGGAAAAAGTTAAAAAACTGAAAGTTAAAAATGAAAAAATACAATAATTCTATTAATCTATTAATCATTTAAACAGATGAAACACTTTTTAATTGGTTTAATATCGGGTTTTATCGCGCCGCTGCTGTTCGGGTGGCTATTTATGCTGGGTTTCTATCACGGCGATTTGTCAATTAGCAGTGCGCTGATTGTTATGAAATCGAACACGATGCTGATGAAACTGCTTTTTGTTGGGCTCACACCCAATCTTTTCGCCGTTTTTTTGCTTACTCATTTTGAAAAATGGAACATTTGTAGAGGCGTTTTTGTTACAATAATGCTTTATATAGCAGTTGCGGTAATTATTTAGACACAAGACACAAGTTTCCGAATTTCCCTGTCGCACTCCACATAATCCTCATAAGCAGGATTTTGAATAAAAGGTGCGGTTTGCAACATTTTTTCAATTACATCGCTCATTTGCAGAAAACCAATTTTGTTTTGTAAAAATTTTTCTACCACAACCTCATTCGCTGCGTTCAGCACACAAGGCATATTTCCTCCTTTTTGCATTGCATGGCAGGCAAGCGTCAGGTTTCTAAATGTCTGTAAATCAGGTTTTTCAAAGGTCAGTTTGGAGAGTTTTGAAAAATCAAGTTTTTCGACCTGCGCTGCAATTCTGTGCGGGAAAGTGAGCGCGTACTGTATTGGGTGGCGCATATCGGGCGCGCCAAGTTGCGCCTTAATGCTGCCGTCTATAAACTGCACCATCGAGTGAATTATTGACTGCGGCTGCACAATCACCTCAATTTGTTCAGGCTGCAAACCGAAAAGCCATTTAGCCTCAATCACCTCAAAACCTTTGTTCATCAGCGTTGCAGAGTCAATAGTAATTTTCGCGCCCATATTCCAAGTGGGGTGTGCAAGCGCGTCTTTTGCGGTAACATTCTGTAAATCTGCGAGTTTTTTACTGCGAAAAGCACCGCCAGAGGCAGTGAGGATTATTTTTTCAACAGAATTTTCGTTTTCGCCAACCAAACATTGAAAAATTGCGCTGTGTTCGGAATCCACAGGGAGAATATCTACGCGGTTCTCCATTGCGAGCCGCGTAATTAACTCGCCCGCCACCACAAGCGTTTCTTTGTTGGCGAGCGCAATTTTTTTGCCTGCCTTTACCGCATTGATTGTGGGCAACAAGCCCGAATAGCCTACCATTGCCGTTACAACGGTGTTAATCGGCTGCATTTCAACTACTTGCGCAATACTTTCGTTGCCTGCAAACACTTTTACAGGCAAGTCCGCCAAAGAATTTTTTAGCGTTTTATAATGATTTTTATTAGCAATTACCACCACTTCTGGCTGGAATTTTCTTGCCTGAGCCGCCAACAAATCAACGTTGTTATTAGCCGTAAGTGCATAAATATCAAATAGTTGCGGATTTTCCTCAACCACTTTCAAGGTCTGCACTCCGATAGAGCCTGTTGAACCAAGTATCGCAAGGGTATGTTTCATTTATAAATTTTTTCTAAAAAAATATTTGCAAAAGTATAAAAAAACTCGTAATTATTCTGTAATTTTGCAGCAAAATTTTTTTTATCAAAATTATTACAAAAAATGAAAACCTTTTTTCAAAAATCTATTCCGCATTTGTTGGCGGTCGCGCTATTTTTTGTGCTGAGCGTGGTTTATTTTTTACCTGTTGTGCTTGAAAATAAAGACATTGAACAGGGCGATATTAAAAACTCTATGACCTGGGGGCAGGACTCAAAAGAGTACCACAAGCGGACAGGCAACTACTCCTATTGGTCGAATGCGATGTTTTCGGGAATGCCCGCGAATTACACCTACGCGCCGCCCGTAACAAATATTTTCAGCAATATCGGCAAAATTCTTGTACTCAAAAACAGCAATAATTTCGGGCTGCTCTTTTTGTATATGCTCGGTTTTTACATTTTTCTCATTGCAATCGGTTGCCGATCGCCGCTTGCGATTGTGGGCGCGCTCGCTTACGCTTTTGTGTCGTATAATCTGATAATTATTGAGGCGGGGCATATTCTAAAAGGGCTGGTTATGGCGACAATGGCACCGATGATTGGCGGAATAATGCTCGTTTATCAAAAAAAATATCTGTGGGGAATACTTATAACGCTGATTTTTACAGGATTAAATGTCGCGTGGAGTCATCAACAAATTTCATATTATTTATTGCTAATAATTTTGATTTTGGCGATTGTTTACTTTATTTATGCGGTAAAAGAGAAAACAATCAAGGATTTTTTGAAGTCAAGCGCGGTGCTTTTGATTGTGGCAGCGTTGGCGGTTACGCCGTCTTTGGGCAAACTTATTCCGACAATGGACTACACCAAAGACACGATGCGCGGCGGCGCGGTGCTGAAAAACAATGCGGCGGGCGAAAAGGAAACCGCGGGGCTGGATTTGAATTACGCTTTTCAGTGGTCTTACGGCAAAATGGAAACTTTTACGCTGCTCATACCCAATTTTTACGGCGGAGCATCAACTTATAATTTAGGCGAAAACTCCGAATTTTACAAGGCTTTGCGGCAGTCGGGCAACGGCTCAATCGCAAAACAATACGCATCTCACGCGCCGACTTACTGGGGCGCAGATGAGTACAAAAGTTTCACATCAGGACCTGTGTATGCGGGTGCGATAATCTGTTTTTTGTTTGTTTTAGGGTTAATAATTGTTAAAGGAAAAGAAAAATGGTGGCTTTTGGGCGGAACAATTCTGTCGCTGCTGCTTGCTTGGGGGAGAAATGCAGAAATAGATTTTACATTTTTCCTTTTGGGAATAGAGGGTTTGCCCATACACATTTATATTCCTAATATTAATGTATTTTTCTTTGAGCATTTGCCACTATACAACAAGTTCCGCACGCCCGAAATGTCGTTGATAATGGCAAATCTCACAATGACGATTTTGGCGGTTTTAGCATTAAAAACTATTTTTGATAATGTTAAAACAAAAAACAAAGAACAAAGAACAAAGAGTGCTGGCGCGGATTTAAAATCCGTACCGAAAACACAGACAAACGCACGAATTACAAATTCGCGCGAGCAATACCAGAAACCAATCTTAATTTCTGCGGGAATTACTGGCGGAATTTGCCTGTTTTTCGCGTTTTTCGGCGGGGTACTGTTTAATTTTTCCGCACCGTCAGACAGCAATTTCCCAGATTGGCTTGTGTCTGCGCTTCTTGCCGACAGAAAGACAATGTTGGTGGGCGATTCGTGGCGGTCATTCTTTTTTATCGCAATAGCAGCGGTTTTATTAATCATTTATTTAAAAAAATCTTTTAAGACAAATTATTTAATTTTTGCAATTGGATTACTGATTTTCATTGACTTATGGGCTGTTGATAAGCGGTTTTTGGGCAATGACAAATTTGTGTCGAAACATCAGGCGAAAGAGTTTGTGCAAAGCGATATTGACAAAATGATTTTGCAGGATACCACGCATTACCGCGTTCTCAACCTCGCGGGCAGCACTTTCAACGAGAGTGCGACCTCTGCTTTTCACAAGTCTGTTGGCGGATATTCGCCCGCAAAACTGCGCCGTTATCAAGATATTATTGATTATTATTTTTCAAAACAACTCAATCAAAATATTCTTAATATGCTGAATACCAAATACATAATTTTCCAAACGCAAGAGGGTAATCGCGTTCAGATAAATGAAAATGCGTTTGGCAATGCGTGGTTTGTGGATTCGATAAAATGGGTAAATTCGCCTGACGAAGAAATTTTGGAAACAGGCACTGCGGATTTGAAAAATGTGGCGGTAATTGATACAGCGTGGCGTGCTTCGACTGCGCTCAACAACCGCACGCCGAGCAAAGTGGAGGCGCAAGCCCGCAATGACAGAGAAAACAATGATACAGCGGCTTACATAAAACTTGCCGACTACAAAAATGCAGGAAATATGATTTTTGAAAGCCTTTCCGATACTGAAAAATTTGCTGTTTTTTCCGAAGTTTATTACAAAACTTGGAAGGCGTATATTGACGGCGAGGAAGTGCCGTTGATGCAGGTAAATTACATTTTGCGCGGTTTGCAAGTGCCTGCTGGAAAGCACGTTATCGAACTCAAATGCAAAGACGAATTGATGATAAAATGGTCGCAAATTTCGCTATTTGCATCGATTTTTGTCGGCGTAGTGCTAATGGGGTTATTGGGGTTGATTGTTTGGAAAAAATTAAGAAAATAATCATAAAATTAATGATAATCCGCAAAGCGACCTATTAATTCAATTTGAAAATTTGAGGATTTGAAAATTTGAAAATTCAATTTGAATATTTAATTTGAAAATCCTCAAATTTTCAAATTGAATTATAAGTCGCTTTGCGGATTATCATTTAAAATTATATTATGAAACATACACGAATAAAAAATGAAAAATAGGGGAAACCTCAACTCTCAATTTTTATTCGTGATTTTATTTCCGCGCTCTGCACCGCAGGAGTTTATATTCTTGTGTTTGAGGATAAAAACGGAAAAACAGAGGTACGGAAAATTGTGGTAAAATAATTATTTTTCAAAATCTGTAAAGTAAAATGCTCAAAATCTGTAAAGTAAAATGCTCAAAATCTGTAAAGTAAAATGCTCAAATTTTGTAAAGTAAGAAAAAAGTTGTATCTTTGCAGCGTTAATTTTTATAGAAAACAAACAACGTAATGCCTTATAAATCAAGATTAATAGAGGAAGAACTGTCTCGAAAATTATATGCTTCGGGAGCGTTGCTTATTCGGGGACCGAAATCGTGCGGAAAAACCGAAACAGCAAAGCAATTTGCCCGTAGCGTGTTGCAAGTTGATAGAGATGCACAAGTGCCTGTGGCAATGTCAATTAACCCGCAAGTGTTGTTAGACGGCGACACTCCGCGCCTGATTGACGAATGGCAGGAGCAGCCAATTTTATGGAATTATGTGCGACACGAAGTTGATGACCGACAGAAAAAAGGACAATTTATCCTGACTGGCTCGGCAAATCCAAACGAAGACGTAAAACTTCACAGTGGAGCAGGGCGTTTTACTACGCTGAATATGCGCACAATGTCGTGGCAAGAAATGGATTGTTCGACAGGAACTGTAAGTGTTGAGCAGTTGCTGAAAGGGGCAACAATTCCGTTTTCAAATATTGCGCTGCCTCTTGAAACAATTATTGAACGGATTGTGAAAGGCGGTTGGGCGGCGTTGTTAGAGGTACCGCTCAAAGAGGCGATGTTGCTAAACCGCGCTTATGTTGATTTGCTGGCGGAAGTTGATATGAGCCGCGTGTCGAATATCAAGCGCGACCCGCTGAAAGTGAGGGCGTTGCTAAAATCGTTGGCACGCAATACCGCTACTTTGGTTGATAACACCACTTTGGCAGTTGATATTAAAGCGCACGAAAACAGCGACCTTTCGCGCCCTACTATCATAGACTACCTCGACACTTTGGAACGACTTATGATAACAGACGACCAGCCCGCATTCAACCCTCATATCCGCTCGTCTGCCTCACTGCGCAAGTCGGCAAAACGGCATTTTTGCGATGTTTCTTTGGCTGTAGCGGCTTTGAGGTTGGACAAAAAAGCATTGCTTAATGATTTGAAATACAGCGGCTTTCTCTTTGAGTCAATGGTAACGCACGACTTAAAAATTTACGCTCAGGCAAACGATGCCGAAGTGTCGCACTACCGCGATTCAAGCGGGTTGGAAATTGATGCAATAGTTAAACAATACAACGGTGCGTGGGCTGCTTTTGAGATAAAACTCGGAATTGGAATGATTGACGAGGCAGCAGAAAATCTGAACAAATTTGTTAAAAACCTCGACCTGACAAAAACGCCACCGCCCGCCTCGTTAAACATAATAACAGGCACAGGAATGAATTTTACCCGCCAAGACGGAATAAATGTAATTTCAATAAGTTCGTTAGGAAAATAATTAGTTGTGAAACTTGACACTTAATTCCTTCATATCCTTTTAATTCATGTCTGTTTCTTACGTTTGTGGCTTTATATTATTGTGTATTTCATTTTTAATCCAATCATATCCTTTTTGTTCAAGTTCCAAAGCGAGTTCTTTCCCGCCTGTTTTCACTATTTGACCGATATAGAGGATATGCACAAAATCTGGCACGATATAGTCCAAAAGCCGTTGATAGTGTGTAATTACAAGCGAGGCGTTGTCTTTGGTTTTCAGCGCATTAACGCCGTTTGCCACGATACGCAGCGCGTCAATATCTAAACCGCTGTCGGTTTCGTCGAGGATTGAAAGTTTTGGTTCGAGCATCGCCATTTGAAAAATCTCGTTGCGTTTTTTTTCTCCGCCCGAAAATCCTTCGTTCACGCTGCGTCCTGCGAGGCGGTTGTCGAGTTCCACGAGCGACTGCTTTTGTTTCATGAGTTTCAGAAAATCAGCGGCGGACAACGGCTCTTGCTCTTTATATTTTCGGTGTGCATTCACTGCGGCGCGCATAAAATTGGTCATACTCACGCCCGCAATTTCGACAGGGTATTGAAAACTGAGGAAAATTCCTTCACAGGCGCGTTGTTCGGGCGAAAGTTCGAGCAGATTTTTTCCGCAAAATGTTATGCTACCTTCCGTTACCTCAAATGCAGGATTGCCCGAAAGTGCCGATGCAAGCGTGCTTTTCCCTGACCCGTTTGGTCCCATTATCGCGTGAATTTCGCCAGCATTAACCGTTAAATTAATTCCTCTCAATATTTCTTTCCCTGCAACTGAGGCGTGTAAGTTTTTGATTTCTAACATTTTATCTGAATTATGAATTATAAATTGATGTTTGCAAAGATAGCATAAAATTTTCAATTATACACAAACGCATAATAATTCAATTTGAAAATTTGAAATTAAAATCCCAAGATATTCAAATATTCAAATTGTATTTTTGCATTTTCAAATCTTCAAATCCTCAAATTTTCAAATTGAATTTTCAAATCCTCAAATTGAATTATATGTCGCTTTGCGGATTATCATAAATTTATAGGGGAAATGCTGTTTTTTTACCACTGACCACACGAACTACACGAACATTTTTTTTCTAAAAAATTTACAGGGGAAAGATAGTATATTTTGTGCGATTTACGATGGAAAAAGTTATTCCGCCGTGAAAGAATTTTCGACTACGACAGTTTCGATACGCAAACTGTGTTCGTATTTGGAGTCGGAAAAAGTGAAAAAAGTGGCAATGGAAAGTACCTCCACCTACTGGGTTCCGATATGGGACATCCTTTGGGAAGCGGGCTTTGAGTTGAAATTGGTCAATCCGTTGCACATCAAGCAAATGCCGGGTCGCAAGAGCGATGCCAAAGACGCTCA
>JAISYF010000130.1 GCA_031270065.1 Prevotellaceae bacterium | reverse complement strand
CTTTTCTACGGCTTGATGCAGTTGCAGCGCAAAATAAAACTCGAACAGTTTATGAAAAATTCTATGGCAAAGTTCGGAATGGAAAAAGAGTGCGAAAGAGAAAATGAGTGATTTTTAGTTAATTTTTAGATGAAAATATGCAAAACGAACACTCCAAAAAATTTCAAACCGTAATTGATAAAAATACTTTCTATTTTTACAATCCTGCGTTTCAGGAAAAGTACGAAAGTTATATCAATTCGTTGAACGAAACACTGCTTGTGCTTAAAAATCAAGTGGAAACGCAGGGTTTGAAAAAAGAAATTTTTGAAAATCTGCTTGCCGAAAAAGAAAACGGTTTGCGGGCGTTGCTTGCATTGACAGGTTTTGCAAACGAGAGTTTGAAACGATTGATAACGGTTGTGAGAGTGTCGGAAAATAAGGAACTTTCAAAACTGCTTTTGAGAAACAAATGGACTAAAAATGAAGAAGTTAGCAATATAAAAGAGTGGGGCGACAACAGAATTTCAAACCTGATTAAAAACAATTCATATTTTAGAAAAGGCATTGTAAATCTGTTTTTTGAAGGCTCAACAACGCCATTTTTAGCGCAAACTCTACCGCTTTTTGAATTGAAAAAATTAAGTATTTCAAAACTGAATTTTGAAATTCCTGCATTGGTTGATACTTTGGTCAGATACAAAGAAAAAGGCAGTTATTCGGGACAGGCAGAAAATAATCCAGAATTTTTTATTGCCGAAATTTTGAGGAAAAATAATATTGACTTTGAAAAAGGTGATTTGACGGAACTTTTTGAAAACGAGCCTGTTGAAAAACGGACAATGGATTTTATTATTCCGAATAAAAAATTGCCAAAAATTATAATTGAAAGTTCGTTCTTAGTAACAACTTCGTCAGGACAAGGTGACAAATCTAAAACCGAAGGAAATATTAAAAAACTGATTTCAAAATATTACCCGAAAGCCAAATTTATTGGTTTTGTTGATGGAATTGGGTGGTATTGGTATGTACGCAAAGGCGATTTGATGCGAATGGTAACGGCTTATGATGAGGTTTTTACTTTTCACAAAGAGGAAATAGAACGGTTTAAAAAGTTTTTGAAAAAGAAATGATTGATAAATTTTTAAATAAAATTACGCAGGGCGATTGTTTGGATTTGTTAAAACAAATGCCTGATAATTCGGTAGATATGACTTTTGCCGACCCTCCTTTTAATTTGAAAAAGGGTTACAACAGTTACAAAGACAGTTTGAAATTACAGGAATATTTGGATTGGTGTGAGCAGTGGATTTCTCAAATGGTGCGCATTACAAAGCCCACAGGCAGTATTTTTGTGCATAATATTCCGAAATGGCTCACTTATTACACGGCATTTTTGAATAAACAGGCGGATTTTAAACATTGGATTTCGTGGGACGCACCCACCGTACCAATGGGAAAAACCTTACAACCAGCACATTATGGAATTTTATTTTATGCCAAAGATTGCAAACAACTGAAATTTTACGAAATTCGCTATCCTCACAAGCGAGCGCGAAAATCGAATATTTTGGCAAAAGATTACGGCGGAAAAAAATTTATGTTGCACCCTTTTGGACCTCTTGTTTCTGACGTTTGGACTGATATTCACAGAGTTAAGCACAACAAATTTCGAGATGAACACCCTTGCCAACTGCCTATTCATTTGTTGGAACGGATTATTTTAATGAGTACAGACGAAAAAGACATTGTTCTTGACCCTTTCAACGGCACAGGCACAACGGCAATCGCTGCAAAACGGCTCGGCAGGCAGTATATCGGTTTTGAACTTGACGAAGAATATGTGAAAATTACTGAGAATAAATTGTTACGTGAACAATCGAACTCTAAAATCGGTGATAGTTGGGTAAGTTTTTATTTAGACGAAGTTGTAACTTTGCGAAACAACGATTGGGAATATTTAAAAGATTTTTATTATATTCCCAAAAATGCAGAAGATGTTGATAATCAACAAGTTGAATTGATGAATAAAACAAATATTTCAACACCATTAAAAAGTGCCGCGTGTGCTATTAGTAATCAAAATCAATCAATATTATTTGAAATAGTTTAAAAAAAATATATGAATAATATCAAACAATTAATACTTTCCATTGCTCCTGCCGCAGTTTTTGCTGAGGGGGCAGAATTGACAGTGTCGCTTGCGCCGAAAGAGGTTGTGCCTGTGCTTAAAGCATTGAAAGAGAGCGCGGAAACGTTTTTCGATTTTCTGGTGGCAATGGTTGGAATGGACTCGGGCGAAACGCTCGGCGTGATATATTATTTGTCGTCATCGGCAAATCCTGCGCTGCAAATTGTGGTGAAAACCAACACTGCGGACAGAAAAAATCCGTTGCTCTATTCGGTTGTGAGCCTTTACGAAACTGCGCAGTTGAACGAGCGGGAAATCTTTGCCCTGTTCGGTATTCGATTTATAAACAACCCCGATATGCGCCGTTTTTTGCTCAATGATGATTGGGTTGGTTTTCCATTCAGAAAGGACTATGACGCAAATCCTGAATTAAATCATTTTTCGCCAGAAAGTAAAGAAATTATTGATATTACGCATCGAATTATGGAAACGGAAGAGGGATTGCGTGAGGAAACGGCGAAAATTTTTAATGACAACGAATATGTGATAAATATTGGTCCGCAACACCCTTCTACTCACGGCGTTATGCACTTCCGCACTTCGCTGCACGGCGAAATTATACAGAAAATCGATGTGATTAGCGGTTACATTCATCGCGGAATTGAAAAACTGAGCGAGGGAATGACTTACCCGCAAATTTTGCATTTTACCGACCGCCTCGACTATCTTTCGGCAAATATCAATCGACACGCGCTCTGTATGTGCATAGAAAAAGCCGCCGAAATCGAAGTGCCTGAACGTGCGCAGTATATTCGTATAATTTTAGACGAACTCAACCGTATTGACTCGCACCTTTTGGCGTGGGCGGCGCAGACTAACGATTTGGGCGCGACAACCGCTTTTATCTACGGAATGCGCGAGCGCGAGGCAATTTTAGATATTTTTGACAAAACTTGCGGCGGGCGTTTGATTATTAATCAAAATGTTATAGGCGGCGTAATGTTCAACATTTACCCTGAATTTCAGCAAGATGTAAAGAATTTTCTCATACTTATGCGGCAGCGTTTAAGGGAGTATGATATGTTTTTTTCTCACAATGTTATTGCTTTGGGAAGAATGATAAATATCGGAAATTTGAGTAAAAATGATGCAATCAGTTATGCCGTTACAGGTCCTGCCGGTCGCGCATCGGGTTGGAGTTGCGATGTGCGCAAATACCACCCATACTCGCTCTACAACAAGGTTGAGTTTAAGGAAATTATCAGAACGGAGGGCGATAGTTATGCACGTTATCTGAACCGTTTAGATGAAATTGAGCAGTCAATTCATATCATTGAGCAACTTATTGACAATATTCCCGAAGGCGATTTTTGCGCCAAAACAAAGGCTATTATCAAATTGCCCGAAGGCGAATATTTTCAAGCGGTGGAAACAGGCAAGGGTTTATTTGCGGTTTATATCGAGAGCAAAGGCGACAAAACGCCGTACCGCCTCAAATTCCGCTCGCCATCAATGGCTCTCGTTTCGGTTATGCCGCTTATCTGCAAAAACGAAAAAATATCAGATTTTATCGGAATCGGCGGCTCAATGGACTATGTGATACCAGATATTGATAGATGATTTTTAAGTTAAAATTATGAATTATGAATTATAAGTTAAAACACAATAATTAAATAAATAAAAATAACAAAGACAGAATTTTGAATATGTCTTGCACAAGTCTTTACTCTTTATTCTTTATTCTTTGCTCTTTGTTCTAAAATAAAAATAATGAAAGAACCTTTGGAAATAACAAATTTATTGTCGTTGTTTGACGGCTGGTTAAGGGGACTTATGCCCGAATTTTTGGCTGTTGTAATCGAACTTGTGCTTGTAGGCGTGGCTCTTTTGGCGGCTTACGCTGTGTTGGCAATGGTGTTGATTTACGTAGAACGGAAAATCGCAGCCTTTTTTCAGGCGCGAATCGGTCCAAACCGCGTAGGAAAATGGGGACTTTTTCAAACGATGGCTGACGTACTGAAAATTTTGATTAAGGAAATTATCCATATCAAGCGCGTTGATAGATTTTTGTTCTTTGTCGCTCCATTTTTTATGATTGTTGCATCAATGCTGACATTCGGAGCAATTCCTTTCGGAAAAGGATTGCAGGCGGTCGATTTTAATATCGGCGTGCTGTACGTTACCGCTGTGTCGTCTTTGGGCATAATCGGAGTGCTGCTTGCAGGCTGGAGCAGCAACAACAAGTACGCAATGATTGGCGCAATGAGAAGCGGCGCACAGTTTGTCAGTTACGAACTTTCGGCGGGCTTTGCGCTAATGACAATGGTAGTGCTTTCGGGAACAATGCAGTTTTCGGAAATGATTGAAGGGCAGCGGTATTGCTGGAACGTTTTTAATGGACATATCTCGTCGCTAATCGCTTTTTCGATTTATCTGATTTGCGGACACGCTGAAACAAACCGAGGACCTTTTGACTTGCCTGAGGCGGAGTCGGAACTCACAGCGGGATACCACACTGAATATTCGGGCTTGCAGTTCGGATTTTTCTACCTTGCCGAATATATGAATATGTTTATTATCGCAGCCATTGCCGCAACAGTGTTCTTGGGAGGTTGGATGCCGCTGCAAATTGCAGGTTGGGACAGTTTCAATCAAATAATGTGCTACATTCCGACTTATGTGTGGTTTTTCGGCAAAACATTTTTCCTGATTTTCCTTTCGCTTTGGGTACGCTGGTCGTTCCCGCGACTGCGCATCGACCAACTCCTCAATCTCGAATGGAAATATCTGCTGCCGATAAACTTGGTAAATATTCTGCTAATGGTAATTTTAGTTTTGACAGGATTGACACTGACAGGAATTTTTGGGTAAAAATAATAAAAAAACAATGACAAAATTAGGAAAATATGATTTGAATAATATTTATCAAGGTGATTGTGTTGAATTATTAAAGCAAGTGCCTGATAATTCGGTGGATTTGATATTTGCCGACCCGCCTTATAATTTGCAACTTAATGGCGAACTTTACAGACCAAATCAAACCAAAGTTGATGCTGTTACAGATGCTTGGGATAAATTTGAATCAAAGGAGGATTATGATAAGTTTACAAAATTATGGATGCAAGAATGTCACAGGGTTTTGAAGAATACGGGCTGTTTTTGGGTAATAGGAACTTATCACAATATTTTTAGAGTTGGTACAATGCTGCAAAATACAGGTTTTTGGATGCTAAACGATGTAATTTGGGTAAAACCCAATCCAATGCCAAATTTCAAAGGCACAAGATTTAACAATGCTCACGAAACTTTAATTTGGGCAACAAAATCAAAATCAAGCAGTTATACATTTCATTATCATTCTTTAAAAGCAATGAACGATGATTTACAAATGCGCTTGGCTGCATAAATATTAATAATTATGACAAAAATAGAAGCCATAAGGAAAGTTCTCGAAGACCACGAAGGTATTGCAACTTGGGAAATTATTTATAATGAAATTGAAAAATATTATCCAGCAATAAAATCTTCTAACGAATGGCAAGCAGGTATTCGCGGTGTTTTTTATCGAGATGAAAAAGAAAAAAAGAATTTCAAACGAATAGGTTTAGGAATGGTTGCTTTGACAGATTTCAAAGAGGAAAAAGTTGAAGAAATCAAACAAGACACAATTCGTATGCACTCTTTTATGGAAGGAATTTGTCTTGAAATAGGCAACTTTTTAAAATTGCAAACTTTTACAGCCGACCCGACTGCAAAATACAATAATTTGCCGTTATCGGAAATTGCAACTTTAAAAACAATTCCGCAATTTACTTATTCGGAAATATTAGATACGACTAAAAGAATTGATGTTCTTTGGTTTAATGATAGAGGTTTTAGTTTTCCAAAAAAAGCGATAGAAATTGTTGATAGTATTGGAACTCTTGAACCTGCGTTGAAACGAACTTTTCAATTAGTTGAATTTAATTTATCTTTTTATATCCTTTGCAAGCAGGAACATAAAAAGAAAATCGAAAAAGAATTGTCGTGTGAGCCGTACAAAAGAATTAGAGATAGATATGTTATAAGAGATTATGATGATATTTTGAATATTTACAATAATCCCATTGCAAATTCAAAAGATAATTTATTTAGTGTAGAAACATATTTTTGACTTATGGAAATAATACAATACAAGCAATTTAAGCATATTTTTGACGAAACTATTTTTGAAAAATCAAAAGCCGATTTGTTAGAAAATATTGCTTTGTATCCGTCAGAATTTGTTGGTTTTAAACCAAAAGCAAAGATTTTGCAAAATCTTTTGCAGTCGCACGAAATCCGTTTTGGCGATGCTTTTGAACACGCAATCGAAGAATATCTGAAACTCAAAGGTTGCGATATTTTACAAAAGCGTTATACTTTGGAAAATGGTGATGTTTTGGACATTGACCAATGTTTCAAAAAAGGCAAAAAAGTGTATTTTATAGAGCAAAAAGTGCGAGATGACCACGACTCTACAAAAAAGCGCGGACAAATTGAAAATTTTGAAAAAAAACTCAATTTAATGCTCTCAAAATACCCTGAAAAACAACTTGTTGGCATTTTTTATTTCATTGACCCAGATTTAGTAAAAAATAAAAATTACTATACAGACGAATTGGCTAAAATGATGCTTGACTACGGCGTTGAAACTCAAATTTTTTATGGAAAACCGCTTTTTAATTATCTCGGTTTTGATAAAATTTGGGACGAAATTTTGAAATATCTTGCCAAGTGGCGTAAAGAAATTCCTGATTTACCAGAAATAAATTTTGACTTGGAGGCAAAACAAACATTTGAAGAAATCAAAGATTTAAAACCGATAGTTTTCAGAAAATTACTTGAAAATGAGGAAATTTTTAATGAAATAATTTTAACGCTTTTCCCAAAGAAAACCACATTAAAATTATTGCTCAAATATTTTTCAAAAAAAGACGGTACAATTTATCAAACTATTGCATCAAATTTAAGAAACAAAATATAGGAATTTTTGGAAATTAAAAATTGAAAATTGAAAATTATGCAAAATAACATTCCAAAAATATTGCAAGAAATTGCGCAGTTTTTGAAAGAAGAAGAAAAAATACAACTTTCAAAACGTTTTGCTGACGGTAGAACTAATTCGTCTGAAAATCAAGATGAAATTGTTAGAAAATTGGTTGGTAAATTTGATATTATCACAGCAAAATCAAGATATTGGTATGATTTTGCAATTGAAGAAAAAAAGAAGTTTTTTCCTGTAAACATCAAAGTAACGAACACCGTTTCTGCCGATAATTTGAATTGCAAAGAAGGAATTTATTATGCTTTGACAGGACTTTTACCTGATTTTTCGAGTGGTATAGGATATTATAAATTTTTGCAAAAATTGAAAGAAAATTTTGGTACAAGCAAAGATAATGACTATTATTTTTTAGTAATAAACAAAAAAGACACAAGCGATATTTTTGTAAATTCGTTGAAACAACTGCCTAAAATACAGGCAAATGGCAATAATTTACCTTTTCAATGCAAATGGAATGATAACAGATTGCCCGTTGACAGAACTTTTGAGCAATCTGCGGAATATATTTTAAAAACTTTTGGAAAATCAGTAGATTTGCGTTCAAGGGTTTATTTTGAATTTAAAGAAATTTTTCCAGAATATTATGTATAATGTTGAACAATTAGGACAGGTTTTTACGCCGCAATTTATTGTAAATGAAATGTTGCAACTGCGGCGGAATTTCGGCACAACGCTTGAGCCGTCAAGCGGTGCAGGTGCGTTTTCCGAAAATTTGCCTAATTGCGTAAGCATCGAAATTGACCAAAAACATTGCACAAAAAACTCGTTAAACGTTGATTTTTTTGATTATTCTGTTGAAAATAAGTTTGATACGATTATTGGAAATCCGCCGTATGTTCGCTACCAAGATATTTTACAAAGCACAAAAGAAAAATTAAATAACACGCTTTTTGACGAAAGAACAAATTTATATCTGTTTTTTATTGAAAAGAGTATCAAGCACTTAAATCCTTACGGCGAACTGATTTTTATTACGCCGAGAGATTTTCTCAAAGCCACTTCGAGTATAAAATTGAATGATTTTATATTTCAAAATGGCACGATTACGGACATTATTGAGTTGGGCGACAAGAAAATTTTTGACGGTGCGCAACCTAATTGTATCATTTGGCGTTTTGAAAAAGACAATTTTTCGCGGCGAACTAATGTGCAAAAAGAATTTGTTTTAGCCAACGGACAACTTTTATTTACTGAAAATTATTATCCAATTCATTTTAATGACGTTTTTTCGGTAAAAGTTGGCGCAGTGAGCGGAAATGATAAAATTTTTGCTAATGAAAAATATGCTAATGAGGAATTTGTTTGCTCTTCAACACAAAAGACAGGAGAAACACGCAAAATGATTTTTAATATAAAAAACGATTATTTGGAACAGCATAAACAGGAATTATTACAACGCAGAATACGTCAATTTGATGAAACAAATTGGTGGCAGTGGGGGCGTTTGCACCACATTTCCATCAAAAAAAGAATTTATGTAAATTCCAAAACACGCAATAAAAAGCCGTTTTTTACGCACGATTGCAAAAATTATGACGGTTCGGTTTTGGCTATTTTTCCTAATAATCAACAAGTTAATGAAACTGAATTGTGCGAAAAACTAAACTCTGTAAATTGGCATGAACTTGGTTTTGTGTGCGATGGGCGTTATATTTTTTCACAAAAATCATTAGAAAATTCGCTTTTACCTGATTATTTCAATGAAAATGCAATAAAAGAAAGTTTATTTTAAGAAA
>JAISYF010000129.1 GCA_031270065.1 Prevotellaceae bacterium | reverse complement strand
AATGCAAAAATGCAATGCAAAAATGCAATTTGAAAAAATTAAAAAATTTGAGGATTTGAAATTAAAATTTCCAAATCCTCAAATTGCATTTTGCATTTTCAAATCCTCAAATCCTCAAATTATCAAATTGAATTGAATTAATTTGAAAAAGAATCAAAAGAAAAACGGTAATTTTTAGAAGTCCCCATTAATTTCCCCGCATTGCTTGGTTTATAGACGATGATGGAGTAAAGTGGAGTCTGCAAGAGTAATTTTTAAATAAAGTGCCTCAAAGAAATTTTTGGGCAGTTTTTGTGATTTATTTTCCCATCTTCCTCGCCTCTTTTTTTATTGAAACAAAGCCTGCCGTAATGCAGATGCAAACGCCGGAAATGACCAAAAGCGCGGGCAAACCGATTAATTTTGTAAGGTAGCCCGAAATTATCAACGCCAGCATCGAAGGCATCATTGATAGCGAATCGTAGATAGAAAAGGCTCTGCCAAGTTTTTCGGGCGCGATGTTGGTTTGCAGAATTACCGTAAATGCGCTGCTCCAAAAAGCGACAGCAACGCCGCTAATCGCCGTCAAACCAGCAAAAACAGCAAACATATTTTGCCGTAAAAGTCCTGAAAACAAGAAGGTTATGCCAACCACGAAACAGGCAATCGAAATCATTTTTACGCGGTTGAAATTGCTGAAAAGTTTGAGGGAAAGCGCAGCCCCGCCAAGCAGCATTCCTACGCCCCACGCAATTTCTACTACGCTCATTTCGTACTCTTTTCCGCCAAAAAAGTCGGTGGTAATTAGCGGAAAAAGTGCGGAAATAGGGATTATAAAAAACATTGCCGACATTTCGCAAGTAAAAAGCCACCGCAAGCCTCTATTTTGAAAAATCGCGCTTAACCCAATTTTGATTTGCTCAAAAATATTTTCTGAAACGGTCTTTTGTTCAGGATTTGGAATTTTTACAAAAAGCAGTGATATACAGGCAATTAACGCGCCGAAAATATCAAGCGAAAGTACCATCGGCATTTGATTTTTGAAAACCGCCAGCAAAAATGCCGCCAACGCAGGCGAAGCGATGCTGCTGACTGAATGAATTACCTGATTTACGCCCGAAATTCGCATCAGTGCGCTTTCGGGCGCAAGCAATGGAACGCTCGCCTGCATTGCAGGTGTGTGAAACGAACTGCCGACCGACCGCATTGCAAGCAGTATGTAGATTTGCCAAATTTCGATTTTTCCAAAATAAAAAATGATGCACAAAAACGCAGTGCAGACGGCGATAAACATATCAGAAAAAATCATAGTCCGTTTTCTGTCCCATTTATCAACGTAAGCACCTGAAAATAAGCCGATTATCAACTGAGGTAAAATTCCTGCCATAAACGAATAGGCAAGTACGGCAGCCGAGCCTGTTGTGAGGCTCAACCAAAAAATTACAGCGTAACCTGCTGTGTTGCTGGTAATTGACGAGATAAATTGCCCTGTCCAAATAATTCCAAAAGTTTTTTTCCAATTATTCATAAAAAATTAATGCGCGTGAAAAAACAGATGTTCGACAAAAACGTAAATGCCTGCTAACAAGAATATTACACCCGAAATTTTGATAATGTATTTTCCCGCTTTGTCAGCAATTCTGTAGAATTTATCAATATTATTTATGCCAAAAATCATTATAAGCATAATAATTATTATCGGCAAAGACGAGGAAATTGAAAAAACAAACGGCAGCAAATTTCCCGCTAATGCGTTGATAGACAATGGAATAAGCATTCCAAAAAACAGTACAATATTTGTTGGGCAAAGCACCAGCGAGAGCGCGGATCCAAACAAAAAGGCTTGCAGAAGGCTGTTTGAGTTCTGTTTTTCGAGTTTTTGCGTAGAAAACGTGATTTTTAGAAACGAAATTTTATCTGCAAAAAGCAAAATCAATCCGATAATTATTAAAAACGGAATAAAAATTATTTCACTGTAAGAGTTCAAAAAATTCGTCAAATTCAACCATGTAATGCTGCTTTTGAACAGAAAAACCAGCAGCAACCCCAAAATTCCAAGCGTGAAAATTCTACCCAAAACAAAGAAAAAATAGTTTCTAAAAATCTGTCTGCGATTTGCATAATCTTTTGAAATATAGCCTATTGCAGCGATATTCGACAGCAATGCGCAGGGGTCTAAAACAAAGACAATTCCCAGCACAACCGCCGAAATAAACGGTGAAGTATATTGTATAAAATCAAGCATTATTCAATTTTTTTCTTATTTTATTCGGTAAAAGTATATAATAAAAAACAATCAACCCCAAACTTGTGCCGATTATCAGCAGGGCAACCTCTATCGGCATTGTGGTGTGGCGCGTAACGTAACTTTCCAAAAATGCAGCCGTCAGGAAAAACGGCAGCGTGCTGAAACAGATTTTTGCACCGTCATAAAACGCTTTCCGTACCGATTGCAAGCGGGTGTAGGTCTTTGGAAAAAGCAAACTTTTGCCCAAAATCAGTCCTGCCGCCCCGCAAACTGTTATCACAAAAATTTCTATTGTTCCGTGAATCCAGATTATCGAATTTGCCTGCACGCCCACACCATAACGCGCAAAAAATCCTGTAAAACTGCCCAGCATTACGCCGTTGGCAAACAGCATATAAAGCGTGCCGAGCGCAGCAAAAATGCCCATTACAAAGCACATAAAACCGACTTTGATATTGTTTGAGGCAATCATTACAAACATCAAAAACGGACTTTGCTCGTGATACACAGCAGCAGGGTCGCCGTCTTTGATATTCTGAATTGTCATGTCTACATAGTCGTTGCCAAGCACCACGCGGGCAAAGTTAAGGTCTTGATACACAGAGAATAAACCGAGTAGCGCGAACACCGTAAAGAGCGTTATCGACAGCAGCAAATCCTTTTGATATTGCGCAAAAAGCCTCGGCAGTTCCTTTGTCCAAAACGTGATAATTCGGCTTGATTTTTCCTTTTTATTTTTATAAATCGAAAAATGCGCCTGCTGAGCCATTTTATTCAAATATTGAGTAGTTTCGGTGTGCGGATAGTAGGTTTGAGCGTAACTTAAATCATTGATAATCTGCAAATAACAATCGGCTGCCTCATCAGGCAACAGACGATTGGGTTTTTTGAGCAGATTTTCAAACTCAATCCAACGTTCTTTATTTTTTTTAATAAATGCAGCCTCGCGCATATTTTTTTAGGGGACTTCTAAAAATTACCGTTTTTCTTTTGATTCTTTTTCAGAGTCGAAGTCCAATAAAACTCTGTCAAAAAATCGGTGCAAAGTTACAATAAAAATTTGAGGATTTGAGGATTTGAAAATTTGAAAATACAAAAATACAATGCAAAAATTCAATTTGAAAATTTGAGGATTGGGGAATTTTAATTTCAAATTTTCAAATTGAATTTTGTGGTTTTAAAAAATTAAATTATCTTTGCTCACAAAATTACAAAAATATTTTTCAACTATAAAACATTGATTTTTAATAACTTATGAATAATTATACAATTATCAACACTGCGCAAAACGTAAATATCAACTATAATCTTGCCGAAACTTCGCAAAGAATTTGGGCTTTTATTTTGGATAAAATCATTTTATCGGCATACATTACTATATTATTGGTAATAATGGTTTTAATTTCAGCAAATAATCAGCAATTTTTTAATACAGAAACAAATTTTGGAATTTTCTTTACATATCTTTTATTATTAATTTTGCCGTATATTTTTTACAATCTGCTTTTTCCTTATTTTATGCAGGGGCAAACGTTGGGTAAAAGAATTGTCGGCATCAGAATTGTTAAAGAAGATGGCGGCGAGGCGGGGTTTGGCACGTTTTTTGTCCGTTGGTTGCTGAATTTAGTAGATTTTTATTTGGTTAGCACGCTTGTCGGCTTGATTGTGATGGTTTGCACACAAAAACGCCAGCGCATTGCCGACCTTGTGGCGAGTACCGTTGTGATAAATGTTAAAAAAATCAAAGTCAGCCAACGCCCTGATTTTGAGCGGCTTGCGGAGGAATACCACCCGACTTTTATGCAAGTGCTGCTACTTTCCGACAACGATGTCCGCATAATCCGTCAATCATTCGACCGCGCTCGTCGCAACGGCAATGCTGAAATATTGCAAAAACTTCGTGAGAAAATTGAAACAATTACTACCGAAACCGCCCCCGAAATGTCCGCCGAACAATTTATTGACACTGTATTGAGAGATTATAAATATTTTGCAGGGCAATAATTTTTTTGTATTTTTGCATTTCAAATTTTCAAATCATCAAATTCTCAAATCCTCAAATTAACCAAAATGCACACAAAAGAAGAAATTTTAGAGTCGTTTTCAAAATTACTTGACGTAATGAGCGACCTCAGGGAAAAGTGTCCTTGGGACAGAAAACAAACCTTTAAGTCGTTGAAAAACAACACGATAGAGGAAACTTATGAACTTGCGCAGGCAATTTGCGAGGAAAATATGCAGGGCATAAAAAAAGAGTTGGGCGATGTGTTGCTGCACGTTGTTTTTTACTCTAAAATAGGTTCGGAAACTAACGATTTTGATATAAAAGATGTTTGTGATGAGTTGGTTAAAAAGTTGATTTTCAGGCATCCGCACGTTTATGGCGAGGTGGTTGCGGAAACTTCCGACAAGGTTAAGGAAAATTGGGAGGAGTTGAAATTGAAGGAAAAAGACGGCAACAAGCGCGTTCTCAGTGGTGTTCCCACTGCGCTGCCTGCAATGATTAAGGCTGCTCGCATTCAAGAAAAAGCCGCGAGTATCGGCTTTGATTGGGAGGAACGGGCGCAGGTTTGGGACAAAGTGCGCGAGGAATTTTCTGAATTTGAGGCGGAGGTTGAGAAAAACGATAGCGATAAAATGGAGGCGGAGTTTGGCGACCTGTTTTTTGCGCTGATAAATGCTGCACGTTTGTATAAAATAGACCCTGAAAATGCACTTGAAAGAACTAACGCAAAATTTATAAAACGCTTTAACTACTTAGAGGACAAGACTTTAAAGCAAGGAAAAAGTCTGCACAAAATGTCGTTGGCGGAAATGGACAAAATTTGGAACGAGGCTAAATTAATGTGAGTTTGATATAAATTTGCGCGGTTGGCTCAAACAGGCATTGCCGAAAATGCGGTCGGCTACCGCCCGAAAACAGACTTGAAAACAGGAGTAGAAAGATGCAAATTTGATGCTGTTAAGGAAACTTATTTGTGCTAATCTGTGAAATTTGTGGATAAAAAAAATATTTTTTTATTTCGCAAAAAATTCTTACCTTTGCAGCCGAATTATACAAACAAAAAATAACAATAAAAAAAATTTTAAAAAAGAGAGTACTCTCTTTTTTAAAATTGCGGGCGAAGCCCG
>JAISYF010000175.1 GCA_031270065.1 Prevotellaceae bacterium | reverse complement strand
TCTGAATACCAATTATTTAAGAAATAATAAAATGTTGTCGGCAGACACTAAAATTTCACTAAAATCAGTTTTCTCGTTTCCTTTAAATTATGTAATTGGCTCAAAAATCGGTTACTCTCGCTACAATTCCGACAATACGAAAATCGGCAACAGTTCAACTTTTTCGTTTTTCCAAAATTTAATTGCAAAACCGCTTAAAAATTGGAAACTAAAACTAACATTTGACGAGCAATTTATCGGAAAAGAGAGAAACTTTTACTGTTTTATCAATGTCTAAACTTCTTATACTTTACCAAAACCCTAATGGCTGCAACTTGCATTTTTAGCATAAAATTCAGAATATAATTTATTTTTTCAACAATTTCTGCATCAAATTTGACTGTTGCTCAATAAGTTTTGTGATTTGCACTTGTGTATCAAGCACTTTTTCCACTAATTCTTTTGAATTTTGAATATTTATGGTTGGAATTGTGTTGGCGATAATATTATTTTCACCTGTAATTCGATTGTTTGACAATGAAATTTTCTCATTATCATCAAGCAATTCCGTCATATCAATTTGATAGAAAACAGAAATTTTATAAAGATTGTCAGCACCGGGTTTGCACAAATCTGCCTCCCATTTGTGATATGCGTTTTGCGACACATCTAATTTTCTGCAATTTCGGTTTGAGAAAGTTTGCGTTCCCTTCTCAAATTCAACAATTTAGTTCCTAATGTAGCCATAAATTTTATTGATTAAATTTTCTGCAAAAGTACAAATTTATTTTTAAATAACAGAACACAAAAAAACAGGTGCAAAATCTTTCAATCCCTTGCACCTGTCTTTTGTCTTTGCTCTTTGTTCTAACATAAACTCCACGCTACTGTCAATCTTTCCACAACGATAGAAACCATACTCATTAAATTTTATCAAAATATTGAGCGATGGATATGATGTATCTTTGAATGTATCACCAACGGTGTCGCCTACAACGGTGGCTTTATGCACATCGCTGCCTTTACCGCTGTGATTGCCTTCCTCAACGTACTTCTTGGCATTGTCCCACGCACCGCCTGCATTCGCGATAAAGATTACGAGAACAAAACCACACAACAAACCGCAGAGCAAAAACGCCGTCATCGAACTGATAAACGCACCCACAAGCACTTTGAGGTTCATAAGATTTATTTGATAATAACTTCGTTTCACAATTTTATAGCAAAAGTGGTGAAAATTACAACTTTTGTACAATTTGTAACTCAAAATAAACAATTACCTTTGTATCGTTAATATTTTACATTGATTTTTAGAAGTGCGCATACTCAAAATGTTGAAAAATGTTAGCAGTTCTTAGTAATTTACTTTATTCATTAATTATTTAATTTGTTTTAGTATGAAAAAATTAGTATTATTAGCATTATGCGTGGCATCTTTCGGTTTTGCAAACAAAGCGACCGCCGCCAACGGAACAGTAGAAAGTATCTCCTATTCATTTAATTTTGGAGATGTAACATCTTTTTCCGAAGAAAATTTAGATGCAATGTTTTCGAGTTTTTCCGAAGCAATGGGTGAAACGATGTCTATGACAGAGGCACAAGCAATGGAATGCGAACTTTCTGGTGAAGCAACAGTAAATGTTGGCTTTGTAAAAATCACTGTAACAGCCACAGTAAGAGGCGATTGCAGAGATATGAAAGCATTGGTAGAACAGTTGGCAATAGCATTAAAAAAGGCTGTTGAAGAAGTCCTAAGAGAGTTCAAAAAATAATTTATTAATAAGTGTAGTGATATTATGAAAGAATATCACTACCTTTGTTTTTTATAAAATTCAAAAATATGAAAAAATTAATTATTACATTTTCTTGCATTAATATCTGTTTAAATCTATTTTCTCAAAATTATATTGCAAAATATCAAGATTTGAGTTTTAGTAGTTTTGGTGCAGGAACATTGACTTTTAATGCTAATAGTTGGCGTTATGATATTTCATCCGATATTAGCATTTCAGCAAGTTCAGCCGATTTGTCAGAGGCAGAGATTAATGAACTGACAGCAGAAATTAAGTCAAATAAAGAAAAAATAGAAGATTTCAAATACACATCTCTGTCGGACTATTGCGTGTTTGAAAGTCCAATGATAATTGACGGTGTCATAAAATCAGATTTGATAAAGCCCGAATGGAATGTTGTAGCAGACAGCGCAAAAGCAGTCGGCAACTACCAGTGTATTATGGCGACTATAAATTTGTGCGGTTACGAAATTACGGCGTGGTTTGCACCAGAAATACCAACAATTAGCGGACCTTGGCGATTGTGGGGCTTGCCCGGATTGATAGTTGAGGCAAAATCCACTGACGGCGCAATTAATATTGAATTAATTTCATTTGAAAAAACATTGTACCCGCCAAAAAAGCCAATCGTAATAACGACAATGACAAAAAAAGAGTGTATTGTTTTACTCGAAAAAACAATGAAAAAAATGCAACGGCAACTTCAAGGAACTTTTAGCGATGAAAATACAGATATTTCTGTAACTTATTCAAAACCAGCGGACAAATGCTTGCTTGAATGAAAAAAATAATTTTATTTTTTGTTTTTAACGTTTTCATTTTTAATATTTTTTCACAAAACGAAATTTTTGGAAATATTACAGATAAAGATGGAAAAGGACTTTTAGGGGTTAATATTACGGTTGCGACCAAGCCCGAAAATAAAATCCTTTTTTTTGCATTGTCCGACAAAAACGGAAATTATAAAATAAAAATTTCCGAAAATAGAAATAATAAAGAGTTGATTTTCAGTTATTTAGGATTAAAAACACAAAAACACAGTTTAAACGACATTACAAATGAATTTAATGTGATTTTGACCGATAGTGCAACGGAATTGCAGGGAATTGTAGTAAAACCGAAGTCAATCATTGTGAAAGGCGACACAACGGAATATCAATTACTCGCTTTTTCTGACGGAACAGAGAAAAAAGTTGAGGACATTCTTAAAAAACTGCCCGGAATTATTGTATCTGACGAAGGCAATATTTCGTTTAAAGGCAAATCAATTGAAAAAATAACGCTTGACGACACCGATTTATTTGATACCGATTATAAAATTGCGAGCAAAAATATTCCGTCAAATTTTCTAATGTCGGTGCAGGCGATTGAAAATTACAGCGATAATTCGCTGTTGAAAAATGTTGAATTGTCGAACAAAGTGATTTTAAATCTGAAACTAAAAGACGAGTTAAAACTTTCGCGTCCAACAGGTGATGTACAACTTGGCGGCGGCTATAAAAATATGTTCGACTTGGGAGCAAACCTCTTATCTTTCAGCAAAAAATGGAAATTTTACGATACTTTTTCCTTTGACAATCAAGGCACTACAACAACTTTCTCGCCAAGTGATATAATTGACGAAAACAATCTAAATACCTCATTTGCAGATAATTACACACTCAACAGAAACAACATTGAAAACACAAAAACGGTTAAAGATAAAAAATTATACAATTCTTTTCATTTTGGTTATCAAAAAGAGAAAAAACTCAGCATTACAGGGCAGTATGTTTTTGATATGCGCAGAGAAAACTATTTTGAGCAGGACAAAATGAACTATTTTACCGACACGATTTTGATTGAAAATTTGTCGAACATCGAAAGAAAACCGATATTACATTTTGGAAAAATAAAACTGAAATACAACATTAAAAAAAATATTTTATTGAATTTTAACAGTAAATACAGCAATTTTAGAAGCAATTTTAACAATAATTTACAAATTCCGCAACAAAGTTTTTACAATACAAATGATAAAAATTATTTTTCGACAAACAATGCCGATTTAACTTTTTTGTTAAAAGACAGTTCCGCTATTGTGTTCAATATCAATATGTTATACGGTAAAAATTCTCAACTTTTTGATTTTTATTCGTTAGATACGCTTTACAAAAAAATTAATCAAAACGCTTTTACAAATTCTTTATACGGCAATATTTCGGTGAATTATTATAGAAAAATCCGCAAGTTTTTTTATTTCAATATCAAAAGCGGCGCAGAAATAAAATCTCAAAAACTTGAATTGCAAAACTTGAATTTTGATAACGAAAATGTTGACTTTTTAAGCGTAACTTATTATGTTTCAGGCAATTTTAATTTTAAATCAAAAATATTTACTTTGCGGGCAAACGCCCTATTCGGCTTAAATTCCCGCAATATTTACAGTGATTTATTAGAAAAACACATAGAAAATCGTTTTATTTTTACGCCCGATGTTTCATTATCTTTCGATTTAGGCAAAGGAAATGCTTTTACATTGTCGTCATCATATCAAAAAATGGATTTTTTGCCGTTGGATTATGTAAATTATTTTGCCAATTATAACTCTTACGTCAATTCCGCAGATAAATATGTTAGCGCGTCAAGATATTCATTATCAGGAAGTTACACGCTTTTCAGCAAATTAAATACATTTTTGCTTGTCTTGTATTCGTTTTACGTTGATAAACATAATTTTACGGAAAATTATATTATTTCTGCAACAAAAAATACAACGGAAAAAATAATCAGCCCTGCAAATTCAACGCATTTAGGCGTTTTAAACTTTAAAACATATTGCGACCCTCTACGGCACGGAATACAAATAGACGGAAGTTTTTTTTACAAAAATTATTATAATGCTCTGAATACCAATTATTTAAGAAATAATAAAATGTTGTCGGCAGACACTAAAATTTCACTAAAATCAGTTTTCTCGTTTCCTTTAAATTATGT
>JAISYF010000166.1 GCA_031270065.1 Prevotellaceae bacterium | reverse complement strand
ACTTAAAATGCTGATAGATAGATAGATAGATAGATAGATAGAAAATTTTTACAAAATAAAGTACAAATTGTCAAAAATTTGTTATAACTTTGCAGCGATTTTTTGACAGAGTTTAAACGGACTTCGGCTTTGTTAGAAAATCATAATGAAAAAATTAAATTTTAGAAGTCCCCTACTTTTGATTTGTTCTTTTTTTATGTCGTACCGCGCAAGATGTTATATGAAAGCAAGCACTGCAAAAAACTGCCCAACCGTTAAATGCAATATCCCCGCAACACCGCACTACGACTGATAAAAACAACATTATTTATTTATAGTGAAAAAAAATTTTAAAAAAATGATTATAGATTAAAAAAAATGTTGTACCTTTGCACTTTGGATTGAAATATTAAATAATGAAAAAAAAATGCAGTTGCAACTGACCGAAAATATTAAAAATGAGATAATTCTTTATCAACCGAATGACTCTGTGAAAATAGAAGTTATTTTGGAAGACGAAACGGTGTGGCTCACGCAGGTGTTGATGGCAGGATTGTTTCAAACTTCGAGAGCAAATATTACAATGCACATTGCAAACATTTTCAAAGAGGGCGAATTGGACGAAAAAGTGGTATGTAAGAATTTCTTACTAACCACTCAACACGGTGCTATTGCAGGAAAAACGCAAACCGTAAGAGCAAAAATTTATAATTTAGATGTGATAATTTCGGTTGGTTATAGGGTAAAATCGTTGCAAGGTACGCATTTCAGAATTTGGGCAAACTGCATTCTCAAAGAATATCTTTTGCGAGGATACGCTATAAACCAAAGATTGGAACGGTTGGAATACAGAATGGCAGAAACAGAAAAAAAAGTTGATTTTTTTGTAAAAACCGCTTTACCGCCTGTTGAAGGTATTTTTTATGACGGACAAATTTTAGAATCACACTCTTTTGTGGCTGAACTTATTAAATCGGCAAAAAAATCTATCATTCTAATTGACAACTACATTGACGAAACCGTACTTTTGCAACTATCGAAACGAGAAAATGGTGTTGAGGCGACAATTTACACTTTACGAATTTCTGACCAACTGCAATTAGACATTGATAAACATAATGCCGAATATGAGCCGATTACGGTAAAAACAACAAGCATATTTCATGACCGTTTTCTTATAATTGACGATACTACCATATATAATATAGGTGCGTCATTGAAGAACTTGGGCAAAAAATTGTTTTCGTTCAATAAAATGAACTTACCGAAAGAAATTATTTTAGAAAAATTATAAAAAAACAATATAAATCATAAAATTTAGTTAATTTTATGACATAAAATAAAAAATTAGTAATAATAAAAATAAATAAATAAATAAATAAATAAATATAATGACAAATAAAACAATATATTAGAAATTTTGACACATAACTATTAGCGTTAATATCATTGCTTTCAGAAAATTAGGAACTTTCAAGCAAAAGCAAACTTAAAGATAGGACGCTCGCAGAAATGCGGGTTTACTTATTTGAAGTTTGCGGGTCTCCTAATACCTCTGAAAGCGGATAATGTAAATCCGCTTTCTTATTTTGTGTTGTTAGAAAAAAACAGAAGACAAGTAAAGCAAATATAAATCATAAATATCACTCGAATATGAAAGTAATATCATTCCAATTCAAAGACAATGCCGACCGCTTGAAAACAGCGGAACTCATTCGCAAGCACTACGCAAGCAGCAATGCCTACGAAACCACTGACACCGATGGTTTTTGGATTCACATTCCCGAAAACTACAAGGATTTTGTGCAGGTAAAAAACCTCTGTTTGAGCCACGACGGCGAGATAGCAGAATACGCAACGATTAAACATTAATTTTAAAAAATATAATACAATGGCAATTAATTTAACAAAAGGACAGCGAATTGAAATAGGGCTGTCGAAAGTAGGAGTAGGTTTGGGCTGGGACCCAAACGAAGGTACAGGGTTCGATTTTGACCTTGACGCTTCGGCTTTTATGCTGGGCGAGAACAAAAAACTTCCAAAAGAGGAGTATTTTGTGTTCTACAACAATCCAATCTCGCCAGATGGCGCAGTTGAATCGTCAGGCGACGACCTGACAGGCGGCAACAGCGACGGCGATGACGAAACACTGACTGTGGATTTGGCAAAAGTGAATTCCAAAATTCAGGAAATCATTTTTACGGTAACAATCCACGACTACGAAGCCCGTCGACAGAGTTTCGGACAGGTGCGCAACTCGTTTATTCGTATCTACAACGCCCAAACCGATGAGGAAATCGCAAAATATGATTTGGACGAGGACTTTTCGGTGGAAACAGCCGTAGAATTTGGTCGTTTATACCGCAGAAACGGAGAATGGAAATTTGAGGCGATGGGTATCGGCTACAAAGGTGGGTTACAGTACTTTGTAAATAAATATGTTTAATTTTAAAACACTAATACAATGGCAATTATTCTTGAAAAAACAGGCGATACTCATAAAATCGACCTGACAAAACGAGGCGATAACACTCTGAAAGAAATAGTTATCAATCTTAACTGGTCGCAAGGCAATCAAAACGGCTGGTCGAAATTCTGGAGCGGCGACAAATCCATAGATTTGGATTTGGGGGTTTGGTATGAACTCCGAAGCGGCGCAAAATCTTGTATTGACGGTTTGCAGTTTGCTCAAAATCAGGGCGGACCGAAAAACCGCGTAACACGACAGGGCTGTTACACACAAGCACCTTGGATATGGCACAGCGGCGACGACCGTTCGGGCGCAGCAAGCGATGGCGAAAACATTGTGCTCAATCCGCAAGGACTTTCCGACCTCAAACGCATTACCGTCTATACCTTTATATATGAGGGCGCGGCGAAATGGGCGGAAACCAATGCGGTGGTTACGGTAAAAGTGCCGGGCAACCAAGATATTGTTGTAGAAATGGGCAAACAGTACAATTCCGAAAAATTCTGTGCCATCGCCGAAATTCTATTCGACAGCAATTCAATGACAGTAAAAAAACTCGTGACATTTCACAACGGACACGACGATTGTGATAAGCGATACGGCTGGGGTATGCAATGGCAGGCAGGAAGTAAATAATTAATTTTTAATACGGAATAAAATGGCTATCAATTTAGAAAAAGGAGGACGTGCTTCGCTTTCCCTCCCAAAATTTGTAATCGGGCTTGGCTGGGATGCCAACTCATCGAACACAGGCGTTGATTTTGACCTTGATGCTTCGGTATTTATTCTCGGCGAAAACAGAAAATGTTTGTCCGATGAATATTTCGTGTTTTACAACAACTTGAAATCGCCCGATGGCGCGGTAGAACATACCGGCGACAACCTCACAGGTGCAGGCGATGGCGACGATGAAAGCATAAAGGTTGATTTGTCAAAAATCAATCCCAATGCTACCGAAATCATTGTGGTTGTTACCATTCACAAAGCAGAAGAACGCCACCAGAATTTCGGACAGGTGCGTAATTCCTTTGTGCGCATTTACAATCCCGACACCAACGAGGAAATTCTGAAATATGAATTGGAAGAAGATTTTTCGGTGGAAACAGCCGTAGAATTCGGCAGAATTTACAAACGCAATGGCGAATGGAAATTTGAAGCCGTTGGCACAGGTCAAAAAGGCGGATTGGAAGATTATTTTAATAAGTATAACTAATTAAAAATTAAATCAATATGGCTATAAAATTAGAAAAAGGTCAGCGGATAAACCTTGAAAAAAGCAACGGAAGCAAGTTGCAAAATATCTGCGTAGGCGTTAATTGGGGCGCGATTGAAAAGAAAAATTGGCTTGGATTGAAGTCAATGGAAGCAGTCGATTTAGACGCAAGTTGCGCTACTTTCGATGCCAACAACAAAGTGTTGGAAGTAATTTATTTCGGAAATCTGAAATCCAAAAACGGCTCAATTCGCCACAGCGGTGATGATTTAACCGGCGATATGGGCGGCGATGACGGATTAGACAATGAAATAATTACGGTTGATTTGGCAAAGTTGCCTGCCGAAGTAGAAAAAATCGCTTTCGTGCTGAACAGTTTCAGAGGACACGATTTCAAAACCATTCCTTTCGCCTCTATTCGTATCTACGAAGGAACGCCAAGTCGTGTAAATGAAGTATTTGCAACCTATGATATTGCCAACGATGCCACGTTTGCAGGCAGCGTTTCAATGATAATGGGCGTATTCTACAAACGCAACGGCGAGTGGAAATTCAACGCAATCGGCGAAGCAACTCGCGACAGAGATTTGAAAGGAACATTAGTAACAGTAACAAATAAATACCTTTAAGATTATGGCAAGACGACTTCCTGTTTATTTGGTGCTTGACACCTCAGGTTCGATGACAGGCGAACCAATCGCAGCCGTAGAAAACGGCGTACAAATGATGTTGAGTGCTTTGCGGCAAGACCCGTATGCGCTTGAAACCGCTTATTTAAGCGTAATCACATTCGACAGTTCGGCAAAACAGGTTGTGCCGCTTACGGAACTGACTGCTTTTCAAGCACCTTCAATTCAGGCGACAGGCTGCACTGCTTTGGGAGATGCGTTGAGATTGTTGGCAAACAAAATCAACTCCGAAGTTACCAAAACCACAGCCGAAGTAAAAGGCGACTGGAAACCTTTGGTATTCATTATGACAGACGGCGGTCCAACAGACGACTGGAAACGCGGACTGACAGAGTTCAAAAAGTGCAAAACAGGTATTGTGGTAGCTTGTGCCGTTGGCGCGGGTGCAGATACAAGTGTGCTGAAACAGATTACTGAATGTGTTGTGGAACTCGACACTGCTGACAGTTCTACCATTAAGGCATTCTTCAAATGGGTTTCGGCTTCGGTAAGCACAGGCAGTGCAAAAGTGAACAGTGGTACAGAAATGGCAGGCATTGGAGAATTACCGCCTCCTCCACCCGAAGTTAATATTGTAGTATAACAAATAAAAAAAAATAATAAAATGAGTACTATATCAAAAACAACTTCTTCCGCAGTTGGATTAAGCGGAAATACGCCAAAGAAAAAATCAAAATGGTGGCTTTGGCTGATTATTTTGTTGGTCATTGTAGTGATTGTTATTTTGGCATTGAAAAAATGCCAAAATGAAACAAAAACTCAAACTCCGACACCTGAAGTACCTGCTGTTGTTGCTGATACAACCGCTGGTAAATCGGAAATTTCAGATTCTATTAGCCTTGATACTGATTCGACCGATAGTCCTCAACCAACTTCTCAATCAACAGACAATTATGATGAGTTAGCAAAAATAGTTGTAAGAGGCAATTATGGTAATGACCCTCAAAGAAAAAATTCTTTGGGTGATAATTATCAGGAGGTGCAGAAAAGAGTGAATCAAGGTAAGGGAGTATGGTGGATGCCAATCGAATAAAAGAATGTAAAAATGGCAAAAAAGAAATCCATTATTCCGGGGTTAACTTTTTCATGGAAGCGTGCAGTAGGAATTACCGGAGCCAAGCAAAGATTTGCAAGGCAAACCGGTATTCCCACCACGCGACAAGGACTGGAACGCAAGGCAGGGGCTGCTTTGATTGGCGCATTATTTTCAATTTTCAGTAGCAAAAAACGATGAGAAGATTACCCGTATATTTATTATTAGACACTTCCGGCTCAATGCGTGGAGAGCCAATAGAAGCAGTGAAAGTCGGACTTGATACAATGGTGGCAAGTTTGCGACAAGACCCCTTTGCACTCGAATCGGTGCATATCAGCATTATTACATTTGATAAAGATGTAAAGCAAATTATGCCTTTAACCGAATTGGAAAATCTGCAAATTCCAAACATTGAAACGCCCGGATCGGGACCAACTCATTTGGGCGCGGCTTTGGAATTGCTTTGCAAAAAAGCAGATACGGAAGTGCAGTTAAGTACTCCCGATAAAAAAGGCGACTGGATGCCGCTGCTATTTATTATGACTGATGGAAAACCTTCTGATATTCAACTCTATAATCAGATGATACCCGAAGTTCAGAAACGGCATTTTGCAAGCATTATCGCTTGTGCGGCAGGCGCAAAAGCAGATGTCAAGCCACTGCAATCGCTTACAAGTCAAGTGTATTCGTTGGATACCACCGACAGTTCAACATTCAAACAGTTTTTCAAATGGGTATCCGATTCCATTGGAGTTGGGAACAAGAGTGTTGGCGCAAGCGACAGTATTGTTTTGCCACCGCCACCCACAGAAGTTAATACAGTAATATAACGAAGAATGAGAGCCTTATTTTACATATTAATCAGCGTAGTAATTGTTTTGCTTTTCCTGTATTCAAAACTTACACCTCACAAAGCACGATTGACAGGGCAGCATTTGAAGACTTTTACCTTTTGCGAAAGAGTTTTCAATCCTGTTTTGAATTTGTTGCGCAAAATTGCCAAGCCTGCACAAGTGGGCAATGGTATTGCGGTTGATATGTCGCAGATAATTCTGCTCATCATTTTGCTTTTTATTTTGAAATTTGTATAACATAAATATAATACAATGAGACGATTACCAATTTGTTTTTTAATAGATGTGTCCGAATCAATGGTGGGCGAACCCATTGAACAGGTGCAGGACGGAATAGCAACCATAGTAAAAGAGTTGCGCACCGACCCTTATTCGCTGGAAACGGTTTATGTTTCCATTGTCGCCTTCGCGGGCAAAGCCACAAAACTTTCGCCGCTCACAGAGTTGTACAACTTCTACCCGCCAAAACTGCCTGTCGGTAGCGGCACTTCTCTCGGAAATGCTTTGTCGTTCCTGATGAACGACCTTGATACCTCCATTCAGAAAACTACTTTGGAAGAAAAAGGCGACTGGAAACCAATCATTTTCCTTTTTACAGACGGCAACCCGACAGATGAATATCAAACGGCTTTCAACCGTTGGAATCAGAAATACCGCAAAAGTGCCAATCTTGTTGTGGTGTCTATTGGCGACAACGCCGATTTAAGCATTTTGGGCAAAATTTCCGACAATGTTTTGCAGTTGAAAGCCACCGATAAAGAATCGTTTAAGCAATTTTTCAAATGGGTAACGGCTTC
>JAISYF010000149.1 GCA_031270065.1 Prevotellaceae bacterium | reverse complement strand
TACGGTTTAGAATTTATCGCTTATTACCTCAACAACCCTCTCGCTATCATAAAAGTGGATATATGCCAAAAACAGTTGGTGAAATTCTTGCAATTAACACAATATCAATGTATTAGATTTCTACTTTTCTAAAAAACGTGGAACTTTTTTAATACATTCCTGCAATTCTTTTTTCTATAATTTTCCGTTCTTTTTCTAATTCAGTCAGATTGGGAAAAATTTGGCGGAGGCGGGCATAAAATTTTACGCCATGGTTCATTTGTTCGGTGTGGCAAAGTTCGTGGACAAGCACCATATCTATCAGATTTTCATGCAGAAAGAGCAGATAACAACTCAACGAAATGCTCTTTTTTCCGTTGCAACTGCCCCAACGCCGCTTTGCAGACGAAATTTTTATTTCAGAAAATGAAAAATTGTGCATTTTCGCCAATTTTTCAAGTTTTGGAGGCAAAATTCTTTTAGCCTCAACAGTTAAAAAATGCTTGACAATATTTTTTATAACTGTCTGATTTTTAGGAGTTTGAAAATCAAGTTGTGGTGGAAATTTTATTGTAAGAACCATATCTTGCAACCGTGCCGAAAATTTATTTTCAAGTTTCGGCTCTGGCGCAAAATTTATTCTAAAACTAAACGTATCTATTTGAGTATCTGCATTATACGAAAATTTTTGCCCGATATTTTTCTGTAATTTTTCCTTACTCTGCAAAATCCATTGAATTTTTTCCTTTGGAATTGGAAAAACCGATTTATAAAACGCAGGTGCAACAGTAATTTTTACGCAACTCTCATATACAGAGTAACGTATGCCGTTGCAATTTCTATTTGTGCGCACTTCAATTTCCCCAACAGGAGGGTAATTGACTGTTTTTTTCATTTTTTTATCCGCTTTTCAGGAATATCAACCTGCACTAATCCTTTGATTTTGAGCATTTTAAATATTACCTCAACGGGCATTTTGTAACTGTAAAGTCCTTCGCTAACGTAAATCAGGTAGCCGCCGAGTTGCTCGAAATTGTATGCGTCAAAAAAAGCGGGATTTATCTGTATAAAACCCTCTATTCCCGTTTTGCCGTCGGGCATTGTGGTAAATGCGTATTGGCTTTGCATCTGGTTCGACGGCATATATTCCGACAAACTTTTTAAGCCCTGAGATTCCATTGCCAAGTCTTTGCAAAAGGCGTGAAAACCTGTCGAAAATTCAATGTTTTTCGGCAATTTTTGCGGTACAAGTTTGTTCACAGGCTTTTTTGCAAAACTGCCCGCAGCAACCGCAACCATTAAACTGATTAAAATAAGTTTTTTCATATTTTAAAATTTATTTTTAAACGCTAAACACACGAATACAGAAAAATTGAAAATTGAAAGTTGAAAATTTTTGGGGGAGTTCCATACTTTCTGCCTAACTTCTCTTAACTTCTTATTTCCATTCGTATCTGTTTATGATTTTATAATTAATTTTTTTATGTGTTTAATTTTTAATCCAAGTCTTTCACATACTCAATTTTTGCATCGTTCCAAAGATGTTCGATGTCGTAAAATTCGCGGGTTTCTCGCTGAAAAATATGCACTATTGCATCTCCGTAGTCCATTGCTATCCACTGTGCATTGTCTGTTCCATCAATGGCGAAAGGCTTGATTTTAGCATTTTTGCGCACAAAATCTTTCATTGTTTCGGCAATGGCGTCAACTTGCGTAGAGGAAGTTCCCTCACAAACCACAAAAAAGCGGCAAGGGGCTTCGAGCGCGGTCATATCTATCACCGCAATTTTTTTTGCTTTCTGTTCCTGCATTCCCGCTACAATATTGTCAATCAGGTTTTTATCTTCTTTTGTCATATATTCTAATTCAAAAATTTAAAGATTAAAAGATTTTTCAAAATGCAAAGTTAATAAATTCTTTTTAAATTGAAAAATAAAAATAACTTTTTGAACGCAAAGTTGCTAAGATATTTTTAAATTTTAAACTTTGCGATTAAAACTGTAAGTTATACAATTTTTAATATCGAAAACTGCTGCTACCCAAAAATTCCCGCAAGATTGAAGTCGGCGGAATTTCGCGCTCGACAATGGGTTTAAAATATCTCAAAAATTTCAAAAGACGGTGTGCCTCAGTGTATTCCTCGCAATATTGCGGCACGTCTTCGATGACTGGTTCAGCGTGTTTGCGCAGCACGTCAAGTTCAAAAATCAATGCAGAATTAAACATCACGTCTGCCTCCTCTTGAAACGGAAAAATCCATTTGTCCTCGCCTCTGCGCACGCTCGCCCACATTCGCAGCGTGTCGAGTGCGGAGTAGTTGCGGAATTTGAAGTCGCGCACAATCCGCCGAAGCAGGCGCGTGTCGGTAGTCGAAATCCAGTTGTGGTTGTCAAGCGAAATTGTTGTCAGGCACGACACATAAATTTTGAACGCTTTATTTGACGGAATATTTTTAGAAATTTCGGGGTTTAGCGCGTGTATTCCCTCTATTATCAGCACGTTATCTTTTTTTAACTGCAATTTTTCACCTTTAAAATAGCGTTTTCCATCTTCAAAATTATAAAACGGAATTTCAATTTCCTTGCCGTTGAAAAGTTGCGTTATTTGCTTGTGAAAAAGGTCTAAATCAACCGAATAAAGCGATTCAAAATCATAATTTCCGTATTCGTCTTTCGGCGTATCAACGCGATTTACAAAATAATTGTCCATCGAAAGCACGATTGGTTTTATTCCCATAACGAGCAGTTGTATCGAAAGACGTTTGCTGAACGTGGTTTTGCCCGATGACGATGGTCCTGAAATCAAAATGATTTTGCTCTCTTTTTTGCGGATTTTTTCAGCAATATCGGCAATTTTTTTCTCGTGCAGAGCCTCAGAAATTTTTATCATTGTATAAACATCAATATTTTTTCCGCTGTTGAAATCGCCCACGTTGCTCAATCCCATAAGGCGGTTCCATTGGGTAAATTCCTCAAAAATTTCAAAAAGTTTGGTCTGTTCCTCAAATTCAGCGAGAACGTTTGGGTTTGTCCTGTCGGGTACACGCAGCAAAATTCCGTTGCGGTATTCTATTAAATCAAAAATTGGCGCGTATCCTGTCGACGGCGCAAGAACACTGCTGTAATAATCGCAAAAATCGCCAATAGAAAAATATCGGGCATAGGTAATTCCAAGCATTTTCAAGAGCGAAACCTTGTCTGCACCACCTTGCCGCTTGAAAATATTTATTACCTGTTCAGTTTTTTCCTCTTTGCATAAAATCGGCAAATTTTCGGTGATAAGTTCTTTCATTTGCGCTTTTATTTGCGCAATTTTTTCTGCGGGTATCTTGTTTTCGCGCCCGTTTATCGTGCAATAATAGCCGTGTCCGATTGGGTGTTCTATGCGCAAAACGTCATTGGGAAACAAATCATAAACCGCTTTTGCCAAAATCATACTGATTGTCCGCAGATAGACGCGGAAACCCGAAGGCGAACTTGCGTCAATAAATTCAATGGTTTTTGGTTTGTAAATAAAAAAGTTAAGGTCTTCAACTTTATAATTTACCCTTGCTGCCATCAGTTGAAAAGGCAGTTGAATATTTAGTTTTTGGTAAATTTCCAAAAGCGAAATTCCGATTGGAAACTCGCGTATCTGCTCATTTTCAGGCAGATTTTTACAGGTAATTTCAACAGTTTTTTGCATAAACGAATATTTTTTATACACGAATTACACTAATTTTTACAAATAAAAAATCGCAATTAATTTTTGTAAAAAAAGATTTTGCAAAATTAAGAAAAAATATTTACCTTTGACAAATTTTATTTTAAAAAAAATTATCCAGCGGCGTCAGAGCAATGCGGACAAGGGACCCTATAATTCAATATTTAATGTAAAACGTAGAGGCTAATTTCCGCTTTTTATGGTAAAGCCCATAAAATCAGCAAATTATGATTATGTTTGGGCATATATACGGGTATCCATTAATTTTTTTCTTGCCGCTTTTTTTAATTTATCAAAATAAATCACTATCTTTGCGCTTTAAAAAAAATTAGAAATTAGAAATGATGAAATTGGATTTTTTTTATCAATTTCAACCTCTAATTTCTAACCTTTAATTTCTATTTTTTATATGAAAAAAACAGTTTATATATTGCTTTTTACGCTGTTGTCTGCTGGCGTTTCGGCGCAAATTTTTAAACCTGTAAAATGGCAATTTTCTACAAAAGAAATTGATAATCAAATAGTTGAGTTGATTTTCAGCGCAACAATCGACAAAGGCTGGCATCTTTATTCTATGAATATGCCCGAAGACGAACTTGCGCCGTTGCCTACAAAATTTGTGTTTGAAACTAAAACTGGCGCGGAATTTTTGGGCGGTGTGGTCGGAAAATCAAAATTGATTGAGGAATACGACAAAATTTTTGAAATGACTGTCGGTTTTTACAGTAACTCCGCAGTTTTTTCGCAAAAAATCAAAATTAATCACGAAAAAGGTTACAAAATTGAGGGTTATATTGATTTTCAAGCCTGCAATGACGAGGCTTGCATAAAAGGCGACGAGAATTTTGTTTTTGAACAAAAAGGTAAAAAATTATCTAAAATTGTCGTAGAAAATATTGAGATTCCACAAGAGGAAACAGATACTACACAAAAGGTTGAAATTGCGGTTTTAGATACGACAAGTTTAACTGCAAAAGATATTTATTCACCTGTAATTGAACAACTTAACTCATTCGGTTCAAGTACGACAGAAGGCGGCTCGCTACTGTGGATTTTCCTTATGGGAATGCTCGGCGGATTGCTTGCAATTATCACGCCTTGCGTATTTCCTGTGATACCGATGACGGTGTCGTTTTTTATGAAACGCTCGCAAAACAAAGCCCGCGCCCGCCGCGATGCCGTGCTTTACGGCTTGGCAATAGTACTGATTTATGTTGCATTAGGCTTTGTAATCACGCTGATATTCGGCACAAACGCGCTTAACGCGCTCTCTACCAACGCCATTTTCAATGTATTTTTGTTCGCGCTTTTGGTGGTGTTTGCGCTGTCGTTTTTCGGAATGTTCGATATTGCTTTGCCTGCATCCTGGTCATCAAAATTTGACGAAAAAGCCTCAACTACAACAGGATTTATCAGTATTCTGTTTATGGCGTTTGTGTTGGTAATCGTGTCGTTTTCCTGTACGGGACCGATTATCGGATTTTTGCTTGTAAATATTACTGCAGGCGGCTTTCTCGCGCCGATTTTGGGAATGTTCGGTTTTGCGATTGCGCTTGCTTTGCCTTTCAGTTTTTTTGCATTTTTTCCATCTATGTTGAAAAATCGTAAAAAATCGGGCGGTTGGCTTAATTCTGTTAAGGTAGTGCTTGCTTTTATCGAACTCGCTTTCGCATTGAAATTTTTCTCGGTTGCCGACCTCGCTTACGGTTGGCATCTGCTTGATAGAGAGGTGTTTATCTCGCTTTGGATTATGATTTTCGCGCTTTTGGGCATTTATCTTACAGGCAAAATTCGTTTCCCGCACGACGACGAACAAAAAACCGTTTCCGTGCCGCGATTTATGCTCGGATTGCTGTCGCTTTCCTTTGCAATTTATATGATACCGGGCTTATGGGGCGCGCCGTTAAAAGCAATTTCCGCGTTTGCGCCGCCAATGAACACGCAAGATTTTACAATGTACAAAAATCATATTGAGGCTGAATATTCGGATTATGAACTCGGAATGACTGCTGCAAAATTGCAAAAAAAACCTGTCGTAGTCGATTTTTCGGGGTTTGGTTGCGTAAATTGCAGAAAAATGGAAGCAGCGGAATGGACAAAAGACAAAGTCCGCGAGCGACTTTCGGAAGATTATATTTTAATTTCGCTGATGGTTGATAACAAAACGCCGCTGCCCGAAATAATTGAGGTAAATGACAACGGCGCGAAACGCAAATTGCGCACTTTGGGCGATAAATATTCCTATTTGCAACAGCATAAATTTGGCGCAAACGCACAGCCTTTTTATGTAATTCTTGATGAAAACGGAGACCCGCTTGCAGGTTCATTTACCTATCAGGACTTAAAAGAGGGCAAAGTCTTTTTGGATTTTCTTGATTTCGGACTGAAAAATTATAAAAATAGACACACATTAAAATGATTAATTATAAAACCACAAAATTTTCAATTTTTCTGTATTCGTGTGGTTAGTGGTTAAAAATAAATTATAAACAGATGAACTAAAATTAATTTTTTGAACGCAAAGAAGCAAAGTGTATAAAAACTTCGTGTCTTTCCTGCTTAGCGGCTTTGCGTTCAAAAACAAAAAATTATACCATTATGAAAAAAATAATTTTTGTCTCAATCGCATTGTTTTTTTGCATAAATATTTTTGCGCAAAAAACAGACTCTCAACAAATTTCACAACTTGTTGAAAATAAAAATTTCAGAATAAATATTCTGAATGTTTATCACAAAAACAATTCGCCAATTCAGGTCTATTCGCCGCATTTTTTGGAAATAAAAGACGGCAGAATTGTTGCAGATTTTCCCTATTTTGTGCGCAAAGACCGACCGACCGAAATTTCGGCGGACAATGTTGCGCTAAATTCTGAAATTTTGAAATATAAGGCGAAACATAATGCAAAGAAAGGTTATTGGCTGCTGACTTTTGTTGCCAAAAGTAAAAAAGGCGCGGAGTATAAACTGCTCGTGGTAGTGCAGCCAAACGGCTATTGCGTGATTGACCTTACAAGCCCAAACAAAACCACAGTCCGCTACGACGGGCGGATTAAAGAATAAAAATGCAGGGTCGGTTTGAAACCTGACCCTGCAAATTTTTTAATACCGATTTTCCACTGTTTTCCAGTCGATAATCTTCCAAAGTTCTTTAACGTGGTCTGCCCTGCGATTCTGATAATCAACATAATAGGCGTGTTCCCATACATCAAAACCGAGAATTGGTTTGTAGCCGTTCCTTAGCGGATTGCCCGCGTTTTGCTCTTTGGTTATATGCAAATTTCCGTCTTTATCGGCAGCGAGCCAAGCCCAGCCTGAACCGAAAAGCGTGGTTGATGCTGTTTCAAACTCTTTTTGAAAAGCCTCGAAACTGCCCCAAGTTTTTTCGATTGCAGCGAGCAATTCCCCTGACGGTTTTCCGCCTCCGTTTGGCGAAAATTGCGTAAAATAAAGATTGTGATTGAGAATTTGTCCTGCGTTGTTGAAAACCGCACCATCAGATTTTTTCACAATCGTTTCCAAATCTGCGTTCTCAAATTCTGTACCGACCACAAGATTATTCAAATTATTCACATAGGTTGCAAGGTGTTTGCCGTGGTGTAACTCTATGGTTATCTGAGAGATAACAGGTTCCAATGCGTTTGCAGCATAAGGAAGTTTTACAAGTTCAAATTTCATAATTGTTTTGTTTTGAGCGGTTTGCTGATTATTCGGCAGCAAAAACGCTATTGTTATTAATAAATTAATCATAACTTTTTGTTGTTAAAGTTTTATGCAAAGGTAGAGTATTATTTTTTATAAAACAAATCAATTATTCTATATTTTGATAGATTTTATCAATGAAAAAACGGGTAATAAACCTATACAAGCCTGTTTTTTAGCGTTTCAACAAGTTGATTTACAGAGTCTTTGTCGGTAAGCAACACAACAATTCCATTTATAGAATTGTCTTTATTTTCCATATTGTGCTGATTTATAACAATATCACGCGCCTTTTCTCTAAATAAATCGTTGATTTCTACGTGCAAAAACTCTGCAAGTTTGGGAATATAAGAACTTTTTACATCAGCCACACCCGCTTCCCAACTGACGTATGTTTTTCTGTCAACTCCGATAAAATCGGCGACTTCCTGCTACGAAATATTGCTTTTCGTTCTTATCGCCCTAAGATTGTTTCCAATGTTCATAATGAAATAATTATTAGATTTTTATTAAAAAATGTCCTGCAAAGGTAATATTTTGTTACGAAAGTTGGACATAATTTGTCCGACTTTTTTACTTTATATATCAGAATTAATTCGGAATTTTGCAAAAAATAAATTATTTTTAATTTTATCAATTATTAACTAAAAAAAAGTTTGTATTATGAAAAAAATTAGTACCTTTGCTACCGTTATGATTGCAGCGGTATCAATCGGTTTAACGTCTTGCAACAAAGACGAAGTGTTAAGTTCTGCGCAAAGCGCGGAACAGGCGAGTATTGCGCGTGCGCCAAGCAACGCCAAGTATTCGGATTATATTCTTACTCCAAACGAAGTTTGCGAGTTTGTTACGAAAGACCTGCAAAATTCAGGCGGCAAATTTGCCAAAAAACAGGTAGATTACGCAGAGCCAATTTTGTTTTCTGACTTTAAGTTGGATTCTGCGTTTATCAAGTTTAAGGAATTGCAAGATTCGGGAATTATAAAAATGACCGACCCTGCAATTTACATTGTGCATTTTAAGAACGAGGGTTATTCTGTGGTTTTCCCAGACAAAAGGTTAGGGGAAATAATTATTCATTCACAGACTTTGGGCGACATTGCTGCCGCCGATTTTCATAAGGCAGCAGATAAGAACACCACTTATACTCCATTAATTCCAAGAATCCATTGGGAATTAGATTATATGCTACCAGAATGCGACTACAAATTGATTGAAGAACTAATGAGTTGGCTTCATACAACGTTAATGTCAAATTTATTAGAAAAGCCTACGCAATTTAAGCACGCCCCTAATGCTTCTGGAGGAGGAGGAGGAGGTTTTCCTTCTGCTTGGAGCGGTTGGTATACAACACAAGATAATGCAATAGTCGATCCTTACATTGTAACTGATGTCGATGCTCTAAATTCCTGGCAGCCGAATTACAATTTGGGTACGCTTGCTATTGCGGTATTTGAGTTTTTGGGACATTTTGAAATTTCCAATAATTATTTCAATTTGCCGTGCAACTGGGCTGCAATAAAAGGCAACGAAAGCACTGTGCCTGCGCCTGAACTGACATGCAAAATAAGCCAACATTGCAGGATGTATCAGCACACTGCAAACGGAGTAATTCCTTTCGATGATTTTGGGAAAGCGTTGAATATTTTATCAAATGATTTTCCAAATGCTAAACTGCAACGACTTGCTTATATTGACGAATTGACCCCCGTGTATGATAATCTTACACATATTATAGAAATGCACAACCCTGTAATTATGCTTTATACAGGCAATTATGGATTGGCGTATAGAGAGGAATTGTTGCAAAACGACTACAATCAATACGACCAGTCTGGAAACGTAATTCAAACTCTTTGTTCAATTTATGATTCGAGAATTCATTATGGGATAAGTTCGTCTGATAAAATTAATAGAGAAAAAACTTTAAGAAGTGCATCAAAAAACGCATTTTACTATATTGCCTATTAATTCTAACTTGTGCAACAACAAAGTTGCCTTTGTTGTTGCACTTTAAATTTTTTACATTTATGAATAAGATAAAATTTATGTTTGTATTATTGATTGTATTATCTTTATTTTCTTGTAAAGAAGATATTGATATTACGTTTGACAAAGCTATTATTTATAATTATGGACATTCTGAAATAGGTATCACTTATGACATTCCTGTTAAATTTTTTGTAAAAAATAAAGAGATAGCATATTTTCGTTTATATAGTATGGACGAAAATTTAGCAAATGGAATATATAATTACAGCGATGTTGATGTAGTAAATTACATTCCTTTTGGTTATAGAGCCAACTGCTCTGATAAAACATTTTTTAAAGACAGGTGTAAATGGAACAATAATACTATAACACGCGGCAGTGTAACCGTAGAAAAACAAAACGATAAATATACCTTTATTGTCAATATAACAGATAATAAAGGTGTGCAACACAGAGGCAAGTTCAGCGGAAAAGTAAAAAAAGAGGATTGGTACGAAAAAAGTAAAACAGGTGGATTATTTAATTGCGCTGATATTTGGGAAAGTTATAGGCAGCCGAATGATGGTACTTTTGAATTTGCACTACAAATGAATTCAGGCGATACAAATAATGAAATACAACTAAATGCTACTTTTATCGTAAACAATCCAACAGATGCAACAGGAGTATATGAATTTTATAATGATGTATGGTGTCAATATACAAATTATCCTGTTCAAGGTTCAACTGCTCGCCCTAATGAATTTATACAAGCATCAGGCACAATAATAATTACCCGTGTAAATGAAGGATGGAAATATAAAGTAGATGTTGACGTGGTAAGCGAAAAAGGAGTTGTAATAAAAGGCAGTTTTGACGGTTGTGATATGAGGTTGTGGGGTAATTTTTTTGAATAAAGAAAGAATTTCTAAAATTTGTATTGTATACAAAAAAAACAGAGCGCAAAACATTTTAAGTTTTGCACTCTGTTTTTTTATTTTTAAAATATTTTTGTAACTTTGCATTTAAAAAAGTATAAAAAAAAACCAAATTCTAAATTCAGATTTTAAATTTATAAAGTAATGAATATCAATGTTTTAAACAAACAAAATTCGATTTTGAATAATTTTATTAATGAAATTAGAGATAAAAATATTCAAAAAGATTCGTTGCGTTTCCGCACAAATATAGAAAGAATTGGGCAGGTGATGGCGGTGGAATTGAGCAAAACGCTCGCCTATACAACGCGCGAAGTGCAAACTCCGCTCGGCGTTGCGCCTGTGAATATCACTGACGAAAAAATTGTTGTCGCCTCAATTTTGCGGGCTGGGCTGCCGCTGCACAACGGTTTTTTATCGTTTTTTGACCACGCAGAAAACGCCTTTGTGTCTGCCTACCGAAAATATATTGACGTGGTAAATTTTGATATTCACGTTGAGTACATTTCTGCGCCTGACATTATGGGCAAAACACTCATTATCTGCGACCCGATGCTCGCCACAGGCGGCTCTATGGAACTTTCGTACAAGGCTCTTCTGTCGCACGGTGCGCCTGCCAAACTGCACATTGCAAGCATTATCGCATCGCAGCAGGCAATAGATTTTTTGCAAAAATCTCTGCCCGCCGACACCACCATTTGGGTTGCCGCCATTGACGAAACGCTCAACGACCACGCCTACATCGTGCCGGGAATTGGCGATGCAGGCGACTTGGCGTTTGGGGAAAAGATTGATTGAAAAATATTTTACAAATACCCGTATATTTACCTGAAAACTATTGCCCTTTTATAAGAAACTTTGTTGATTTTTAGGACATACAGCAATAATTAACAATTAACAATTAATAATTAATGCGAATCACGGGTTAAAATAAAAAAGACATAAAAGCGATAGCAAGTTTTCCGAATGCATGCAGCCATAAACCGTTTTTAGAACGGACTTTTGAAGCATTTTGAATGTCTGATT
>JAISYF010000115.1 GCA_031270065.1 Prevotellaceae bacterium | reverse complement strand
AAAGAAAGAAATAGACATAAAATTACGGCGATTGTGCGCTCTGCGTTGCAGAATTTTAAATTTGATTAATTGGGTAATAAAAAATGAGGCTGTGGCAGCCTTTTCTTTTCGTAGGGCGTCAAGTTTCACAACGTTGCTGCTATCAACAACGTTGTGAAACTTGACAGTTATTCATTAAAATTTATTCTCTATTCATCTTCCAATTCATATTTTTGAAACAAAAAATCGTTGTACGGGTAGCGTTCTATATGAATTTCTTTGATTTTTTTGTATAATAAATTTTTTAACTCATCAATATTTTGCTTTTCAGTAGCGGAAATAAAAATACAATTTTCGTGCAGTTTTGCAAACCAAGTGCGCTTTAAATCCTCTAACGACAAATTTTCTTTCGTTAGCGGCGACAAATCGTCTTCCTCTTTTTGCACAAACATAAAATTGTCTATCTTATTGAAAACCACGATAGCAGGCTTTTCTTCACCTGTGATTTCGGCAAGCGTTTTATTAACGGTGTAATATTGTTCTTCAAAATTTTTGTGCGAAATATCAACGATATGCACCAGCAAATCTGCCTCGCGCACCTCATCGAGCGTAGATTTGAAAGATTCTATTAAATGTGTGGGCAATTTTCGTATAAAGCCCACTGTATCAGACAATAAAAAGGGCAAATTGTCGATTATGACTTTGCGTACGGTGGTGTCGAGCGTGGCGAAAAGTTTGTTTTCGGCAAACACTTCCGACTTTGCGAGCAGGTTCATTAGCGTTGATTTTCCGACATTTGTGTAGCCTACCAGAGCAACGCGCACCATTTTTCCGCGATTTTTGCGTTGCGCGCTCATTTGCTTGTCGATGTCTTTCAAATCCTCTTTTAGCAAAGATATTTTTCTGAGTAAAATTCTGCGGTCGGTTTCTATTTGCGTTTCGCCAGGACCGCGCATTCCGATGCCGCCACGTTGCCGTTCAAGGTGTGTCCAAAGGCGTGTGAGGCGTGGCAGCATATATTGGCATTGCGCGAGTTCGACTTGCGTTTTGGCGTAGGCGGTTTGCGCGCGTTTTGCAAAAATATCGAGAATAAGATTTGTGCGGTCGAGGACTTTTATTTTGAGTTCCTGCTCAATGTTTTTGAGTTGCTTGGGTGAAAGTTCGTCATCGAAAATCACCATAGTAATCTCTTCGTTGTCGGCTATAAACTGCTGAATTTCAGCGAGTTTGCCCTCGCCTACAAATGTTCGCGGATTGGAGTATGGTAACCTCTGAAAATATTTTTTCACAGGCAACGCCCCAGCCGTTTCTGCCAAAAAAGCGAGTTCGGACAGGTACTCCTTTGCCTGAGTTTCGTTCTGCTGTTGCGTAATAAGCCCCACAAGCACAGCATTTTCACTATAAATTTCGGTTTGTTGAATTTCCATTGTTTTTATAATAATAGTGCAAAATTACAATATTTTTTTGTTTTTAACAAATTACCTCAACAGCCTTGTAATAATTTATTTCTTGGGTGTTTCATAATTATTTCCGCACGCAAAAAATCCATATTTATATGGGTGTATATTTCGGTGGTGGTGATGCTGGAATGTCCGAGCATTTGCTGTATTGCGCGGAGGTTTGCGCCGCCTTCGAGCAGGTGTGTGGCGAATGAATGACGTAAGGTGTGTGGACTGATTGTTTTGGAAATTTCTGCTTTTTGAGCAGCGTTTTTTATGATTTCATAAATCATTTGACGGGTAAGTTGCGAGCCTCTGCGGTTGAGAAACAAAAAATCCTCCTGCTTTGGCTGAATTTTCATTAAATTTCGGTCTTTGAACCAAAAATTAATTGCTTTTATCATATTGTCTGAAATAGGCACAAGACGCTGTTTGTTGCCTTTGCCAATAATCCGCATATATTTTTCTTGAAAGTAAGTATCTGATAATCTGATATTTATGAGTTCAGACGCACGCACACCCGACCCATAGAGCGTTTCGATAATGGCAACATTGCGGTGTCCCTCTTTTTGCGACAAATCTATATTTGCAAGCATTCTATCAATTTCCTCAATGCTCAGTACGTCAGGCAGATAGAGGGGAAGTTTTGGGGCTTCGAGCAGTTCTGCGGGATTGTATTCAATCGCTTTTTCCATTACGCAAAACTTAAAAAAAGTATTTAAACTTGACTCCATTCGCGCAATGGAACGCTCTTTTCTTATTCCTTCCTCTATATTTGTTTTTATAAAATCCTGCAAATTTTCAAGCGTAATTTTCTGATAATCAATCTCTTTTTTTGCAATATAGTCCTGCAAAATGTCTAAATCGTGAGCATAAGCCTTAACGGTGTGCGCCGAAAACGCCTTTTCGAGTTTGAGATAGGCGATATAACTTTCTCCGACAGAATTTGGAAACAACATTGTTTATTTACGCTTTAAAATTTATTCCTGCAAAGGTAACATAAAATTTTCAATTACACACAAACGCATAAAAATTTTTTGAAAAATTTATAGGGGAAAGTTAGTAATTTGTTTTGATAAATTGAAAAAATGTAATAACTTTTTTAAACGTAAAATTGCAAAGACTCAAAGTCGCAAAGATATTTTTAGAAACTTTGAGCCTTTGCCTTGCGTTGAAAACTGTAAGTTATATGAAAGATAGCATAAAATTTTCAATTACATAGAAAGGAATAAAAAATTTTCGGAAAAATTTTATAAGTTTTGTGTGTAATTAAAAATTTTATGCTACCTTTGCAAATTAATTTTTTCTTCAAAAAAATGTTAATAGATATTATAATTACAGGAATAATAATCGGCATTTTGGTATCTGCGCCAACTGGACCTTTGGGAATTTTGTGTATTCAGCGGACACTGCACAAGGGCAGGCTAAACGGCATTATTACAGGGCTTGGCGCAACTACTTCGGATTTGATTTACGCCGTTTTGGTAGGTTTTTCAATGAATTTTATCATTAAATTTGTGGAAGACTACCATGCAATAATTCAGATTGCAGGCAGCGTGGTTTTGTTCATTTTTGGCTATTATATTTTTAAGAAAAAACTAAAACCTGTGTCTGAAAACGAGGAAAGAGGCAAAACCAACCGAAATTTGTTCAGCACCTACACATCTGCATTCGGGCTGTGTTTCAGCAATCCGATAATTATTTTTTTATTTATTGCGCTATTTGCAAAATTCAATTTTTTCTCGCCCGCATATACTATTTACGAAGTGATAATAGGCTTAGCCTCAATCCTTGCAGGCGCGTTTATGTGGTGGGTTTTTCTGACGCTTATAGTGGGTATTTTTCGCGAAAAACTCAAAGAACGCGGTTTGAGAATCCTTAATCTTATCACAGGCGGCGTGCTAATGGTGCTTTCTGTAATCAGCATTATTACAGGATTTATTGAACTTTTAAAAGTATAAAGTTGAAAGTTAGGGAAACAAAAACTTTAACCTTTCGCCCTTATTTCCCTTTCATTACATCAAAACCCTTGCCATACACGCCTATTGCGGAGGATTGCGAAACAAAGGCATCTGCGTCTATACCCTTTACAAGGCGGAAAATGCGAGTGCTTTCGTGCTTACGGGCAAGAACAGTGATAATTTTTACAGGCTCTTTCGAGTACCAGCCCGTTCCGTCAATCAACGTAACACCGCGCCCAACCTCAATATTTATCGCATTTGCAATTTTTGCATACTCCTTTGAAAAAATAAAAAACTGCACCGATTGCCGCACACCATTCACCACCATATCAACTGTGATAGTAGAAACTGCCAATGCCACCAAACCGTAAATCACGTTTTCCACAGAGTGAGTTACCAACCACGAAGACGAGATTACGCCCACGTCGCAGTAGAGCATTACGCGCCCAAGCGTTATGTTGCGCGTTTGGGTAATGAGTTTTGCTATTATGTCGGTGCCGCCCGAACTTCCGTTGTTGAGAAACACTATTCCGATGCCTGCGCCGTTGAGCAGTCCGCCCAAAATCACAGCCATAAACGGCTCAAAATTACCGATTTTTCTCATTGGATTAATCGCAAAAGCGGCGGTAAGCACCACCACGCCAAAAATGGTTTTTATCGAAAATTTCCAACCAAGATTTTTTATTGCAATTATTAATAAAAATAAATTTATTGTAAAATATGTTATGGAAATATTAATGCCGAACCCGAATTGAATTATAGCGGCAACGCCTGTTGCTCCGCCTCCTGTAACCTGATACGGCAGCAAAAACCATTTCCATCCACACGAAATTAAAATTAATCCGAAAGACATCATAATCAACTCCCTAACAGTCGGGTAGATAGATTTTGGAATAAAATGAGGTGTTTGCATTTATTAATTGAAAATTAAAAGTTAAAAAATTCAATATTTTAATCACCGTATGTAAAACTTACGGATAAAAACTAAAAGTTGGTTTTGTCCTATTTTTTTATAAATTTTCCAATGAAATTATTGATTTTTATAATATAAATTCCGCTTGACAAATCACTTACGTTAATTGAGAATTGAGAATTGAGAATTGAGAATTGGCAATTATTTATTTTTGTGCCTGTAATATCAAAAATTTCTACATCTTCATTCTCTTTTAATTCTGTCCCGATAGCAATCGGGATAATTTTTAATTCAGAAATTGCAGGGTTTGGGTAAATTGCAAATTTAGAAACCTCAGTTTCGTCAATGGCAGACGAGGAATTTGCATACCAAACATCATTTTTTTTATTTCCCCAAATATGTTCTGCGAGTTCGGGGTGGTCAATAAACGGATTTCGGTTGTACTGATGGTTATAAATCGCATTGTTGCGGTCAATTTCCTTTTGCGAAACAAGGTCTTCTCTACCCCATTTCAAAAAAAGCGCAACAGCGTAAGCCGTCAAATTGCATTTTGGGTTGCCCGAACCACTGTAACTAAAAACTTTGCTTCCGTTGCCCGAAGCAAAATTTTTGTCGGCATAGCAGGTTGCCATATAAAAATATGAGCGCGCAAAATCGCCTTTGTACTCGTCGTCAGGTTCAAATACCGTTCCAACATTGCTGTAACCTGAAAAAGTAGAATTACCCAAACGCCCCAAAGCGTTGCTTCCAAGCGATTCTCCGTTTGCACATTCTCCAAATGGAAAATTACTGCGCTGTCCATTCACTTTACCGTCTGTCGGGTAAAGATGAAAAGCGTCTGAATACATATCATTTTCTGAACCGCCCCACCAACTTTTCGGCAAAGAATGTTCGCGGTTGATGCAGTCGCAAACGATGGAATAATTACCGCAATGTTTTTGTCCTATATTCCAAGTGCAAGTTGAGTACATATCCCAAACTTTGCCTGTGGCAGTAACATCGCTTGTTTCATAAACAGTCCAAAGTCCGCCATAACCAACATTTGTATGCGAACTAATAATATTTTGCAGCGAAAGCCTTAATGCGTTGTTTGCTTTGCCTTCTGCTGTGTTGTAATAACCGCTCGGCTCTTGCGCAAAAAGCGAAAGGCTAAGCGAAATAAAAATTAAAAATAAAAATTTTTTCATCTGTTTAAAATTTTGTATGTTATTGTATGTTAATCATTTCGCTTGGTGTGTTTTTTGTAAAAAAAAACTCATAATAAATTTCATAATAATAAATTTGTTTAAAGTATAAAGTTTTTATTTTACAATTTTTTTTATAAAATAACCTTTTTTAGATTTTATACCAATAATAAATATGCCTTTTTGCAAAATTGGAAAAAAAATATGGTCCGATTTTGCAGTTTTTTTATAAACAGAAATTCCTGTGATTGTATAAATGGAAATTTCGCTGCCATTTTCTACGTCATTTATAAAAATTCCTTCTTTGGTTGCGTATGCAAATATCTGATTATCAGCAATATAAGGCAAAGCGGTTGGTGTATGCGTTTTTACAGCGATTTCATTTGAAAGGTTGGACTCCAAACCCTGAAAATAGGATTTTACTCTATAATAATATGTGTCGCCGAGAACGAGATTTTTTACATTGTAGAAATTGCCCGCAACATTTCTGTTTTGCTCTCTATAAGTTGTGTCATAGGTGATATAAGTTGCCGAAACATCATCAATAGCAAGGTTTCCGCCTCCGCTCGGCTTGTTAAGCACAAATTTAAACGCGGTAAAATTGTCTTCACGGTCAAAATTGAGGGCGTCATTACTTGCAGCGGTATTTTGCTGATAAATTGTATCAAGTTCAAACCACTCTTCGTCTCCGTTGTTGCCCCAAATTACAATATTTGAGTTTGCGCCTGTCGGAAATTTGTACCAAAAACTCAACTCTGTAACGGGCGCAGGGTAGATTTTGGTTTGCAGCCAATCGTTGTTGGCTTTCAGTCCAATTGAGGGCAAACTTTGTCCGCTGTTTGCCGTAGAAGTGTAGGCTGTGCCTACTTTTCCCGTCCAGCCGCTCGGAACGCCTGTGCCAGAAATACCGTCAAAATGCTCCGTTTCGCTCTCTGTTTCACCATGCGCAATTTGATAAACATTAAGAAAATAACCGTTTGCGCTCTGCACATCTTCCCAATTTGCAGTAAAAGAAGTTTCATCTACCACGCTTGCCTCGTATGCAACAGGCGTTTCAAGCGCAGACGTACAAAAAACGGCGCGGTTTGCAGTCGTGTCCCTAAAATTTTGCTTGACGGCAATCACCTCATAAATATATTGCGTTTCGGGAATTAAATTAGGCAAGGGAAACCAATTATTTTGATTTGTGCCTGAATATGTATTTTGAATAATATCGGAAAATGTTGATACAGAATGACTTGACGCAGGCGAAAAATTGTCGGTTGGCAGAATATTCCATTCGTCAAACGAAAAATCGGTTTTAGGGTGGATTATTTCGGGCTTGCGCTGCAAAGTTAAATCCATTCCCCAATTTTCCATTTCATCAACAATCCCGACAATATCAATCTGCACATTATTATGATACAAAGCCACTGCATCGTTGCCGTTAAAATTCATTACAGTCGCCTGATTTTGAGAAGCATAAACAGTTTTATCTGCAATATTTAACAAACTTTGACTTGCCTGACTGTTCACAATCACATATTTTTGACCATTTGCCAAACTGCCCGAAAGTTGCAAATCGTCTTTAAATCCGCTTGTGCCGTTGGTCTGTTTTTTTATGCTAAATTTTGATAAATCAACGCTTTTTCCTGTATTATTATACAAAACCAAAGCCTTATTATTTGAACTTCCTTCGATATAACCCGAAAAAAACAGGTTGGCAGATTTTGAGGTCTGTTTCCAAACTTTAATGGTGTAAGCCACAGGGTCAGAAATTTGGTCTTGAATTTTCATAAAATTCGACTGCGCCGTTGTAGAGGTAATATTTGTTGCTTTCAGAGCCATAAAATCTGGTGAAACCACAGCGTTAATCGGTATAAAAATCGAATTTACAAGCCCTCCGCCCGAAATAACCACAGTGTCAATTACGCTGCCCGAAGTCTGCGCGTTTAGCCAAATATTAATTGTGCGCGAATTGTTTGCCTGTTGCGCGGTTACCGTACTTTGCGATAATTCCAGCGCGTATGAGGCGTTTTTTATAGATAAATTAATGTCGCCTGCAAGATTTTTTCCTGATACTATAAAAGTTTGCCCCTCGTTATTCCCCTGCATAACCACGCCGAAATCTATCTTTGTCCAGCGGTTTGGCTGTATCATAAACGGCTGTGTTTCAGCGGGAAAATGGTAAATTTTGTTTGTATCTACGCCCCAAATATACTCCACAAGATTTGGATAATCAATAAAAGGATTTCTATTTCCCTGAATTTGAAAAACTGCCTCTTGCCGCAACCTTTCCTTTTGCGAAACAGGGTCTTGCCGATGCCATTTTAGCAATAAATCTATCGCCCATTTTTGCCAAACGGGGTAAGTGTTGTTGTTAATCATCGGCGAGTTCCAATAGTGGTTGCTTTCGCTGCCAAAATTTTCGTAAGCGGTTACCATATACATATACGACCGTGCAAAATCGCCCTTAAAGTCATCTGCTGGCTCAAAAACTTTGCCAAGATAATACGAAAAATTGTTTGCGCCCACTTTAGTAACGCCGTTATTGAAACTTGCGCTGCCAACTTCGCCCATCGGCAAATTGTTTTTTATTATATTTGCCTGACCATCAGCGGGATAGAGGTGAAAAAGGTCTTTGTAGGCATTGTTTTGCCGTCCGCCCCACCAACTTTTAGGCAACGAATGTTCGATGTGCATACCCGACACGCTGCCATAATTTTCAGAAAAATAGCGCACTGTCGGCGAATACATATCGACCACCGAATTGTTGGCGGAATTTCTGTCGGTAGAATAAAATCCCTGCCATGTTGCGCCCTCGCCGCTACCGTAACTGAGCATTTGCGCCTGCAAAATTATCGCACTTAAATAACTTTTTAGTTCCGCCTTCTTTTTTCCATCAGCAATATAGTAGTACCCCGCAGGTATTTGTGCGCGACCTAAAACGCTGAAAATCAGGCTGTATATTAATAGCAATATTGTTTTTCTCATTGGTTTTTATATAAAAAAAATAACTTGCAAAGGTACAAAAAAACTTGTAGAATGTGCTCAAAATTATGATTTTTTTAATTTGGATAGCTTCAACCACATAATGCAACTATTTATGATTGCAAATTTCGGTAAAAAATTTCTTTTGGCGAATAGAAACCTGATTTTTTTCTTGGTCTGCTGTTTATTTGATGCTGTATCTCTTTTATTTGCTGATAGTTAAGAGTATCAAAATTAGTTTGTTTCGGGATATATTGTCGAATAAGTTTATTGGCATTTTCAACCGACCCTTTCTCCCATGAAGTGTGAACGTGTTTGATGTAGGCGAACAACAATTTATACAGAATTTTCGTTAATTTTGTTGCATTTTTGCCGTGTTCGAGTTTTTCCATCAGCAAAAAATTGGTTTTTCTTTTCACAATAGTAACGATTGCTCCGCGATTATTTTTGCCGACAATTTGTTGTGGCGACCAATCTTTTTCAATCAAAGAAA
>JAISYF010000075.1 GCA_031270065.1 Prevotellaceae bacterium | reverse complement strand
TTTCGGGTATGATGTTTCCCATTGAAAGTATGCCGAAAATTTTGCAGTGGATTGCCTGTATTCCGCCGAACCGTTGGTATATGGACGGCATAAAAAAGATAATGATAATGGGCGTTGAGCCGCAATATGTGCTGAAAGAATTTGCCATACTTGGCTTTATGGCAGTGGTTTTGCTTACTGTTAGTTTGAAAAAATTTAATATTAGATTGAATTAATAGCAAAAAATAGAAAAATAATTGTTACTTTTGGAATTTTAGTTTAGTTGATTATCGAATTAAAATTTAATAAAAAGTTATGTCTATTTCTAACAATTCTACGGCAAGTTACCATTTCGCGCTTGCCGATAACACTATCAAGCCAAACGACCGCGAAGTAATTTTTCTCGATTGCGAAGGCGGCTTGGACTATGGGCATTTTTTGGAAGAAAATTTTGAACAGGTGGCGCAGTATTACGAAAAAAACGGATATAAATTGATTTATTTTCCGCAAATTGCCGTAAAAATCAAAGATTTGGATTTTGAATTATTAGAAATTTTGTATTCAAAAATTGATATTTTGCACCTTTGCTCCCATATCAACGCTGCCGATTTGCAAAATGCTTTTACGGCACAGTTTGACGATGGAAATTTCAACGTTCATACACCTGCGTTTTTTCATTTTTCGGGTGAGAAAGACGAAAAATTGCGTTACACGGCTTTTTGGATAGAAAATTATTCACAAGAGGAGGAAAATCCATACATTTTCTACTTGAATATACTGTTGGAACAAGACCGTAGACAAAGAGAACAAATGTCGAGCATTCGATTTCAGATTCTTCCCTCCAGCGATATTATGGTCAAAGAATTGGACAGAGTCAATTTTTATGACGACAGTTTTAAAGGCGAGGCACAACGTCTGCTCGAAGAAATTCGCGACAACGTTAATCGCTTGGAAAAGATTGGGTTAAGTCCTTTTATGCTGAAAAAAATCTTGCACATTGAGGCAAAGCCCGAATTGAGCCGACTGCGAATTAACAGAGATTATCGCTTCTTTTTGCCCGATTTCAACAATATAGAAATAGAAATGACGCCCCTGCCAAAAGCCATCTATATCTTGTTTTTGATAAATATCGGTGGCATTGTTTTTAAAGATTTACCCGACCACCGCAATTTGTTGATGAAAATCTACAAGGATATTTCCAAGCGCGAAAATATTGACGATATGCGCCAAAGTATTGAGGATTTGACCGACCCTACAAAAAATTCTATCAACGAAAAATGTTCGCGTATTCGCGAGGCGTTTCTCAAACATTTGCCCGAAGAAGTTGCAAAATACTACTACATTGTTGGCGAGCGTGGCGAAGTAAAAAAAATAAATCTTCCACACGATTTAGTTGATTTGGAAAAATGAAATTTCGACTTTTTTTTGCAACCCTTGCAAAAATCGGCAAGGATTTTCTTTTGTTTGTAGTTTTGCAGAAAAAATAAGACGTTCTTTGAAACAAATTGTGAATGTCGTAGAAAAGAGTTACTTCACATTATTTTTATACAAGCAAGTGCCGTAGAAAAAAGTTACTTCGCACAAATCGTCCGCACAGAATCGCGACTCTGTGTCATTCTTTCGAGAATGTGTCCTCTCGGGTACAATTTTTTTCAAATGTAGGACAACCAAAACTTTTTTCGCCCGTTGCCTTGCTTTTTTATACGAGATGCCGTAGTAAAGGGTTACTTCAATTCTGGTAAAATTAAAAAAGCCCCTTTGTGCCTGTTGCTCTCGTTTGTTTGAAAATTATTGTTACTCAATTATATAAATTTAAAATTGATGTCGTTATGAGATTTAATGAAACTACAAAAGAAACCGCGAAAACCCTCAATTATGAGGGTGCGAAGGCGTACAAAATGTCGCCTGAAATGGAACTCTATTCGGCGGTCGTTACCTGTATGGTCGATGATTCGTATTACGAGGCGGCTGAAGAGCGACTTGTGCGTATCCGCGAGTTAATCGGCAAATGCAAGCCCGAATTTACAGCGAAACTTGCTGTTTATGCGCGAACTGCAATGAATATGCGCTCTATTCCCGTTGTACTGGCGGTAGAGTTGGCGAAAATCAGTTCGGGCAACGACCTTGTGCAGCGGCTTGTGAGCAACATTGTGCGCCGCGCCGATGAAATAACCGAAGTTTTGGCGTATTATCAAACTGCCAACGAGCGCACCGAAACGAAAAAGTTGAACCGTCTCTCCAAACAGTTGCAAAAAGGCTTGCAGCAGGCGTTTAACCGTTTCGATGAGTATCAGTTTGCAAAATACAACCGCGATACGGCAGTCAAACTTCGCGATGCACTTTTTATAGTCCACCCGAAAGCGAAAGACGGGGCGCAGCAACAGATTTTCAACAAAATAGTTGATAATAAACTCGATACGCCCTACACTTGGGAAACCGAACTGTCGGCTCTCGGTCAGCAAAATTTTGAAAATGCAGAAGCAAAAGCCGCCGCATTCCGCGCCAAATGGGAAGAACTGCTCGACAGCGGGAAAGTGGGTTATATGGCTCTGCTGCGCAATATTCGCAATATCTTGCAAGCAAATGTTTCGGCAGAACACGTCAAAGAGTTGTGCAAAGCATTGAGTTTTCCCGATGCGGTAAGGAAGAGCAAACAGTTGCCGTTCAGGTTTTTATCGGCGTATCGTGAAACTTCCAAAATTGAAAACGGTTTTGCGCCCCAAATTATGGACGCACTCGAAAAAGCGGCTGCAATTTCGTCGGAAAATATCGCAGGATTTGATGAAAACACACGGGTTGTGGTTGCCTGCGACGTTTCGGGGTCGATGCAGTGCACGATTTCACAGCGCAGTTCCATTCAAAATTACGATATTGGTTTGATGCTTGGAATGTTGCTGAAAAACCGTTGCAAAAATGTAATTTCGGGTATTTTCGGTAACACTTGGAAAGTGGTAAATCTGCCGAGCACATGCATTTTGAGCAATGTAGATGCGTTTTATAAACGTGAGGGTGAAGTTGGGTATTCGACAAACGGATATTTGGTTGTTAAAGATTTGCTTGACAGAAAATTAGAGATGAACAAAATCTTTATTTTCACAGATTGCCAAATGTGGAATAGCCGCGGCGACGGCGAAACAATGCAGCGGGAATGGAGTAAATATAAAAAAATCTGTCCGCAGGCAAAACTCTATCTGTTTGATTTGTCGGGCTACGGAAATACGCCGCTCAACATTGCCGAAAAAGACGTTTATCTGCTTGCGGGCTGGTCTGACAAGGTTTTCGACACGCTCGCTGCATTAGAAAAAGGAGAGAACGGCTTGGCAGAAATCAATAAAATTGTTCTTTGAAAAAATAACAATGAAATGCCGTAGCAGAGGGTTACTTCAAAATCAGAATACTAAAAATCTTCGGCGATTTACCCTTGGCGATTTGTTGCTTTCATTGTTTTTGAAAAATAATTGTGAATGTCGTAGAAAAGAGTTACTTCGCGAATGGAGGATAAGGTTGGGAAAACAAACCGCTTCACTCGTCCTTTGTGGCGAGGTAATATGTTTTCGGTACTCTTTTCGATTGTTACTTCACAATTTTTCATACAGGCAAGTGCCGTAGAAAAGGGTTACTTCGCTAACCAAGGGTCGCGGGTTCGAATCCCGCCATTCTTTATCGGAATTACCTCATCAGAATTGATTTGCTGTTAATTTTGAAACGGAATGTAGCTCAGTGGGTGGAGTCTCGGTATTTATAGTCCCTTTTCGCCCGTTGCCTTGCTTTTTTATACGAGATGCCGTAGTAAAGGCTTACTTCAATTCTGGTAAAATTAAAAAAGCCCCTTTGTGCCTGTTGCTCTCGTTTTTATAAATTAATCGTCAGAACTGTGATTTTAGAGTGATTCTTATGATTTATTTGATTGAAAAAATCACGGTAATCACGGTAATCACATAAATCATTAAAAAATCAAAGTTCAGACAAATATCATTATTATGCAAAAAATAATTCTTACGGAAAAAATTCCGGTTAAAATGTGGCTCGATGAAGCCGAAGAAGGCGCGATTACGCAGGCGCGAAACCTCGCAAATCTGCCGTTTGCCTACCGTCACGTCTGCCTGATGCCCGACACGCACGAGGGCTACGGAATGCCTATTGGAGGCGTGTTGGCGACTGACGGCGTGATTATTCCCAATGCTGTTGGCGTTGATATTGGCTGCGGAATGTGCGCCGTGAAAACCAATATTTTCGCTGCGGATATATCTGTAAATCAACTGAAAACGATTATGAGCGGCATTCGTGAACTTGTGCCGGTTGGTTTCGACCACCACACCAAGCGACAGGACGAAACTTTAATGCCTGAGGGCTTCAACATTGATAAAATGCACGTTGTGAAGCATCAATATATCGCCGCCACAAAGCAGGTTGGCACGCTCGGCGGAGGCAACCATTTTATTGAAATTCAACGAGATACTGATGGTTTTGTTTGGATAATGATTCATTCCGGCAGTCGTAATCTGGGAAAGCAGGTTGCCGATTATTACAACAAAAAAGCGAAAATTCTGAATGAACTTTGGTTTTCGAGCGTTGATACAAAGGCTGATTTGGCATTTTTGCCTTTCAAAACCGACGAGGCGCACCAATATTACAACGAAATGCGCTACTGTGTGGCGTTTGCCTTTGCCAACCGAAAATTGATGATGGAAAATATCCAAAATGCCGTTTTCTCTGTTTTACAAAATGTTGAATATGAGCCGATAATCAATATTGCACACAACTATGCAGCGTGGGAAAATCATTTTGGGAAAAACCTTGTGATTCATCGCAAAGGTGCTACCTCGGCGCGGGCGGGCGAAATCGGGATAATTCCCGGCTCGCAGGGTACAAAATCCTACATTGTTGAGGGACTTGGCAACGAAGAAAGTTTTATGTCCTGCTCTCACGGGGCGGGGCGCGTTATGGGGCGCAAAGCCGCAATTCGCACTCTCAACCTTGCCGACGAACAGCGCAAACTCGACGAGCAGGGCATCATCCACGCCATTCGCACACAGCAGGATTTGGACGAGGCATCGTCGTGCTACAAAGATATTTCTCAAGTAATGGCGTTTCAAAGCGATTTGGTAAAAATCCTTGTGGAGTTGAGTCCGATGGCGGTGATAAAAGGATGAAAAATATGGCAGTTAAATTATTGATACTTGTCGAAATAGAATTAACGAATTTGGTAAAAATGAAATTTCAAAAATTCTCAAACAATTAGAAATCAACAAATTAAATCTTTATATTGTTGTCGAAGACAATTTGTCCAACGGTGTTTTTCGCCTGCAATATTCCAATTTTTTTGAAAAAATAAAAACACAATAACATTATGGCAATATCTTACACAAAAAAATTTAAAAATTATGAAACAGAAAATCATTAAACGAATATTCGCTTTGCTCAAAACACAAATCGGGCATTTGTTCGACGAGTTCTACTACGATTACGCCATTGAAGATAAAGATTTTCAGAAAGTTTGGAAACTCGCAGAATCCTTAAAAATTAAATAATAAATGAATTAAAATAAATTGATAATCAATAAATTATGGTGGAAAATCACAAATATACAGACAATAAACTCGACAATGCTCTGTTTAACGAAGTTTTATCAAAAAATCCGTCTGAACAAAAGATATGCAATTTGATTACTAATGGTGCGAATGTCAATGCGATAGATAATTATGATAATAGCATTTTAATGTGTTTGTTTGGCAATATGAGTTCGGGTGAACGACCTCTGAATTTACCTCTTGTAAAATTACTGATTGATTTGGGCGTTGATTTGAATTACGAACAGGACGGCACAAATTGCCTTTATGTAGCGTGCTTGACCTGCAAAGTCGCTTTGGTAGAATTGCTTTTACAGTCGGGCGCAAACCCAAATTGTATTGTTGACGAACCTGAATCGTTGTTAGATTGGGCTGAATTTGAACAAAGATTTGCAACTTGGGACAATTACGGACAAACCTATATTGATGGTATGGGCGAAATTATTGATTTGCTCGTCAAATACGGCGCAAAACATAGAGAAGAAATGTAGTGTTATGAAACAGAAAATCATTAAACGAATATTCACATTTATGGCTGATTTCGGCTCTTGTTGGGGTTGGCAAATTGATTATTACAACGATGGTACGGACAGTGGTGAAGTTAATACGGCAGGTCACTATCAAACAGATATAAGCAATGATATTGAAACCGCAAAAATAAGTCCTGTTTTAGCGCGAGCAATCTACAAATGGCAGGCTTATTTTGAAATTTATGCGTATGATGACTATTGTGCGCGAGAAGAAAAAGATTTTGCCAACACAAAAATGGATTGGGACGCTTGGAATAAAGCCGGTATTCGCTTGGCGCATTTGCTCAAAACACAAATCGGGCATTTGTTCGACGAGTTCTACTACGATTACGCCATTGAAGATAAAGATTTTCAGAAAGTTTGGAAACTCGTAGAATCACTAAAAATCAAATAATAATATGGAAGAAAAAATTAAATATTACGAATTATTGCCCGATTCAATAATTCCACCAAAAGAGATAATTGTCGATTATGCTTACGGTTTAATTGACGGCTATGATTTTTGTTACGAAGGGTATGGACTGCTTGCGCTAAACGCAATCAATGCCTTTATCGAAAAATATCCAGAAGTGTCTAAACTGCAAAAAATCAAGGCAAGTTGTCTAAATATGCTTGGACACGATTTGCACTTTATAGGATTGTTTACTACCCTCAACAATTCAAACGAAGTATATTATATTTCGGAACTCGGAAATCAGGTTTTGCAATGCAAAGAACAGCCCGAACTTGCATGGAATTTTTGTTCGTATCTCTATTCGCGTTGCTTTACGTCAATATCAAGCAGTCAAGCAACTCACGAAGATTTTATCGCAATGATGCAATCTTTGCTTGAAAAATTGCCCGACAACAAGCACGCGCAAGATTATTATGCAAAAGGGTTATTGTCAATTTGCGAAACCTCTTACAACAATGATATTATAAACAAATACGGCACTTTACTCGAAAATTTGGCAAAACAATATCCCGACAACGAAAATGTGATAATAAATTATGCTTTAATAACTTATCTGACATTAAACAAGACGGATAAATCCGAATACAAATTACAACTTTTTGAAGAAATCAAACGGCTTGCAGATGATTTTCCCGACTACAAAAACCTGTTGTCAATCAAGATTTTTGCACTCTTGTCGATGGTTATAAGTTTTGATGCCGACAACAAAAAATATATTGAGCAACTTGCTGAGATTGCAGAAAAAAAAGATGAAATAACAGAACTTTTGGGGGCTTTTAAATGGAATGACCATTACGAACATTTTGCCGGATTAAATCAAAACAAAAAATATTATAGCGAAAATGTATTAAAAATCGCAAAAATGTTTCCCTACTTTCCTGATTTTGTACTTGTTCACAAACAAGCCATTATCAATCAGATAGCCTATAACGGCAAAAGTTATTTCCGCAATGATTTCTTAAAAATCATTCAGACAGCGGCGGAAAAATTTCCCAACAAAGAAGAAATACAACTCTTATATGCCGCAGCATTGATGTGGGTGGCTTATCGCGGCGATAGCGACAAACGCGGGCAGTACATAGAAACTTTAAAGGTACTGTCGGAAAAATTCCCTGAAAATCAAGATATTTTCGCGTTTTATTGCATGGGAATAAGTGAAAATTTCGGATTTCGAGAAGAAAATTTTTATAAAACGTATTTCCCCGTTGTTGAAAACGCTTATTTTCATTATCCCGATAACGAACTAATTTGCGAGGCATTTGTAAAGGGCGCAGAATGGTTGGTGCGCGAAGATTTGAACAATCAAACAAAAAATGAGCGTAAATTTTCAAAAGCGGGAGATGCGTTTAGGGTTTTCCCTGAAATGCAGAAAATTGCACAAAAATTTCCAAATAACGATAAAATTTTGGAACTTTATACTTCGCCGATGGAGAATATTTACGATTATTTGCCTGATATGCAGGCAAAAAAGGAGTTGATAGAAGAAGCAATTCGTTTTTCAAAACGGGAAAAACTTTGGTGGAATGATATTGCCTGTAATACTTATGCTGTAATTGAGAAATACTATTTAGAAACTGAAAATCAAAGCGAAAAACACTACTGTTTCAATGAAATGTGCCGAATTGCCTGCGACGAGAGCGACGGCGAAGACCACAAATGGTACATTACACAAACACTTGAAGATATAATTTACAAACTAATTAACGAAGATGAAAAAGATCTGTATCGCCAAACGATGAAGCGGTTTTGTTTGGAAAATCCAGATTCAAAGAGTGCTGCGTGCAATTATGCAATGCAGTTGGTTGAAAAAATTCAGGCACAAAAAACTGCCGACGAAAAACAAATAATTTTCAACGAATTGAAACAATGGACTTTGCAATATCCTGGCAACTGGCTCGTATTGATTGAGTATGCCGAAGGACTTTTTGAAATGGCTATTGCTTTTTCAGAAACAGAGCCGCAAAATAATTATATTGAGCAACTCGGAAAATTTGCAAAACAGTATCCAATAATAGTTTATAAAGCAGGTTTGGAAGATAAAGAACAATATAAAAAAATAATTGATAAATAAAATCTTTATGTTCAAAGATAAAAACGAAAATTTCCGTCTAAAAATTGCTTTTGAAGGAACGCTTACTGAACTTGTGGCACTGAATTTTGCCAGACGTCTAATCGAAGTTGGACACGATGTATGGATTATGACAGCACGAATGCCCACGCAACCCTACGAACTATATGAACAGGCGTGTGAAGAATATGGTCTTGCGCCTGAACCCGAAAACACTCGAAATGCTGATATTAAGCAAAATGCAGCAGAACTCGGCATTCCCAACAAGATTATTTTCACAAATCTTATAGAAAAAGAAAGTGTTCTATTTCCGCGAAAAATTTGACTTGCTTTTTGATGATGATGCAGAATGGCACTGCAATTCAATATGTGAAGCGGGTGGAATAGCGGTAAATATTTGATATAAATACTTGCCATTTAAATACTTATCAATTAATTGATGTAAAATTTCGATGAGTTTGCAAATATCAAAATTTTTGTTTACCTTTGCAAACAGAATTGTTTAACAAAATTGTTTAATTTATAACAAAAAATATTATGTTAAAGTTTTTATTGGAAAAAGAGTTTAAACAAATTTTTCGGAACGCATTTATTCCGAAACTGATTGTTGCAATGCCTGTAATGATGATGTTGGTATTCCCTTGGGTTGTCAATCAGGAAATTAAAAATGTGCG
>JAISYF010000052.1 GCA_031270065.1 Prevotellaceae bacterium | reverse complement strand
TTTCATTCATTACAAAACGTTCTATATCAATGAGACAATTCGGATTTTTTTTGTAAAAATCAATTGAAGTGTGATATGAAGCGTACTGTTCGTTGATAAATTGTTTAAACATATTTTATACTGTTTTTAATTCTTTTTCCAATGATACTTTTAATTCTTCTAATTCTGTTAAATCATTAATATTTATATCGTATTTTACATATATCTTTGTTTCAATTTCTGATTTACAACCATTGAAATATTTACAAAAATTAAAATTATGTCCTTTCACAGCAAAAAATACATATGATCCAACTGCACCACCCAAACCAAGAAAAGCTGTGATTGGTTCCATTACATTCCAACCAACTTTCCAAGTTACAATAATCAAAGCAATATAATATAAAACAATACATATAATTATTAGAGCCAACTTATTATCATATTTTTTCTTTACTTCGGCATCTGCCTTTGCTCTCGCTGTGGTCAAAATTTCTCTTATCTGACTGTAAATCAGATTGTCATTGTTCTTTGATAATGCGTTGCTCTTATTCATTACAACTTATAATTTTGTTTATATTCTATTATTCAGTGTTTTAGACAGTATAATCTATTTGCCAAAAACAGTACAAAAGTACAAATTATTTTTCAATTAATATAACACCGGTGCAAGATTGGGGTTAACTTTTTTTTGTCTTTTTTAATTTTTTTCTAAATTCACAAGAGTTTCATAATAATTAATTTTACAAGAATTTAAACAGCCTCTTCTTAACTTTTTCCCGTCAAAATCTTTTTTATCAAATTTAATTTTGTCAGTGCGTCAAGCGGCGTAAGGTTGTTGATGTCGATTTTGAGAATTTCGTCTCGGATTTCGGCGAGAACGGGGTCGTCAAGTTGGAAAAAACTCATTTGAACACCCTCACGCTCAGCGGCTTTTTCGAGCGACTTGCCGATTTTTTCAGACTGCGAAGTGGTTTTTTCGAGTTGCAACAAAATCTCATCTGCCCGCTTAACAACGCTTTTCGGCATTCCAGCCATTTTGGCAACGTGTATTCCGAAACTATGCTCAGAGCCGCCCCGCACAAGTTTCCTCACAAAAAACACCTTATTATCAATGTCGCGCACCGAAACATTGTAGTTTTTTATGCGCGAATAGGAATTTTCCATCTCGTTAAGTTCGTGATAATGAGTGGCAAAGAGTGTTTTTGCGCGGCAATGCGGATGTTCGTGAATGTACTCCACAATCGCCCAAGCAATAGAAATGCCGTCGTAGGTGGAAGTTCCGCGCCCCAATTCGTCAAAAAGTATTAAACTTCGTTCAGAAATGTTATTAAGAATGCTCGCCGCCTCGTTCATTTCTACCATAAAAGTACTTTCGCCTGAGGAAATATTGTCAGATGCGCCTACACGTGTAAAAATCCTGTCTACCACGCCGATTGACGCGCTTTCAGCAGGCACATAGCAGCCGATTTGCGCCAAAAGCGTTATCAAAGCCGTTTGCCTGAGCAACGCCGATTTTCCCGCCATATTCGGACCTGTAACAATCATAATTTGCTGACTGTCAGCATCTAAAAACACGTCATTCGGCACATACGCCTCGCCTGCGGGCAACTGTTTTTCGATTACAGGGTGGCGACCATTTTTGATGTCAATAATTTTAGAATCATTAACATTCGGCATATTATAGTGGTTTTCTTTCGACACTTTTGAAAATCCCAAAAGGCAATCCAACTGCGCTATAATGTTGCAATTCAACTGAATAGCGGGAATAAATTCGCCTACGCTCTGCACAAGTTCCTCAAAAATTTTCTGTTCCAAAGCCAAAATATTGTCCTCCGCGCCGAAAATTTTCTCTTCATACTCCTTCAACTCCTCTGTGATGTAACGCTCCGCAGTTGTGAGAGTTTGCTTGCGAATCCAATTGGCTGGCACACGACTTTTATGCGTGTTGGTAACCTCAATATAGTACCCGAAAACATTGTTGAACGAAATTTTTAGCGAAGGAATACCCGTTTTTATAGCCTCGCGCTGCTGAATTTTTTGTACATAATCTTTTCCTCCACTGGAAATTTGGCGCAAACTGTCAAGTTTTTCATTCACTTTGTCGGCAATTACGCCGCCTTTTGCAAGCGTTGCAGGCGGATTTTCGCGTATTTCTTTATTAATTTTTGTGATTAAAGTTTGGCAAATGTTAAGTTGGTCACCGAATGAATTTAAGCACCAGTTTTCCTGCGCATTCAGGCAAATTTCTTTAATCGGTTTTATTGCTTGCAACGCGGTTTTCAACTGCCACATTTCGCGCGGGTTAATTCTGCCTACCGCCACTTTCGACAAAATTCTTTCCAAGTCGCCGATAAAATCAAGATTTTCAGCAATTATATGTTTGTTTTGCGGAAATTTAAAAAAATGCGTAACAACGCTCAAACGGTCATTTACAGGTTTAACATCTTTTAACGGAAAAGTAATCCAACGCCTCAACATACGGCTGCCCATAGGCGTTGTAGTTTTGTCTATCACGCGAAAAAGGGTGCTTGCATCTTCGTTTGGCGAGGTCAAAAGTTCGAGGTTGCGGATTGTAAATTTATCAAGCCAAACAAAGCGCTCCTCTTCAATTCGCGAAAGTTTTATGATATGCGAAAGTTGCGTGTGCTGTGTTTGGTCTAAATAATACAAAATTGCGCCCGCTGCCACAAGTCCGTTTGAAAGTTTTTCCACGCCAAAACCCTTTAAGGTCTTGACTTCAAACTGTCTATAAAGCCTGTCGTGCGCCGATTCAGAGGTATAAACCCAATCATCTTGCTCGTAACGCGCTATTTTTGTTGAAAAAATATTTTCAATTTCCTCTCTTTTGCCCCTTTCATAAAGAATTTCCTTTGGCGAAAAAGAGTTAAAAAGTTTTTCAACATAATCAAAAGTGCCTTCTGAGAGAAAAAACTCGCCTGTGGAAATATCCAAAAAGGCAATTCCTGCTTGATTTTTAGCAAGATGAACCGCAGCGAGAAAATTATTTTCCTTAACCGAAAGCACGTTGTCGTTGGTAGAAACTCCGGGCGTAACAAGTTCGGTAATGCCGCGTTTCACGATAGTTTTGGTGAGTTTAGGGTCTTCCAACTGGTCGCACACTGCTACACGCAAGCCTGCCCGAACAAGTTTCGGCAGATAATTGTCTATTGCGTGGTGCGGAAATCCCGCGAGTTCAACGTGAGATGCTGATCCGTTTGCTCGTTTTGTGAGCGTAATTCCGAGTATTTCCGATGCTCGGATAGCGTCTTGCGCAAAAGTTTCATAAAAATCCCCCACTCTAAACAATAAAATAGCGTCAGGATGCTGCGCTTTGAAACTGTTATATTGTTTCATTAAAGGGGTTTCTGCGTATGCCATTTTTGAACTAAAAATTAAAAGTTAAAAACTAAAGTTTTTTTTATTATGGATTTTCTATAATTTCGATTTCTTCTGCCGATAAGTTGTAAAGTTGATAAACTAATTTGTCTATTTCGTATTCAAAATCTTTAATAAAGTTGATAATATAATCATATTCTCGGCTGTAAGTGAGAACTGTTTTTAATTTTTCTTTTACGTTAAATATTTGCTCTACATTTTCTATAACTTTATTATAAAGTTGTTTATTTTCTTTGGTTATTATTGGCATTGGAAACATTGCAAGTTCATTCACTTTAAATTGCGGAAAAATACCTCGCTGCATTTTATCAAAAACTTTATTAAACCAAAATGAAACCAATTTTGAATTGATTATACCTAACAAAAATTTTAATTTTGTTTTATCTTTTGTAAAAACAACCATACTGTTAATGTCGTTGTAAAAAGCATTTTCGGTATAAGCGGCATTTATCATATATGGAAAGTCAGATGGTATTTGACGGACTAAAATTCTTGCTCCTTTGAATGGAACAGATTTGCGCGGCTCGGCAAGCCAATCGCCGTAACTCAAATATTCGCCGCTCCAATTTATTTCGTAACGTTTTACATCTGCCCCCTGCAAATATTTTCCGTAAGTTTTATCTTTTTTGTCTAACGAATGAAAAATGCGGTTTGCCTTTTCTTTTTCGGTTTGTACAGGTTTTCCTTTGCCTTTTTGATACGCTTTTAACCCTGTTGAAACTGTTGCAAGTTTTGATAACGGTTGTGAATTTTGATTGATTTTTTTTATAATTTTATTATTTTCACCAATTTGTTTTATTTGAATTATTGGTTCTTCTAAAATTTCCGCAAAATTTCGTTTTACAACTTCTATATATTCATTTTCTTTTGGCGATTCTATTAATGTTACGGTATCGGGTTGCTGTTTTTCAAAAATTAAAATCGAAGTATCAACACTTACCTCTTTAAAAACTTTATGCAAATTATTTACAATATGCGTGTTTCCTGTATTTTTTATAATAAAATCTCGAAAATGCTTTAACGTGTTGATTGTAAGCCAATTATTAGGAATAATATAACCAAGAAAACCATTTTGTTTTAAAAGTTCGTAACCTCTTTCAATAAAAATCGTGTAGGTATTCAGTTGATATTTTTGAAGTTTATAATGCGAATAATAATAATCCTTTTCATCTTTTCTAAAACCTTGATTTCGAGTAAAAATGTACGGCGGATTGCCCAAAATTACATCGAAACCGCTTTGATTAAACACTTTTTCAAAATTTCGTTTGAAATTAAACGGATTAATTTCGTATAAATCGTCTTTATCAAAATTTAAAACATTTGGAAAATCCATTTCAATCAATGAATTTCCGCATTTAATATTTTCACTTAAATCTGGCAAAATTTTTTCAGAAAACATTACTTGCATATCATTTGCTGTTGTCATTGTTTCGTCTTCCAAAAATTTTAAAAATAATGAGAGTTGAGTTACTTCCGTTGCTTGAAAATCAATGTCAATTCCAAAAATATTATTTTGTAGAATTTTTTGTTTTTGTTTAATTGTCAAAACCCAAATATTATTTTCGTTACTATATTTACAGCCGTCTTTTTCCGCTTTGTCTGGATTTTCGTTATAATAATTTTTATGATAATTTAGCAAACTATCAAAAACTCCGATTAAAAACGAGCCACTGCCGCAAGCAATATCTGCAAAGTGCATTTTTGCAATTTCGGCAGGTGTTTTGCCCTCAATTTTTTTATCAACAGTGTTTTTTACAATATAATCTACAATATATTTTGGCGTATAAAAAACGCCGCCCGCTTTGCGCACTGATGGTTTTTGTTCTATGCTTGCAATTTCGTTTTCAATAGTAATTATTCTGCCTAAAAAACATTCATAAATACTGCCGAGAATATGAATTGGCACGTAGTTGAAATCATAAGGCGTGTTTTTGTGGTTTAATTCAAAAGTAATATCGCGGAAAAGCGTGTCGTTTGCGCCTAAAAAATCTTTATTATCAATAAAATATTTTTTAAAAACAATACCGTTATATTTTGCGTCAAGACGTTTAGAGGTTTCAATAAATTTTTGCCACGAATGTTGTGAAACGGCAATATTATAAGTTAATTCCTCTGTTTCTATTTGCTTATCTTCGAGAAAACGCATAAAAACAATTCTGTCAATAGTGCGTTGCGTTGCCTCTGTAAGTTCGTATTTGTCAAGTTTTTTGTTATTTTGATAAAACGCTTGTGCCATTTTCAAACGAATTATATCAATATATTCCAAAAAACTTTCATCAATTCGTTGAAAATTTCCGCCAAAAAGATTTAACTGTTTTTCTTTTCCTTTGGGTTTCGGCAAATCTTCAATAAAATTTATCAGATTTTTTGCATTTACCGCCTCGTGCGAAAAAAGCCAATAGATTTTTGCAAATTTTGCCTCATTCAAATAATCTTTATACGAAAAACGCTCAATTCCATTGTTCGTAATTGTTTCTATATCAGGCTTGTAGCGGCAGTCGATAACGATAAATTCGCGGAAATTTGTGAGAATGGAAACACCTGTACCTGCGTTCCATCCGTATTTTGCTGTTTGAAAATAGTCCTCTTTGTTTTGAAAAATGGAACGCGAAGGCTTTTTCGCCTCTACAAAAAACCGCGTTTGTTTATAGTCGGGCGCGAGGGCAAAGGCGTAATCGGCGCGGCGTTGCACAATCGCGTCTGCCTGTTTTTGCGCAGCCTCTACCTTTACTTCCTGCTGAAACGGATTTTTCTGCTCCTCGTGGTTGATGTCCCAACCCAAAGCCACAAAAAATTTATCAATAAAATCTTTCCGTACCTCCGCCTCAGAGTAATTTGCAGACAAAAAATGCTGCTCATTGCTCTCAAAATCGGCAACAAGAAGTTTTATTTGTTCAAATGCGGTTTTAAACGTGGTCATTTTTTAGATTTTTATAGTGTGCAAAGGTACAAATTTTTCTTGAATTTAACACTTTTCTTTCTTTAATTTTATAAATATTTACAAATCAATGATTTACAAATTTTCAGGACGCCGTCTTGGGTATCCTGAAAATGTTTGCTAATTTCACAGTATGTTTGTACGCAAAAAAATAATCCAAGCGGCGTTGTCAGTGTTCAAATTATAGACAAAAGCGGCGGAAAATATAAAGTTTATAGAACTGTTGGCAGCAGTTCCGATGCCACAGAGGTAGAAGCCCTCTATTTTCAAGGCAAAAAGTGGATTGCCG
>JAISYF010000200.1 GCA_031270065.1 Prevotellaceae bacterium | reverse complement strand
GCGTATCAGGCTGCGTATCAGGCTGCGTGCTTCCGCTCGTACCTGATATAAACGCCCCAACAAACTGATTTAACATCTGCACTGCATTGTTTGCAGAGGTCGGAACAGTGCCGTTGATAATTAAATCACTAATAGTTAGAGATTTAAAAGTTACGTCTGTACTTTTATTTTTCAATATCACAATAGTTGAGGATAGTTTGCTCGCAACATATATCGCGGGAGTAACTTTTCCATCAATGATAAAATTATTGGTATCGCCCTGTATTTGAGAAATTTGTGTCATTTTTTTTTTATAATTAAAAAATTTTTATTCTGAAATTAATTTTGCTAAAACCTCTTGTTTGATTTTTAGCCGTTGCAAGTTTTCGAGCCAAGCGCGATGCTCGTCATTGGACTTGTATTTTTTTGTGTTGATATTACTTTCAACGCGCCGAATATTTTGTTGCAGATTTGTGATTTCGTTCATCAACTTTATCGGCGATTGTGTGCGTAATATTTTAAGTTCTTCCTGATTGCGTTTGGCAATCAAGAAATTTTGCGTTATCGGGTGTTCTCCGATAAATTTCTTTGTTTCGTTGTAACTTGCGAGTTCGCGGTGCGCCTGCGCGTTGCGAATGTCAAGTTCTACGAGTTCGGCTGCAAGATTCGGATTTTCGTCAATCAGAGTGTCAATCTCCTGCATTCTGTGGTACGTTGTAACGCGCTCATCGTACAGGAGAATGCACTGCTGAATGTCGGTGTTTGAGTTGTTATCCCAATTTATTTTTGAAAATTCTACTCTTTTTTGCCGCTTTTTTTTTCAGTATCTACTTCCGTTTCGGGCGATTGTTCGCTTTCGGGTTGCTGATTTTTAGCGATTTCCTTTGCCTGCTCCTCTGCATCAATTTTGACTTTCTCTGCCTCTTTTTTCGGTTTTTCTAATGCAGAAACTTTTTTTACAGAAAGAGGTTTGCGATTTTCGAGTATTTCACTCTCTTTGACAACATCAAGTAAATGATAGAGCAGTTGCGAATGAAGTCGGTCGCGATTGACGGCATTTACTCGCGCAAGTTCGCGGTTGAGCGGATGACGCGGATATTTTCTAATAAAAAGTTGTGAGTCCTCTTCAAAAAAATTATCTTTTTTTAGCAAGGTTACCAACTCCTGTTTTTCTTTTATACTGTACATTTTTTTTTAATTTAAAAAATAAAAAAATAAAAGGTAAGGCAACCGCAAGGATTGCCATTACCTTTTTACGCACGATTAACTTCGTAATAAGCAAATGTGCTTACACCTGTTTTTACAACTTGCAAAAACAGAGAACTGCCCACTGTTGCCACCCAAGCCACACCGTTCTGCAAAATGAAAGTTGCAGACGGCGCAATGGTTGTTGGATGCGTTGTGCCTGCGCCGCGCAATTCGATTATTCTGCCAACATCGTTGATGGTTGCACCTGTGATGTTGGTAAGAGTAACATCAGATGCGTTATTTTCTATAATATACGCGCTTTTTTCTTGCAAAGCAAAAGTTGCGCCCGAAACAGCCACAGGTTGCTCTGTAAGAATTTCGCCATCGTAAAAGAAAAACGCTCTGTCGCATTCGCCTCCTTCGAGCGAAAGTGCAATACCCATTTTTCCGCCATCATTGAGACCGATGTTGGTAAATTTTACGGTAACGCCGTCAGAACAGGGCGAGCCAGCGAGGAACTTCTGTCCATCAGAGCAACGCTCGTAGATAACGACACTCTCCAAACCGCGAATATTGCGCAACCAACCCAAAGTAGCGCGGCTAATGCCGTCAATGGTTGGAGTTGCCACAAATTTTTCGTTAAAAGGACTTTCGCCCGGTTGCGCATTCGGATTTAAACCCTGAGTGTTGCAATCGAGGAAACGCCAAACTTTGCCTGCTTTCAGAATATTTGTCTGAATTGTTTCATTTACCGCTTGCGGAAAATTGTCAATATCAACGTCTGAAAGTAATGCGATATATAATCTGCCTTTCATTCTCGAGGCGAAATCATTCACATTTTGACTTTTATTCAAATCTAATAAAACTGCCATTTTTCAAATTTTTTAAAAAATTAAACAAATAATTTTTGGGGTTTTGGGGCAAACAGATGTCCGCCCCTAATAGCCAAAAAAATTAATTAAATTCCTACTTTTATGCCTCGCTTACCCTGCGGTCAAGTTCGAGAAATTTGCCAGTAGGTTGAGTGCGTGTTACGGTTTCGCCGTCAATTACGGTTTCAACGTCTTCGAGTTCGGCATAAACTTTCAGCCAATCGCCTTCGGCATTTGCTTCAAAAAGGGAGTTGATTTTTGAAAATACTCCCGATTTAACGATTTTAACGCCAGCGGCAGCGGCTTCAAATTTATAAACCACTGCGGGATTTGCGCCCACAACTGAGGAAACGGCGGTTGTGCCTGTTACTTTGTAGTGGCTGTTTGCTTTCACATCAATAGAGGCAGCAAGTGTTAAATTCGTAGTCGGATAATTTACAAAGAGTATTTGCTCTTTGTATTCGTTGGCTTCGAGTTCTGCTTTTGAGGCAAATTTAATGCCTGCCTGCTGAACGTGCGCACCCTCTTTCCAACGGCTAAATGCCAAAACGCTTTCAAATTCTTTTGTGAAATCGTATTTGTGCATCTCGCCAGCAATGTGTTCGAGCAACTCTACATTGTAGGGAATAGTAATCCACAACGTGTAGTCGTTGATTAACATATTCGGCACCCAGACAATTTTGTTCGGGTCCAAATCGACCATTGGCGAATTTTGTGCGCCTGCAAAATCGGTGTCTTGACCGTATTTTTGGCGAAAAGCGCGTTTGTACCAACTTTCGTGGCGAGCGTTGGCATAAATGCGGAAAGTCGCGGTGTCGTTCACATATTCCGAAAACTTGTCCCAAATTTCTTCGACAACATCGAGCATCGAGTTTTTGTCATAAGTTCCGTAATCGTAGAACGGCAACACTTTGTACTCTTCCACAGCGCGTTGAATAGCGCGAAGTGCGCCGTCAGCAGCAAATTCAAACGGATTGCTCAAAACGTCTTGCTGTGGAACTGCATAGCCGCGTACATTGCGGATATTTTGCTCATTTTGCAATTTTTGACCGAAATGAATTAAAATCCATTCGATAAAAGTCCATTTGAAAACGGAACTGCCCTCGCGGTTGAGATAGCCGATGTACTGACGTTCAAGTTCGATTAAGTCCTCGAAATCGTACTTAAACATCACAGCATCGACTTTGTACATTTCGGCGGCAAATTTTACATTGCCTTTGAAAATTCTACCTTTGCGATAGCCCTGCGACAATTCGCTGAACGATGCTAAGGGCGCAATCATTTTGTTTTGCACTCCCGAAAGTACAGGGAAAATGTTGCGCACTGTCGGCACTTGGCGCAGATACGCCAAAATTAAATCGGTACGGCGCACAATGTACTCGCCCGCCGTATTGAAAAGTTCTGAATAGTCGATGCCGCTTTCGCCTTTGATTTGCGCATTGAAATCTAACGCGCCAAAAAGCGAATTTTTATTCATAAAGTCAATTCTTTCAGACACTTTGTCGCTGAAAGTTTCCAAACGTGTCAGAAAAGCCGCACGTTCTTTTTTGTTGCCTGAAATTTCCATTAAATATGGTTTTTTATCAAGCATAATGCGGTTTTCGCCGTTTTTCAACGAGTAAAGATTGTCATCTACGCCAAACAGATGCGCTGCCGAGTGAGCGCGAAACAAATTGAATTTGTTTTGCTCAACAGTTACAGTTTTTGGCTTAGGTTTGTCCTCTTCTGCTTTTAGCGCGGCAATCTGTTCTGCTGCTTTTTTTGCCAATTCCGCATTTTCAGCGGCTTTTTCGGCTGCCGTTTTTGCGGCAGCTTTTGGCACAGGCGGCACAGTTTCCTCGCTCACGCCCATAAGTTTAGCAATCGTGCTGATTTCCTCCGCCGAAAGAGCATCGGCTGTTTCTTCGAGAGCATCTTCGTTGGCTTTTTTGTCGTCCTCAAAGGAAACGCCAAATTTTTCCTGATACTCCTTAAAAATTTGCTTTTGCTCGTCTGCCGAAAGTTTGCCTCCCTTTATCTGTTCGGTAAATCCGAGAGCAACTACAATCGCCATAAAGTTTTTTTGCCATTTTTTCATAATCAAAAAAATTTAAAATTTATAATTCATAATTTTTTAAAAAAATAATTTTTGCACTGCTTTGCGTTCATCAATCAACGAATGCAATAGTTCTACCGCCTGCTGCATATTCATAATTCCGTCAATCAAGCCGTTTTTTTCGGCATCGTAAGCGTAAAACTCGCGACCTTCCAAAATGCCTTCAACCGTTTCATCAAGTTTCGGACGATTGGCTTTGATGATATTTTGAAAATGATGAGCGAAAGGCGTTAAACTTTCGTCAATCAGATATTCGAGTTTGCCTTCAACCGCTTCACGCACAGATTTGTTTTTGTAACTGCTTTCTGGCGGGTAGGCGGTAATAGTTTTGATGCCTGAAAGTTTGTCCGCTTCCGAATGGTCGATGATGGTGGCAAACACTCCGATTGAGCCGATTTCGCACATGCGATTGAGCGCAACAATTTTATCAGCAAAACTTGCAACGTAAATTCCACAAGAGCAACACATCCCATCTACAACGGCGACACAGGGCTTAACCAATGAGCGCAATACCTCTTCCAAACGAATGACGCTTTGTGTGCTACCTCCCGGCGTATTCAACAAAAGCATAATGCCTGCTACCTTATCGCTTTTGTTTGCCTGCTCAATGATGGAGGCAAAATAATCCATTCCATAACTACACCAAGTATCGTACTTAAACATAGAGCCGATAATTGGAACTACAACTATTGAATTTTCGTCAAGTTTATCAAAACTGCCGCTATCGATGTTGGATTCGACTGCGAGCGACACATTTTTTGCTAAACATGCAAACTCAACCTTTGGAAATTCCCTCTTGATGCTGCTAATATCACGCCTTGACAAGAGTTCAAATTCGTCTAAAAATGAACCCTTTAACATCAATTTTGAATGTAAAATTTCGTGTAGAAAAAGATTATACATAGTTTAACTGTTAAAATTTTTGCAAAAATATAACAAAAAAATTTATCTGCAAATGACAAAATAAGCATTGGGCAATTTTGTCATTTACAACGGTTTTTTCGTGATAAACACAAGCGATTGCTCTGTTTTGTCTGTCGAAATTTCCTTTGTGCAAGGATAATTTTTGTCGCCGACAAAGAAAAAACTGTTGTCTTCGCGGTAAAGTTTCAGCAGATAATACTTCAAAGGGCTGTTGCGCAGATGTTCGTAAATGTACGGATTGGTACGCACAGTTACGGTTTTATTAAGCAAAAATCCGTGTTCGGAGTCCTCTGTTTCCTCCTCATACTGAATGCCGTTATGTGCATTAACGGTAATTAAATCGGATGTAGAAACCACCCAATTTTCGTTTTCAAAATTTTGAAAACTGTTGCGGTGAATTATATCAACGCGGTTACAAATTATTTTCATAATGTATTGATAATTAAATATTTAATAATTAAATTTTCGTTTAATTCGGTAAAAAGTTCGTAAAATACTTTCGGGTTCGATGCCTGTAATTTTGTATTTTTTTACAAAATTTTCAACTATGATTTTGTCCTGAATTTTCAAAACTTTACCGCACATAATTTCAGTATAAACATCAAACCAAAAAGCAAATTTCATCTTTTTTTCAACAATTTTTTGCCCTTTTTTTGTAAGAATTTTGTTGCCAACAATGCCGTTATCAATCTCAATTTCTAAATTGAAAATTTGCGGCTCTTCGGAATTTTCATCTGTAAAATTCTCACAAATTGCCTGCTCAATGCTTTTGAGCAAATGTCTATTTTTGCTCCAATCAACAATGTACCTTTGTAAAAAAAGTTTGATTTTCATAATGATTTTTTTTTTTTTACATTCTGCGACTTGCGCCGTCAAAAATTAGAATATTAAAACTTTTAAACCTGTCAATGAGCCGATTACCAAAGCGTTTTTTGAAATCATCAACATTGAGGTTTGAAGTCAAATGATACTTGATGTTTTGCTGTTGATAAATTTCGTAACGAGCGTATAGAAATTCGTCAATCACAGTGTCAAGCGAAGTGCCGTATGATTTTTGCGCTTCTGTTTCAAGCCCAATGTCATTGAGGCAGATGTTATAAGGATTTCCTTCAAATTTTTTAGAATTTATTTCGTTGAAAGTGAAAAAATCAATATGTCCGTGTATTTTTTGATAGTTCATCATTTGTGTTTGAGAAACATTCAAAAATTGATTTTTATTTTGCGTGAATTTCAAATAGTCAGCGAAAATCTGCATTGTGAGCGTCTTACCAGTTCCCACCCTGCCTATCAAAAGTAGATTTTTGTTAATTTTGTAATTTTCGTTTGGAAATACGCTTTCTGCCAATTCACAACCATTAAAATAATACGCTAAAAACCTGAAAATCTGCCTGTTATGTTCGTCAAAAACAAAATCGCGAAATTCGCGTCTGAGGTAATTTTTTGCCAAACCCGAAATTAGTTTAGAGTGCCGATTGTACTCTTGCTCGTCTGTCAAATCGTAATCAGAATTTTTTATAATAATCCTTTTGTGATTCTGAATTATCTGAAGGATTGTTTCCGTTTCTAAATTTTTCATATTTTTTACTATTTTTTGAGTAAATTAATTCCTGCTCCCACCTTTGCTCGTTGAGGTAGCGGTACGGATTGCAACGAAACGTTTTGTCGGGCTGCGCCTCTTTGTAGAGAGGCACAAAAGCAAGCGCGGCATCGCGTTCTGCATTCGTAAGTTTGCACCACTTGGCTAAAACTTTTTCTTTGGGAGAGTTTTTTTTGTCGTATAAATCCCAAAAAGAACTAAAACCTAAATTTTCCGAATTTTCAACAGAAAGAGATTTTGAAATATTTTTTTTCTTTTCTTTTTCTTTTATTTCTTTTTGTTGTAAATCTTGGGGAGGATTTTCAAAATCTTGGGTAAGATTTTGCACCGCTTTTTCGGTTGAATTTTCGTAAATTTTTGTGTTCGGCGGATTTTCCTGTTTAAATTCCGCTTTAATTTCGTTTGGAATAAGATTGATTTCAGGCAAAATTGGTATCAATTTTCGGTTGCAGTCGATTAGCACTTTCAAAAACCGCTCCTGTAAATAACGCGAAGTAACAACATTCTTCTCTTTGAAAAGTGTTTTGTCGAAAAACCCTTTTGCAAGACAATAACTCAAAACCTCGCTAATAAAATTGATGTTTTTTTGAGTAAGCGACATATAGCATACGTGGGCTACTGTTTTTGGACTGTTCTGTGTCCAATCCAAATAGTATCCGTTTTTCTCTATGCACAGCAACTCAATCCATTTATAAACCTGCCAACCTGTGCCTGTGAATTGTTGCACCAATGCGCCGATGTCAAGGTCGCGCATTTCGCTACAATGGAGAGGCATATATGACAAGCCCTGTTTTATTCGATATTCCCGTTTTTTTTCTAACATATTATAAAAACATTCCTAATTCGTTTTTTAATCT
>JAISYF010000176.1 GCA_031270065.1 Prevotellaceae bacterium | reverse complement strand
CATATTTAATATATTTGGTATTATTCTTCAAAGATACGAAAATTCAGGTTTAGATGTTTTTTGATAATCCGATTACGATTGATAATCCCGAAAATTTTTATAAGTTTGTGTATAATTGAAAATTTTATGTTACCTTTGCAGAATATTTTTTGTATAGGGATATTGCAATTCGTTCCTAATAATTTATTTACCTACATATCATTATTTTTATGAAAAAAGATATTTCATCACAGCAAAAAAAAACATTTTTGAAATGGTTTTGGGGAATTTTTTGGGCAGTTATTGCCGTTATCGCATTTATTTTTATAGGACTTTCGCAACGTTGGTTCGGCGATGTGCCTATGATTGAGGAATTGGAAAATCCGAAAAATAAATTTGCAACAGAAATTTATTCATCTGACAATCAGATACTTGGCACTTTTTTTATGTCAAAAGAAAACCGAATGAACTGTACCTACGACGAATTTTCGCCAAACCTGATTAACGCGCTTATCGCCACCGAGGACTACCGTTTTGCCAAACATTCCGGCATTGACGGCAAGTCGGTACTCAGGGCTATGCTGACTTTGGGCAGCAAAGGCGGAGGTAGCACTCTTACGCAGCAAACGGCAAAATTGATTTTAAACAGCAGCGAATATAACCGCAAGCCCGCAAGAAATATTCTTGAAAGAATACCGCAAAAACTCAACGAATGGGTTGTTGCAGCAAAACTCGAAAAACTTTATTCAAAAGAGGAAATTATTACGATGTATTTTAATCGTTTTGATTTTTTGAATAACGCTGTCGGCATAAAAACAGCAGCAAAAGTCTATTTTAACTCTACGCCAGCCAAACTCACAACAGAGCAGGCTGCAATGCTTGTGGGAATGTGCCAAAACCCAACGCAATACAACCCCATAAGCCGAAAAGAAACCACGCGGGAACGGGCTTTGAACCGCAGAAATGTGGTGCTGAACCAAATGAAAAAATATAATTTTATCACAGCTGAGGTGTGCGATTCTTTAAAACAAATTCCATTTGATAAAAATAAATACCGCTCGGCAGACCATAAACTCGGACTTGCGCCTTATCTTCGCGAATATCTGCGAGTTAGAATGACGGCAAAAAATCCTAAACGCTCGAATTACGCCGATTGGCAATTAAAAGATTACGGACAATATTACCTTGATTCTTTGGCGTGGGAAACCGACCCGCTGTATGGTTTTATTGAAAAAAACAAAAAATCTGACGGCACAAAATACAACATTTATAAAGACGGATTAAAAATTTATACCACGATAGATTCTAAAATGCAGCAATATGCAGAAGAGGCTGTAAAACAACAACTTAAAGAACTGCAAGCAAATTTTTTCAAAGGAAAACAGAAAGCAAAAAACGGCATTTTTCCGTCAAATATGAAACCTAACGAAATTGAAAATCTTATAAAACGAGCAATAAAACAGAGCGACCGATACAGGACAATGAAAAATAACGGCGCATCTGAAAGCGAAATCGAAAGGGCGTTTAATGCGGAAACTGAAATGAAAGTTTTTTCGTGGCAGGGCGAAAAAGATACGGTTATGACCCCGCGCGATTCTATAATTTATGCGAAATCTTTTGCACGGGTCGGTTTTATGAGTATGGAAACAGGCAACGGACACGTTAAAGCGTATGTAGGCGGACCAGATTTCTCATTTTTTCAGTACGATATGGCATCTGTCGGCAGGCGACAGGTCGGTTCTACCGTTAAACCGTTTCTTTATACTTTGGCAATGAGCGAGGGAATGTTGCCTTGCGATAAAACTATAAATCAAAAAATTACCTTTGAAAATGTCGATGGGCGGGGAACAAATTTTACTCCACGCAATTCAAGCAAAGCGCGTATTGGCGAGGAAGTTACTTTGCGTTGGGGCTTGCAAAACTCAAATAACTGGATTACAGCCTACATTATGTCGCTGTTTCCGCCAGAACAAATGGTGAAAATGATGCGGAATTTCGGCATTAGCGGACAAATTCCCTCGGTGGTATCGCTCTGTATGGGACCTTGCGAAATTTCGGTGTCGGAAATGGTTAGCGCATACACCGCTTTTCCAAATAAAGGCATTCGTGTTACACCCGTTTTTGTAACGCATATAGAAGACAACAAAGGCAATATTATCGCCACTTTCAACACTAATCCACAGGAAGTTATCAACGCAGAAACTTCGTACAAAATGCTTGATATGATGCAGGCAGTTGTGAATGGAGGCACAGGCTCTCGCATACGCCGTTATACCAGCGTGCCTGCTGCGGGAAAAACAGGCACTACCAACGACAATTCAGACGGATGGTTTATCGGCTACACGCCGCAACTTGTGTCTGGCGTTTGGGTTGGTTGGGAAGACCGCCAAGTGCATTTTACCAATATGGCAGAGGGACAAGGCGCATCTATGGCTCTGCCCGTTTGGGGGTTATATATGCAAAAAGTATTCGCTAATCCAGCCTTGGGGTACAGCCAAACAAAAAGTTTTGAAATTCCAACTTGGTTTAACGTAAATGCTGGGTGCGATTAACATTTATGCTTTTCAAATATCTTGTAATCTGCTCAAAAAGGTAATGTTCATCGGCTTTTTTGAGGTTTGAAACGTCTATAATAAAATCGTGCAAGCCGTCTTGTTTGTTGTTTCCACAACGGAATTTTGCATTCGCATTGAGCAACACATAAAGCAACGGAATAGATTTTATTTGCGTCAGGTCAAAAACGGCATCAAACTCTTGCGCTGAAATTTCTTTAAGCATCTCATTATCAGGCTTTTGCCAAAACAATAAATTTTCTTTTTTAATGATAAAACGATTTATTCCCGTCTGCAAAAGCGATTTTTTTTGCTCCACAAAACAGCAAAGAATAACTTTTTTACCGTCTTTTTTAAGCGTTTGCAAAATATTTTCAAAAGCAAAAATATCGCTGTCGTAATGAATTTTAACAAGCAGCAAAACCGATTTTATTTCTGTGTAATTCATAAAAGTTCGATTTTGCGAAACTTCGTTTTTCCTGCTTTTTTCCCTTAAAAAGAACCAATATGATATAGAATCTAATATTTTCATAATTCACTTTTTTTTTTGAATAGTGCAAAGATACAAAAAAACAGGCGCAAAATTCTGATTTTAACCTAATTTAACTTGTATTTATACCTGATTTTTCTTAACAAAATAACCTCAAATAGTCGCAATAAAACAGATACAGAGCCAACCTTATTACCTCATTTTTTCTCTAATCAGGTTAAATACAGGGGGTATTTATTTAAAAACGGCTACCTTTTTAAATGAAATTTCATTTTTCGAGCAGCGAACTGTCGCCGTAACTGAGAAAACGAAAATCGTGTTTTAGGGCAAAATCGTAGATTTTTTGGCGGTTTTCCTCGCCTGTGAATGCGGAAACGAGCAGTAAAAGCGTACTTTTGGGTTGATGAAAGTTTGTGATAATTTTTCTCGCAATTTTGAATTGAAAACTCGGAGCAATGATAATTTTGGTTGATGCGCTGATTGATTGTAAATTATTGGTATTCAGATAATTAACTATCGCATTCAAAGCCTCGCGGACAGTGTAAGAAAATTTATTTTCATAGGCAATCCATTGATTTACAAGAAGTTGCGGATTTTGGGCATTTTCAATGATTTCGCAGCCGATATAGTAAAGGCTTTCGAGCGTTCTCACAGAGGTTGTGCCGACCGCAACAATATTGTCTAAATTGTTGATAATCTGCTCTATAACCGATTTTTTTACTGAAAATATCTCGGAGTGCATGGGATGTCCGCCGATTTGTTCCGACTTTACAGGTTGAAATGTTCCTGCGCCGACGTGCAACGTTATCTCGTTGATTTTCACGCCTTTGTCTGAAAGTTTTTGCAGCACTTCGGGCGTAAAATGCAGCCCCGCAGTAGGAGCAGCCACCGAACCGTCAATTTTGGAATAAACGGTTTGGTATGTGGTTTTGTCGCTATCCTCAGTTTTGCGGTTGAGGTAAGGCGGAATTGGCAATTCACCGAAATTTTGCAGAATTTCGCCAAAAGTTACAGTGTTTGCTGGCGCGGATTTATAATCTGTGCCTTGTGCCTTGTTGGCACGAGTTTCAAACTCACAGCACGAACGCCATTGAAATTCAACCAGATGGCTCATATCGTTAAACGCCTCAATATACTTCGCCTCAAAAACAACTTTCTCATTATTTACAGTAATTTCTTTTTGCAAATTGCCTGATTTCCAACGTTTTAGGTTGCCAATAAGCGTTTTCCATACACAAGATTTTGTAGTTTGGAAATTCATTTGATAGTCGGCGGGCGAGAATGGTTCGAGACAAAAAATTTCGATTTTCGCACCTGAAATTTTCTCAAAAAGCAGCCGCGCCTGAATTACTTTTGTGTTATTGCAAATAAGAAAGTCCTTGCTATCAAGCAGTTGTGGCAAATCATAAAAATGATGTTCTGCAATTTTTCCGTCTTTAAAATGAAGAAGTTTCGACCTGTCGCGCTCTGATAGCGGGTATTTCGCAATTTTTTCGTCAGGCAGATAATAATTAAAGTCGTTGATATTCAGGTTTTCAGGTTTCATCTGTTTTAATTTGTTTTTAACCACTAAACACACGAATATAAAGTTAAAAGTTGAAAGTGAGGGGCTGTATTTTTCAATTTTCAATTCGTATAAGGTATAATTAAGAGTTTGTTTAAATTTTAGATAAATATTGTTTATACCCTGTCAAAGCCTGCAATGACAGGGTACTACATTTTTAGTCAAAAAAAATTAATTCTACATTAATTTAAACAGCCTCTAATTATTTTATTGTGTTTTAATTATTAAAATTTTGTGATTTTGTTTGATTTTTATAAAATTTTAACTAAATTTTCCAAACTAATTTTGCGCGAGCCTTTAATTAATATTATGTTGTCGGCGAGCGGATTTTTTTTGAGGTATTTTATAAAATCCTCCTGGTTTTTATATTTTGGAAAATTGGTTTGGCATTTTCCAAAGTTTTCGCCGATAAGAAAAACGTTTTCCAATTTCATTTCTGCCAATTTGTCGGCAATTTGCTGATGTTTAGATGTAGTTTCCTCACCAAGTTCGAGCATATCGCCGAGAATTACAGTTTTGTGCGCAAAAGACATCGCTGCAAAATTGTCCAAAGCCGCATTAACGCTGGTTGGATTGGCATTGTAAGCGTCAATTATCAACTCATTTTTTTTTGTTTTTTTGTATTGTGAGCGGTTGTTTTTCGGCTCATAATCCTCCAATGCATCGCAAATATCCTTTGGTTCAAGTTCAAAAAACAGCCCGACAGCAGCAGCAGCAAGCAGATTTTCGGCATTGTAGCCTCCCACAAGTTTTGAGTTGATTTTTTGCGTAATCACCGAAAAGCGCGGCGAACTCCACGCAAGCGTCAAAAAAGGATCCTGTTCGAGAATATGCCCCGTTATATCGGCTTTCGCGTCATTTATTGCGTAAGAAATATCGTTTATTCCAAAGGCGTTTTCCACCATTTTTTTATTGTCGAAATTGATAAAAATTCGCCCTTTTTTCTCTCTTATAAAGTCAAAAAGTTCGGTTTTCGCCTTAATTACGCCCTCCAACGAGCCGAAACCTTCGAGGTGCGCCTCGCCAAAATTGGTTATCAAGCCAAAATCAGGCTCTGCAATACGGCAAAGTTCTGCAATTTCATTCGGGTGGTTTGCACCCATTTCTATAACTGCAAGTTGGTGATTTTCAGTGAGTTGCAGCAGCGTTTTCGGTACTCCTATATGATTGTTGAGGTTGCCTTGCGTGTAATGAATATTGTATTTTTTTGCCAAAACGGCGGCAACAAGTTCCTTTGTGGTAGTTTTGCCGTTTGTCCCGGCAATGCCTATAACCTTGATATTTAATTGTTTACGATGTTCATTCGCCAATTCCTGCAACGTTTTCAGCACATCATCAACGAGAATATAACGCTTGTCTTTTACCACAGCAGGATTATCGACTACAACAAAAGCGCAACCTTTTTCAAGGGCTTGTTCCGCAAAATTATTCCCGTCAAAATTGTTGCCTTTCAGCGCAAAAAATATTGAGTCCGCCTCACACAATCGGCTGTCTGTAACAATATTTGGGTAATAATAAAATAGTTTATACAATTTTGAAATCATACATATAATTTTTTCGACTGCAAAAGTACAATTTTTTTTTATTTTTGTCAAAATAAATTGAGTTTTTTATGAAAAAGTTTTTTTTAACAAAAAATATTTGCATAAAAACAAAATAATAACTACCTTTGCAAAATTATATAATAAAGTTATATTTAAGGTAAAAATATTATGGAAAGTATTAAAAAATCTTTATTTTTTTCTATTAGCCTGTTTTGTATATTAGCAGGTGTTTCGGCTCAAACATTGAATTATCACGTTGAAAGCGAAAAAACTTATCTCAACAATACAAGGATTTGTTATTTTGAGATTTATCAAGAATTTTCGGAACAACAAAAACATTTTATCGAAAAAGAAGCAAAAGAAAATCCAAAAATAATTCGATTATTGCTTGACGGACAGACTTTTATGTTTGAATCGGATATTGATTATACTGTTGATAGTATAGTAAATTTTTTCAGTCGGATTTTAGAAAAATCCGACTTTTCAGAGGTACATACCTCTGAAAAAATTAATGCCGCGCCCGCTATTACTGCCGATGCCTGTGATAATATTACGCAGATAACGGGTTGCGGAACGAATTACAGGCAGACAGTTACTTTAAGTGGCAGTGGATCGTGGTCTTCAAATCCCTGTTATTATTCCTCGCCCGGAAAGGAAAAAATATATTCATTTACGCCAACCACAACAGGATTTTACAATTTAGTTGTAACTTCTGCTTCGGGCTATGTAGATTATCTTTGGAAAAGTGGCTCGTGTTCGTCAAGCGGCTGGACTTGTATTGACGACATATATTCAAGCGGCAGTTATACAATAGGAAATTTAACGGCAGGAACAACATATTACATTTTGCTTGACTCCGAAAGTACACTTTCGAGGACACACAGTTTTTATATAGAATGCGCTTCAAGTTTAAATTTAAACGATAATTGTTCGGGTTCTCTGTCGCAACCAAACGGCTGTACAGATGCCGCGCCTTTTTGCACAAGCAACGGCGAATATTGTTTTCCGTCATCAACAATCACAAGTGCTTACGGTACTGTCGGTTGCCTGTATAGTACACCGGGTCCCGCTTGGTATTGGATGGAAATAGACCAGCCCGGCAATTTACAGATTTACATTGAACAAAGAAGAATTTCAGACGGGGCATTAGTAGATGTTGATTTTATCGCTTGGGGTCCTTTTAATTCCGTAGCAGACGCCTGCGCTCAAAAAAGATTAACGGGAGGCAGCAACAACCACAACCACAACCAACCATATCCATACGGCAATATTGTAGACTGCTGTTATTGCGTTCTTGGCTATGAAACATTGCATATAAACAATGCGCAAAGCGGCGAGGTGTATTTGCTTTTGCTGACAAATTATAGTAGAGCAGTAGCAAATATCTCATTTTCAAAAACAGGCGGCACAGCCACTACCAACTGCGGAATTATCACTCCGCCCGCTTCCTGCAATGGACCGCTCTGTCTGGGCGAGACACTGCAACTGTCGGCGCAAACAAGCAGTATTACAGGCGTAGTCTATAACTGGACCGGACCAAACGGCTTTACCTCAAACTTGCAAAATCCAACTATTCCGAATGTTACACAGGCAAATGCAGGCACATATACGCTGATAATAACCACCAGCACAGAAACAGGCAATCCCACAACTACCGAAGTGGTGATAAATCTACCGTCTGACACAACGTTTTTAAATGATACAATTTGTCAAAATCTTTTGCCCTACTCCGCAAACGGTTTTGTAAATCTCTCAACGGCAGGCAGACATTTTTTGAACTTGCAAAATATTAATCAATGCGACAGTGTTATTGCGCTTGATTTAGTGATAAATTTGCCGTCTGACACAACATTTTTAAATGATACAATTTGTCAAAATCTTTTGCCGTACTCCGCAAACGGTTTCGTAAATCTCTCAACAGCAGGCAGATACCTTTTGAACTTGCAAAATATTAATCAATGCGACAGCGTTGTTGCGCTTGATTTAGTGATAAATCTACCGTCTGACACAACATTTTTGAATGATACAATTTGTCAAAATCTTTTGCCGTACTCCGCAAATGGTTTTGTAAATCTCTCAACAGCAGGCAGACACTTTTTGAATTTGCAAAATATCAATCAATGCGACAGTGTTGTTGCATTGGATTTAGTGATAAATCTACCGTCTGACACAACGTTTTTGAATGATACAATTTGTCAAAATCTTTTGCCCTACTCCGCAAACGGTTTCGTAAATCTCTCAACAGCAGGCAGACATTTTTTGAATTTGCAAAATATCAATCAATGCGACAGCGTTGTGGCATTGGATTTAGTGATAAATCTACCGTCTGACACAACATTTTTAAATGATACAATTTGTCCGAACCAATTTCCTTATCAAAACAACGGTTTTAATGCAAGCGCAGCGGGAACTTATCTTTTGACCTTGCAAAATGAGATGTATTGCGACAGCATTGTAAAATTGATTTTAACCGTAAATCCTGTCTATAATATTTCTATTTTCGATACGATTTGTCAAGGCGGTACTTACACAGAAAATAATTTTAACGAAAATTCAACAGGAATTTACTCGCAATCATTATTATCAACGCAATACAGTTGCGACAGCATTGTAACACTCTATTTGACCGTAAGTCCGACATATTTTGAGCAAATAGATACCTTAATTTGCGAAAATAAACTGCCTTTTACCTACGGCGACAGCATTTTTTATGTTGCAGGTACGAAAGATGTTGTTTTTCACACAATTTTCGGCTGCGACAGCATAATTTCAGTAAATCTTGCTGTGCAAAACTATAACATTCAATACGATACGGTCAAAATCTGCGCTAATTTACTGCCGTTTGAATATAACGACACGCTTATTTCTGACAGCGGAATATATCAATTTTATAATGACTGCAACATATTAATATTAGATTTTACTGTTTTGCCGAATATCAGCAAGACAGATATAATTATTCCGCAACAAATTTGTGCCGATGACAAGAATTTTACGCTGATGTTGCCTGCGCCGACTGCTCGTATCTATGAAATTTACCCCACAACTTACGAAATTTCGTTTGATAATCCTGTTTTTGACCCGCAAAAAGGCGAATTCAACAACAAACAAGAAATTATTGTAAAAATGCCGGAAAAAATTTACCCAGATAATTATTCTGCAAAAATAATTCTTTCCGACAGCGTAAATAATTGCACAAAGGACACGATTAACATTGACTTTCCTGTGCTTTACCCCGATACTATTATGCAGCAAAAATGGAATGATGTAATTGCGCTGCTGAACCGGTATTACAACGGCGGATTTGATTTTAAGGCTTATCAATGGTACAAAAACGACACTATTTTAGCAGGTGAAGTCGGTTCGTATATTTATCTCGACGGCAAAAGCTTGAAAGTCGGCGATATGTACAAAGTTCTCATTACCCGCGAAGACAACTCGCAAATGTTCTCCTGTCCGTTTGAAGCGCATATTCCGAAAAAGCAAATATCTGATTTTCCGACAGTTGTGCAAAACGACAATTCCGTAACAATCTACCTCACAAACGGCAACGCCATTGCAAAACTTTGGACTGTAACGGGAATTTTGCTGCAAACAACCAAATTTTCCGCCCCGATGCACAACCTTTCTACGCCGTCAGTTCGCGGCTCGTATCTTTTGGAAGTTGTCCCCGAAAATCAAGCGGAAAGGCGAGTAGTTACCTCGATAGTGGTACGGTAAATTTAGGGGCGCAATCAATTAATCGCGCCCCTAAATGACAAAAAATTATTACTGTCCGCTAAACATTTTTTTGCTCAAAAAAATATTTAGCGGACAGCAATAGTTAAAATTATACTTTATATAAACTAAAAAAAAGCGTGAAACTAAAAGTATCCGCTTCCTGTGGTATTTGCCAAACCATAACTAAGAGATAAATTAACGCTTTCCGTGAACATAATCCTTATCTTCTTAGTTTAAGTCCAATCGGCTAATTTTCGGGAAAACAAGAAAAAAGCAAAATGCGTTTTTTTATAACTGTCTGATAATACGGTGTTTATCTATGTCATTATTTTTTTATAGATTTT
>JAISYF010000079.1 GCA_031270065.1 Prevotellaceae bacterium | reverse complement strand
GTCCCGTCAGGGACAGAATATTAGTAGAAAGAAACGCAGACACATGCATGTCGCGCGAGTTGCCGACAGTTTTTCATGTCATCGGCAGCGCTTCGCGCGAAAATATCGGCGGCAATTATCTTTCTACCGACATTTTGTCCCTGACGGGACAATAAGTGTCATAAAACCTAACAGGTTTTCCGAAACCTGTTAGGTTTAAAATGTCTCCTGACTTTGACACTTGGGTGTCCCATTCTTTTTTTTATTATTTTGGACATTGTAGAATCTGGGATAATAGACAAAAGTGATGCTAAAAAGCATATAACTAATTGATTTATATAAATTTGTTGTCAAAAGCGGTTATGATTAAAAAAATTGCATTTATTGCGGTTGCAAAATTAACAGGTGCAAGTTTTTCAAACTTCTTGCACCTGTCTTTTAATTTTTAATTGTTTCACTCTTCCTCTTTCTTCTGTGCCTCGTATTCTTTTATCAACTTGTCTTGAACGTCTGACGGGCAGAGTTCATAAGCGTTGAATTTCATAGAGAATGAGGCGCGTCCGCCAGAGAGCGAACTCAACGAAGTAGAATAAGACGATACCTCTTTCAACGGCACTTTGGCTTTGAGGTGTTCAAATCCGCGCTCGGAATTCATACCCAAAACCATACCGCGCCTGCCTTGAAGGTCGCTCATTACATCGCCCATACGGTCAGAAGGAACAAGTACGTCAAGGTCATAAATCGGTTCGAGAAGTTTTGGTCCTGCCTCTTTGAACGCTTGCGAAAAGGCGTTACGACCTGCGAGCATAAACGAGATTTCGTTGCTATCAACAGGGTGCATTTTGCCGTCATAAACTATCACGCGAACATCGCGGGCATAAGAGCCAGTCAAAGGACCTTGCTCCATTCTTTGCATTACGCCTTTGAGAATTGCGGGCAAGAAACGTGCGTCAATAGCACCACCGACAATAGAATTTATGAAAACAAGTTTTCCGCCCCAATCAAGATTAATTTCCTGCTGGTCGCGAACAGAAATTTTGTACTCCTGACTGCCGAATTTATACACTTCTTTTGCAGGAACATCTTCTATATACGGCTCAATAATCATGTGTACTTCGCCGAATTGACCTGCGCCACCCGATTGTTTTTTGTGGCGATAGTCGGAGCGGGCAGATTTTGTAATTGTTTCGCGGTAAGGAATGCGCGGTTCAGAATATTCAATCATAATTTTATCGTTATTTTCCACGCGCCATTTGAGCGTTCTTAAATGGAACTCGCCCTGTCCCGAAAGTATCGTTTGGCGCAGTTCTTTTGAACGTTCAATAATCCAAGTGGGGTCTTCGGCGTGCATACGGTTAAGAATTTCGCCGAGTTTTTCGTCTTCACTCTCGTTTGCCGCCTTAATTGCACGACGGTATTTCGGCGCGGGGTAATTAATTTCGGGATAAATCCATTCGCAATCTTTCACATTGAGCGTGTTGCCTGTGCGCACGTCTTTGAGTTTCACCATTGCGCCGATGTCGCCAGCAACCACCTCTTCAACTTTGGTGCGCGTTTGTCCCGCCACCGCAAAAAGTTGGCTGATGCGCTCTTTGTTGCCTTTGCGGCTAACATTTGTCAAATCATCGCCCTCGTGGATTTTCCCTGACATTACTTTAAAATAAAAAACTTCGCCTATATGCGGTTCTATGCTTGTTTTGAACACAAAAATCGAAGTTTGTCCGCCAATTTCAGGCTTAACCTCAATGCCCTGCGTGGTAACAGGGTTAGGCATTTCGATAACGGCTGGCGCAACATTACCCAAAAATTCCATCAACCGCCTTACGCCCATTGAACGCCCCGAACAGAGATTTAGCACAGGGTACATTCCGCACGAAACGATGCCTTTGTGAATTCCGTCAAAAAGTTCGTCTTGCGAGAGTGTTCCCGCGTCAAAGAATTTTTCCATCAGGGTTTCATCATTTTCCGCCGCCGCCTCAATCAAAGCCGCGTGCAGTTCTTCTGCTTTCGCCTGTTCAGATTCAGGAATTTCCAACTCTTCGGGCTGTCCGCCTTCGGGTTTCCATTTGTACATTTTCATTTTCAACACGTCAATAACTGCGTTGAAATTCGCACCCGCATTCACAGGATACTGAATAACAGTAACTTTCCCGCCAAAACTTTCCTTTAATTGTTCCAAAGTTTTGTCAAAATCTGCCATTTCTCTATCAAGTTGATTAACAGCAAAAATCACAGGTTTTTTCCATTTTTCTGCATAACGAAAATGATTTTGCGTACCGACTTCCACGCCGTATTGCGCATTAATCAAAATCACAGATTGGTCGGTAATAGCGAGCGAAGTAATTGCGCCGCCGATAAAATCGTCAGAACCAGGGCAATCAATGATATTAAGTTTTTTGTTTGCCCATTCGGCGTTAATCACGGTTGGAAAAACCGAGTAGCCGTATTCCTGTTCTACTGGAAAATAGTCGGAAACAGTGTTTTTTCCGTCAATAGTTCCTTTACGTTTAATTGCACCACTCTCATAAAGCATCGCCTCCACAAGAGTGGTTTTTCCCGCGCCTGAACCGCCCAACAGCGAGATATTTCTCACTTCATTTGTTTGATAAATCCTCATAAAGTATTAGATATTAATTAGTTATAATTTTTTTACTTTGATAAAATAAAACGGCGCAAGATACGAATTATTTTTGAAAAAACAATAAAATTTTTTAAAATTTTTGAGCATATTTTTTAATGAAAAAAAATTTAATAAATACTCTGCTACTTCTAATATTTAATGGGACTTCTAAAATTTAACTTATTTGTAAATCAAAATGCAATTTGAAAATTTGTAAATTAAGATTCAATTTGAAAATTTGAAGATTTGAAAATGCAAAATACGAAATACGAAATGTAATTAACAATTAACAATTTTTTTTAATTGAATTTTCAAATATTCAAATCTTCAAATTGTATTTTTGTATTTTCAAATTTTCAAATATTCAAATTAAATTGAAAAAGAATCAAAAGAAAAACGGTAATTTTTAGAAGTCCCCTTAACATATTGTCAATCAAGTGTTAGCAAAAGTCAAATGTTTAGAGTTAAAATAGTGATAGATAGATGAAATTTTTTATAAAAAACATATAATTTTACAAAAATTTATTGTAGCCTTACAACAATTTTTTTAACAAGAGGAAAGGTACAACATTTTTTTTGACAGTCAAACATTTTTCAAACATAAAATCTTATTATTTTTTTTCCATTTATCAAAATAAATAACTATCTTTGCACAAAAATTCAAAAATCTATAATGAAAACTACACCATTTACAGACACACACATTGCGCTCGGAGCGAAAATGCACGAGTTTGCAGGCTATAATATGCCCATCGAATACCCGACAGGCATTACTGCCGAACACCTTGCCGTATGCTATGGAGCGGGCGTTTTTGACGTTTCGCATATGGGCGAATTTTGGGTTAAAGGCGCAAATGCGGAAAAATTTTTGCAGCGCGTTTGCTCCAACGACATCGCGGGGCTTGCCGTTGGAAAGGCACAATACAACTGCTTTCCAAACGGAAAAGGCGGCATTGTTGATGACCTGATTGTATATCACTACGAACCCGAAAAATATATGCTTGTGGTAAATGCCGCCAATATTGACAAGGATTGGGCGTGGGTGAATGAGAACAAAATTGACGGTGTTGAGTTGGAAAATTCGTCTGACAATATTGCGCAACTCGCCATTCAGGGACCAAAAGCGACGGCTCTTTTGCAGGAATTAACGCCTGTGAAACTTGACGAAATTCCGTATTACGCCTTTGCTGTGGGCGAGTTTGCAGGCGTGGAAAAGGTGATAATTTCCAATACAGGATATACAGGCGCAGGCGGTTTTGAATTGTATTTTTACCATCAATTCGGCGAAAAAATTTGGAACGCAATTTTTGAAACAGGTGCAAAATATGACGTTAAGCCGATTGGTTTGGGCGCACGCGATACGTTGCGCCTCGAAGTCGGTTTTTGCCTCTATGGACACGAAATTGACGACACAACTTCGCCTGTTGAGGCGGGTTTGGGCTGGATTACAAAGCCAGCAGAGGGAAAAAACCTCATTGACGGCGAACTCTACACCGAACAGCGCAAAAACGGCGTTAAGCAAAAACTTGTCGGTTTTGAAATGAAAGAGCGGGCAATTCCTCGTCAAGGCTACGAACTCACAGACGGCAACGGCAATGTTATCGGGCACGTAACCTCTGGCTGTATGTCGCCAACAGCAAAAACAGGCATCGGATTGGGCTACATCAAACCAGAATTTGCGAAAATCGGAACGAAAATCGCAGTTTTAATCCGAAATAAAGAGGTGAAAGCGGAAATAGTAAAACCGAATTTTAGAAAACTTTGAAAAAAAGGTTATTGATAGTTATTTGTGGTTATTTGATAGTTATTTGTAGTTATTTGTAGTTATTTATTGTTATTTATTGTTATTCGTAGTTATTTGTAGTTATTTATAGTTATTAATGATTATTTATAGTTATTAATGGTTATTTATAGTTGTTTTAGGAAACATAAACAATAAATAACTATTAATAACGCGCAGCAAATAACAATTAATAACAAAAAAAAAATAAAAAAAAAAATAAAAAAATATATGAAAATTTTAGTAGCAACAGAAAAACCTTTTGCCAAAACTGCAATCGCGCAAATAAATGAAATTGTGCAGAAAGCGGGCGCGGAATTGGTTTTATTGGAAAAATATGAAAACGCAGAGCAACTTTATTCAGCAGTGCAAGATGTTGATGCTCTGATAGTTAGGTCGGACAAAGTTACGCGCGAGGTAGTTTCTCACGCGAAAAAACTGAAAATTGTTGTCCGTGCAGGCGCAGGCTTTGACAACCTTGATTTACAGGCACTTACCGAGCGGGGTATAGTTGCAATGAACACGCCAGGGCAAAATTCAAACGCCGTTGCAGAACTTGCAACAGGTATGATGATTTTTATGGCTCGCAATGCGTTTCAGGGCGGCACAGGCTCGGAATTGAAGGGCAAAACTGTCGGCATTCAGGCTTACGGCAATGTAGGTAAACTTGTTGCTCGGCTTGCAAAGGCTTTCAATATGAAAGTATATGCTTTCGACCCTTTTGTAAAGGCGGAAGATATTGAAAAAGATGGAGTTACGCCGCTAAATTCATTGGAGGAACTGTACCAAAAATCCAATTTTATTTCGCTGCATATTCCTGCTAATGAGCAGACCAAAAAGTCAATAAATTACACTCTGCTTAGCCTTATGCCGCAAGGCGCGTTCTTGATAAACACTGCCCGAAAAGAGATTATTGACGAACAAAGCCTTGACAAAATGTTTGCCAAGAGAGCCGATTTTAAGTACGCAACCGATATTGCGCCCGAAAATCTTGCGGAACTCAAAGAAAAGTACGGCAACCGCATTTTTGCTACGCCTAAAAAAATGGGAGCAGAAACCGCAGAAGCAAATATCAACGCGGGCTTAGCCGCTGCAAATCAGGTGATTAACTACTTGAAAGAGGGAGTTGATAAATTTAGATTAAACTAAATTTCTGTAAGATTAATTATTATGACTAAAAATGTAGTATCCTGTCATTGTGGACGACGACCCGCAACCGCAATGACAGGGTGTTGTATTGTATTTCCAAAAATCAACAAAGTGTCTTATCTAAAAAGACAATAATTTTTAGGCAAATATGCGGGTATTCGTTTTTTTAATTTTTTTAGATGATACAAAAACTCCAAACTATAAATTCCACATCTGCATATCTATCGGGGTTGCTCAAAAACAGTGAATTGCCCGACAGATACTGTGTTTGTGCCGATTTTCAAACCTCAGGGCGCGGACAGGCGGGCAGTTGGGAGGCGGAAAATGGAAAAAATCTGCTATTTTCGTTTTATCTGAAAACAGACAAAATTCCGCTGCAAAGTCAGTTTTTACTGTCCGAAATTGTTGCGCTCGGCATACTTTCTGCATTGAAAAAATATTTGCCCGAAATAAAAATAAAATGGGCAAACGATATTTTTTATCAAGACAAAAAACTTTGCGGAATACTTGTTGAACCAGCCGTTTTGGGCAATAAAATGAAACACGCCGTTGTTGGCATTGGCTTGAATGTCAATCAATCAGTTTTTTTGCAAAATTCTGAAACTGCTACTTCGTTAAAAATTGTTCTGCAACGCGATTTTGATTTAAACGCGATTTTAGAAGAAATTTTGATGGAGATTTTTAGTCTGTACGACCATTTTTCAACAGAAAATTCAGCAGAATTACAAAAAAATTACTTTGAAAATCTTTACCGAAATTCAGGTTTTCACTTTTTTGAGGCGTATAATGAAATTTTTAAGGCAAAAGTCCTTTCCGTAAATTCAGATGGCAGGCTTAATCTATTGACAAACAATGGTTTAGAACGCAATTTTTATTTTAAAGAGGTGAAGTTTTTGATATAGAAACCATTTAATTTTTTTTACTGTCCGCTAAACATTTTTTTACTCAAAAAATTGTTTGGCGGACAGTAATAATAATAAACAAACAGCGCAAAATTTCACAATTTCGCGCTGCTAAACTATTATGTTTATGTTGTTTTACTTTGCATAATTTACTGCCCGCGTTTCACGTATTACGGTAATTTTCACTTGTCCGGGATAGGTCATTTCGTCTTGAATTTTCTTTGCCAAGTCGTATGAGAGCGTTTCAACGGCTTTGTCATCAACCTTGTCTGCACCTACAATAACGCGCAGTTCGCGCCCCGCTTGAATTGCGTATGTTTTCACAACGCCCTCGTAGGACATAGCAAGCGTTTCAAGGTCGTTGAGACGTTTCATATATGCCTCGACAATTTCTCTGCGCGCTCCCGGTCTTGCGCCCGAAATTGCATCGCAAGCCTGCACAATTGGCGCAAGCAGGGTGGCCATTTCCACTTCGTCGTGGTGCGCTCCGATAGCGTTGCAGATGTCAGGTTTTTCTTTGTATTTTTCGGCAAGTTGCATACCGAGAATTGCGTGAGGCAGTTCGGGTTGGTCGTCAGGCACTTTGCCGATGTCGTGCAAAAGACCTGCGCGTTTCGCTTTTTGGGGGTTAAGACCGAGTTCCGCAGCCATAATTGCGCAAAGGTTTGCCGTTTCGCGCGAATGTTGCAGCAGGTTTTGTCCGTAAGACGAGCGGTATTTCATTTTACCCACCATTCTGATTAAATCGGGGTGCAATCCGTGAATACCTAAATCAATCGTGGTGCGCTTGCCTATTTCCGCGATTTCGTCTTCTACCTGACGGCGTGTTTTAGCAACTACTTCTTCGATTCTTGCAGGGTGAATTCTGCCGTCAAGCACAAGTTGGTGCAGAGCCAGACGGGCAATTTCGCGTCTTACGGAGTCGAACCCCGACAGCACAATAGCCTCAGGTGTGTCATCAACGATAATTTCGACACCTGTGGCAGCCTCCAAAGCGCGAATATTTCTGCCTTCGCGCCCGATAATACGCCCTTTGATTTCGTCAGATTCGATATTGAAAACGGTAATGGAATTTTCCACCGCTGTTTCGGTTGCAACGCGCTGAATGGTCTGAATAATAATCTTTTTTGCTTCTTTGTTGGCGGTCATTTTTGCCTCCTCCATCATTTCGTTGATGTACGCCATAGAGTCGGTCCTCGCCTCGTCTTTGATGCTCTCCATCAACTGTGCTTTTGCCTGAGCAGCCGAAAGACCTGAAATTGTTGAGAGTTTTTCAACCTCCTGCGTGCGCAGTTTATCAAGTTCCCGTTTTTTGTTTTCAACCACAATTACCTGATTATTAAGGTTTTCGCGGATTACGTCAATTCCGTTGTTTTTCCTCTGAACTTCCTGCATTTTTTGATTTAAAACCTGTTCTTTTTGGTGAATTGATTGCTCTTTTTGATGGTGGCGGTTTTCGATTGTTGCAAATTTTTGATTTTTTGCAGCAACTTCTTTCTCATAATCGGCTTTGAGGTTGATAAATTTTTCTTTTACTTCAAGCATTTTCGCTTTTTTCACAGTTTCCGCCTCCTCTTGTGCGCGTTTCAGAATATTGCTGCCTTTTTGCTTGATTATGAGCCAACTAATGCCCCAACCAATAAATCCGCTTATAATTACGGATACTACTAATATTAATATTGTGATATTCATTGTGTTATTTTTTATTTTATTTTAATTTAATATATTTATTTTGAAAAATTACTTGTGTCTAAAAATAAAAATCCGCATTTTGCAATTTAAAAAAAACTGCAAACATACGGAAATTGAAACTTTTTTTGACCAATTTTTTACTGAATTTCCTCTAAAATGCTCTGTTCAAGCCTGTTTATATAGCGTAAAAAACCAACTGCAATGTCGTAACCTGCCAATGATAGAATTGTTTCGCGCGATTTTTCGTCTTCACTGTAATCGTATTCATTTTCATAATACTTATATTTGTTTTTAAACAAATCGGCTGCGATACGAAAAAGTTGTTCCTGTTCCCGCTCAACTTTAATTTTAAAAACACGATTTCCGAGCGTAACGGTTATATCTATAAATTTATTAATATCAACTTTTTCGCTCATTTTGATTAATTTTTTTTTATTCGTTAAGCAATTCTAAACAATTGTCAATTTCCGTTATCATTCTTGTTAAACGGCGGTAGGCGTTTTTTTTGTCCTGTTCGGATTGTCCAAACGCTTTTGCCGTTTTCAAAATCTGATAGTTGTTTTGCAAAATTGCATTTTCATTTTTCAAATTTACAACTTTCTGACGCAAAATTTCCAATTCATTTTTATTTTTCTCAAAATCTTTTAAATCGGTTAAATATTTGTCATTCTGAGCGTTAAGTTTTGTCTGTAACTCGTCCCGCTCTGCTTTCAAGTCGTTTAATTTTTGTTCAAAAACAGTCATAACAATTTCACAAAAAAAATTTTTGCAAAGATACAAAATAATTGTGAAATACAAAATATAAAAATAAAAAAAAAATATTTTTTTTTTTCAGTTATAACGTTTTTTAAAGTTTGATACAGTAAGCGTTTTAGTATTCTATTTGGATTTAGAATACTAAAACGATTTTTATACTCTTGACGGTTGGCAAACTGTACATTGTTTTCTTGAATTTGCAGGAACTCAAAGTTGGGGAAATCTTGCAGAACGGTAGAATTTAGGAACAAAAAATAGTTTTGAAAGATTGTTGCATTCCTACGGAATGTGTGTTGGTGTTATTCTTATTTTTCTATTTTCCCTAACGAAAAAAAAATGATAATCCGCAAAGCAACCTATAATTCAATTTGAAGATTTGAATATTTTGGGATTTTAATTTCAAATCCTCAAATTTTCAAATTTTCAAATTAATATATAGAGCCTTTGCTTTTATTTCTGCATTTTTCTAAGCAATTTTCTTAAAAATCACGCTTGCATTGTGTCCGCCAAAGCCGAATGTGTTTGAAAGGGCTGCCCGTATTTCGCGTTTTTGTGCTTGGTTGAATGTCAGGTTGAGTTTGTAATCAATTTCCTCGTCATTGTCGCCTTCCTCGTGGTTGATTGTTGGCGGAACGATATTATTTTTTATCGCAAGCACCGAAATTATTGCCTCAACTGCGCCCGCAGAGCCGAGCAAATGTCCTGTCATCGATTTTGTTGAACTGATATTGAGGTTATAAGCGTGTTCTCCAAACACTTTTTGCACCGCTTTCAATTCTGCGATGTCGCCGAGCGGAGTAGAAGTGCCGTGAACATTAATATAATCAATGTCCTCAGGCTGCATATTAGCGTCTTCAAGCGTGTTTTTCATTACCAAAGACGCGCCTAATCCGTCAGGGTGCGGGGCTGTAATATGGTATGCGTCTGCGCTGAGACCGCCGCCTGCAAGTTCTGCATAGATACTTGCGCCGCGCGCTTTTGCGTGTTCGTATTCCTCCAAAATCAAGCAAGCCGAGCCTTCTCCAAGCACAAAACCGTCTCTGCTTTTTGAGAATGGGCGCGATGCTGTTTTTGGGCTTTCGTTGCGTGTCGAAAGGGCGTGCATAGAGATAAATCCGCCCATTCCTGTCTTGCAAACCGCTGCCTCTGAACCACCAGCCACGATAATATCGGCTTTTCCCAAACGAATATAGTCAAACGCATCTACAAGCGCATTAGTGGAGGAGGCGCAAGCCGAAGTCGTTGTAAAATTCGGTCCTCTAAAACCGTATTTTATTGAAATTAGTCCGGGCGCAATATCTGCAATCATTTTCGGAATAAAAAACGGATTGAAACGTGGTCCCTGCTCAATGGTTTGAACATAGTACGTTATTTCCTCCTCGAAAGTACGTATCCCACCAATTCCTACGCCAAAAATCACTCCGATTCTATCAAGATTTTCCTTTTCAACGGCAATTTTAGCGTCTTCAACAGCCTGTTGTGCAGCAACCATCGCATATTGCGTGTATAAGTCCATTTTGCGGGCTTCCTTTCTATCAATAAATTGCAGCGGGTCAAAATTTTTAACCTCGCAAGCAAATTTTACCTTAAATTTTTCAATGTCAAAATAAGTAATCTCTGCTGCGCCGCTTTTCCCTTTGATAATACTGTCCCAGAACTCTGGGACAGTATTGCCGAGAGGGGTAACGGCACCAAGCCCTGTTACTACAACTCTTTTCAGTTCCATAAAAAATTAGGAAAAAAAATTATTTTTTAGATGCTTCGATGTGCGAAATTGCTTCGCCCACAGTTGCAATTTTTTCGGCTTCGTCCTCAACAATCTGAATGCCGAATTCTTTTTCAAATTCCATAATCAACTCAACGGTGTCCAATGAATCGGCACCCAAGTCATTTGTGAAACTTGCTGAATCAACTACTTCTGATTCATCTACGCCTAGTTTATTAACTACAATTTCTCTAACTTTTTTTGCTACTTCTGACATAATTAAATTTTTTTTTGGTTAATAATTAATTTAATACTTTTTTGGAGAGGCAAAGTAACAACAAATTTTTGAGTTGCAACAAACTTTTTTATCAAAAAAATGACATTTTTTGCACATTTGGGGTGAAAATGTGCAATTTTTTGCTTTTCAAAAATTGCAAAAAGGACGTATCTTTTTGGTTTATATCGTTTTACGTCAATGTTAAAAATTTAGTTAAATTGAGTTAAACTCAATGAAAATATTTAAAATTCAGACATTATTCTACTCAAAACCGCCTTATTTTGACTTTTTTAATCAAAAATCAACCTTCATTTTTCGTAAAAAAAGCCAAAAAATTTTTCTAATAAGGGAAAAAATGAAATATTTTGGATTGAAAAAACACATACTTTATGATTAATTTTTGTACCTTTGCACAAAAAACAAAATTTATGTATAGAAAATTAACCAAACAAGAACTCGAAACCTTGCAAAATCAAGGCTGCACTGCTGACGATTGGGGAAATATTGAGGTTGTTGAGGATTTTCTGCCCGATTTTATTAAAAATGTCCAATTTTTTGGACATAATAAAATGGGAAAATTCAACAAGATTTTTAAACTTGAAAATGGAGTAAAGCGACATTCGGGAATTTTTAATGCAACTTTGCATAATTGCGTTATTGAAAATGACGTCTATATTGCTGATATTCATAATGTTATCGCAAATTACGAAATTCAGCAGGGCAGTTTTTTGACCAACATCGGCACACTTTCCAAAACTCCCAAAACGGCTTTCGGCAACGGCGTTCTTGTGGCGACGGTAAATGAAAACGGAGAGCGCAAAATTCCGATTTTCGAGCAGATTTCGGCGCAAATTGCACATATTTTAGTTTTTTACAGAGAAAAAACCGAATTACAGAACAAAATTTTGGCGCAAATTTCTAATTTTTGCAATAATATAATGAACATAGAGCGCGGAATTGTCGGTGAGCAGGCGAAAATTTTAAACTGCAAAGCGATTTTGAACGTGAAAATTGGCGCAGGCGCAATCGTTTCTGGCGCAGAACTGCTTGAAAATGGGACTATTAGCAGCGATTTAACCACAATCACGCTTGTTGGAGCGGGCGTGATTGCGAAAGATTTTATCTTTGCAAAAGGAGTGAAAATTATTGACGGAACGGTTATTGAACGCTGTTTTGTAGGCGAAAATTGCGTTATTTCAAAGCATTTTTCGGCAACGGATTGCCTCTTTTTTGCAAATTGCGAGATGATGAACGGCGAGGCTGTATCGGTGTTTGCTGCTCCTTATTCAGTTTCGCACCACAAGTCGAGCCTGATGATTGCCTGCTCTCTGTCGTTTGCCAACATCGGCAGCGGAACAAATATGAGCAACCACGCATACAAACTCGGTGCTGTGCATCAGGGAGTTATGGAGCGCGGGTGCAAGTTCGGCAGCAATTCTTATCTGCTTTTTCCCGCGCACATTGGGGCTTACACAATGATACTCGGCTCGCACAAAAATCACCCTGATATTGATGATTTGCCATTTTCGTACTTGGTTGAGGAAAATGGGCAGTCGATTTTAATCCCTGCGGTAAATATTTTTCGGCTCGGCACTTTGCGCGATGTAAAAAAATGGGAAAACCGCGACAAACGATGCGGTAAAAAACTTGATTTTATAACTTTTGACTTTTTTAATCCATGCATTATTAATAAAATAGAGCGCGGAATTGAGATTTTGAAAAATCTTACAGAAAAAAATCCTGATGCCGAATTTTACGAATACGGAAATTGCAAAATTCACCGCCATTCGGCAAAAAAAGCGTTGACTTATTATCAAGACGCTTTGACGGTGTTTTTGGGCGATTTTGTGTGTGAAAAAACATTTGTAGCAGGAGCATTGCACTCAACGCCAATACGGGCGCAAAAAAGCGAATGGGTTGATTTAGCGGGATTTGTTTTGCCAAAAAGCGAGTTGGAAAACGTTGAAAATTTTGCCGAATTTTCTGAAAATTATCAAAAATATTTAGATAAATTTGTTGCAAATTTTTTAGATTTTGAAAATAAAACCAAAATAAAACTCTTGCTCGAAAACTATATTTCTGTGCTTAAAACCCTGAAAATAAGGCTCTTAAAAGAGGCTGACAGTGAATATTTTGGCGTAGCCCGTATCGGATACAGAAACGATTTTGAGCAAGTTCGCGGCACAATCGAAAGTAACGAATTTCTGCAAAATATTTCCGAAAATTTTGACAAAAAAATTGAAAAAGCAGAGAAAATGATTGAAAATCCCATTGTTGAAAAACTCTAAAAATAGCATATAACAAACTGATTTTTAGATAATTATAATAGCATACTTTTTAAAGCACTACCCAATATTTATTTTCAATAAAAAAAATGTTAGTAAAAAATTGCTTTTTTAAAAAATAATTTCAAAAAAATGTATTACCTTTGCAGCCGAATTAAAAAATGAAAAATAAAAAAAATTATATATGTTACTGCTCAAACTCAATATATTGCAAGATACGGCGAAAAACGCTGTAACTTGCTGTGTATCAAGCAGTTACCCCCCCCCCCCCCCCCCAACTGCCTGATTATCAAGCAGTTGGCAATATTTCGTTAATAAATATTAATAAATCTTTATGTAAGTTAGCGAAGGAGGTGGTTTTGTGTATTCTCTTTTTAACCGTAAAAAAACGGTTAGAAAGGGATTTTTTGTGTAGTTGAGAATAATTAACAATTATTCGTGTTTATCCGTGTAATCTGTGGCAAAAAAAAATAAAAAATTCTCTGTGTTTCTCCGTATTTCTCTGTGTTTCTCTGTGAAACTTTACATATACAAATAACAATAAATAACTATTAATAACAACAAATAACAATAAATAACCATTAATAACAAATAAAAATATCTCCGTGTTTTCAATAGCAAAAAAATATATATATAAAATTATTTATCAATTAATTTAAATTTTGATTTTTATGAAAACCAAAAAAAGTTTTAATTTACCAACTATATCTGTTTGGATATTTACGTTGGTTTTGGCAATGTCGGGCAATAATGCTGCTCGTGCGCAGGTAACAATCGG
>JAISYF010000049.1 GCA_031270065.1 Prevotellaceae bacterium | reverse complement strand
GAGGCAATACAATATACAGAAAAAAGTGCATATACCAAGACCGAACTTAATGATTACGACAAGTGGTTAATTAATGCGCTAACAGCACAAAGCGCATTGCTTGACATGGAAGAAAAAGGTATTGAGAAAGGCTTTGAGCAAGGTATTGAGCAAGGCATTAAGAAAGGCTTTGAGAAAGGCATTAAGAAAGGCATTGAGAAAGGCATTGAGAAAGGCATTGAGAAAGGTATTGAGAAAGTTGCCCGCAACTTTTTAGAACTCGGTATTTCAATAGAAAAGATTGCAGAAGGTACAGGGTTATCTATTTCCGAAATACAAAATCTAAAATAATTTTTTAATCAGGCACTCGAATTGTCCCTTTTCATAAAGGGGACAGCGCGAAATAAAACGTAGCGCAAAGGTTAAAAACGCCCCGCAAAACAAAAGAGGGCAAACACACAGGTTTGCCCCTACCGTAATTTTGCAAAACAATCTTGTAGCGCAACTTTTTTTAGCCAACAATTATGATTAAGACGGAAAATTTACAATGTTTTTGTATCCAACACACTTTTCAACAGCGCGATTTGCTCGTCTTTTGCAGCGATTAATTTATCATAAACTTCTTTGTTTTCTTGGTGCAAAGTTTCGACATAAGCCGCTGCTCCAGAATAATTATTTTGATTTACAACCTTATTGCCAATATCGCTAAAAAAATCTTTGGGCGTGGTTTCAAATACGCACATTAATTCATTTAGATATTTTGCCCACGAATAACTTTTACCCGATTCCAAATTATGATATGCAGTACGGGTAATATTCAACTGTTCAGCCATATAATTTTGGCTAAAACTCTTTTCCATACGCAGTTTTTTGATTTTTGCAGTAATTTTTTGATTCATAATTTTTTTAGAATTTTATTGTAAAACTAATTTTTTGCAAAGGTAATAATTTTATTTCAAAGTATTTATATGTTTAACATATTTGTTTTATTTCTATGCAAAAATTAATAAAAACAATACATTATGTTTTACAATATATTATTAATCAGCATATTAAAAACGTCAAAAAATATTACTAAATGTCATATTTTATATGCATTAATAATCATTACTAAATACTACTTTTGCAAAAATAAAAAAAAATTATTCCCGCATTAGCTTAGTTGGTCAGAGCGCTTGATTGTGGATCAAGAGGTCATCGGTTCGAATCTGATATGTGGGGCTTTATTTTTATTATAATTATTATGGCAAATCAGCGAGGAATTTTACCTAAAAAAGTTAAGGGTTTTCGCGATATAAACCCGAATATGAATGTGTTGCGGCAGAAAATTATTACTGCCGCTGCTGATGTTTATAAATTATTCGGGTTTGAACACTGGGACACGCCAGTTGTGGAATATGCCGACAGTCTGGGCAAATATCTGCCTGACGACCAAACCACAGACAAAGGCGTTTATTCATTCAGAAGTCCAGAAAAAGAACCTGTTTATAATACTGTTGGCGAGGAACTGCGACACGAGTGGAACAATGAGGTATTAATGGAAAATCATTTTCTTGCCCTGCGCTATGATTTGACCGCGCCGCTTGCCCGAATGTATGCAGAAACACATTGGAATGATTTTTTAAAAGGAAATATTAAAGAAAAGCAAACACAACTTTTTCGGCGTTATCAATACGGAACTGTTTTTCGTTTTGAGGAAAAATTAGAACCGGGGCGTTTCCGAGAGTTCTGGCAACTGGATTTTGACTCTGTCGGTACAAATGATATTTCCGCCGATGCCGAAGTGTGTATGATTTTATCTGCCGCGCTTGAAAAAATTGGCGTGAAACGCGGAACATATCTTGTAAAAGTCAATAACAGAAAAGTTTTGAAAGGATTTTTGCTCTCTATTGGCATTACAGACGAAAATACGGAAATGAATATACTTCGCGTGATTGACAAAATGGACAAAATTGATTTGCAGGGAATAACCGAAGAACTTGGCAAAGGCAGGATTGATACTTCGGGGGCAGGAATTAAAGGACTTGATATTTCAGAAAATATAATTAAAAAAATAGTTGTTTTTCTGCAATCATTCCCAAAAAACAGTTCGCGCAAACAGGTTATAGAACAATTAAAAGGTTATTCCGAAAATCAAATTATTGAAGAGGGAATTACCGAACTTGCAGTAATTGACACTATTCTTACTGAACTTAATATTGACGAAGAACGTGTGATTTTTGACCCTACATTAGTGCGCGGATTGGCATATTACACTGGTCCCGTTTTTGAAGTGGAATCTTTACAGGCATTTATAGACGAAAAAGGAAATGAAAGGCATTTTGGCGCGATTGCAGCGGGCGGACGTTATGATGGCCTGGTGCAAAATCTGCTCGGAATAAGAGTGCCTGCAACAGGCGCATCTATTGGAGTTGACAGACTGGCGGAACTGCTTGTACAGACAAAACAACTAAACGAAAAAGCCGAAGGAGCGGTTATTATCATCAATTTTGACGATAAATTGATGGGCGAATATCAGAGAATTGCAGCCGAACTGCGTGCCGAAAATTTGCGGGTGGAAATTTATTACGGCGACCAGCGGCAACTCAAAAAGCAACTGCAATATGCAGACCAGAAAAATTGTCCTGTGGCTTTGCTTTTGGGTGAAGACGAATTGAAAAAAGGTGTTGTTTCTGTCCGCAATCTCAAACTCGGCAAAGAACTTTCAACAACAATTACAGATAAAACGGAGTGGAAAAATCGCGTGCAGTTTGAGGTAGAAAGAAAAAATTTAACAAAAAGCGTTTTGAAAATTTTAAAATAAGAAATAAACATTTTGTTATGGGAAACATAATTAATTCTTTATGAAACAATGCTAAAAAAACATTTAAAATAAAATCCAAATCTAAAAAATCTAATTTGTTATGAACACAATTATTAATTTAACAGGCAAATCCTTATTCTAAAAGAAAATGCAACAAAGACAGAATTAAAAAAAATACTTGCACAAGTCTTTATTCTTTTTAGAACAAAGAACAAAGACCGCTACGCTAAAAGAACAAAGACAGGGAGTAGAAATTTAGAAAATTAGAAAGAAATAAAAAAAATTATTACTGTCCGCTAAACATTTCCTTTCTTCGCCACAGGGACACCCAAGTGTCAAAGTCAGGATATGGTGCAAAAATACAAAATTATTTTCCTGACTTTGACACTTGGGTGTCGCATTGTCAAAGTCAGGAAAATATTTTTAAACT
>JAISYF010000004.1 GCA_031270065.1 Prevotellaceae bacterium | reverse complement strand
AAAAACATAGCAGTCAGAATAAAAATATAGATTTTTTTTTACTGCCACAACCGTTATCTTTCTGTAAATCAATATTTTAAGTTCTATTTTTTTTGAAAAAAATATAGATTTTTTTTTTAAATAAAATAGAAAATTTGAGGATTTAAAAATTTGAAATTAAAATCCCAAAATCTTCAAATTTTCAAATTTTCAAATTTATTATTCAACTTTCACAAGTACAAAACAAATTCCTGTCCCCCCACGCATTATCTATCCTTGCCACTGTGAGCCAAAATTTGTTGTCTTTCACCCATTCGAGCGGGAAGGCGGCTTTGTCGCGGGAATATGGGTGCTGCCAAACGTCTGTGGCAATCACATAGTCAGGGTGCGGGGCGTTTGTGAGGAGATTGTCGGAGGCTGATGCCGTACCGTTTTCCACTTCGGCTATTTCGGCACGTATTGTTTCCAACGCCTCAACAAAGCGGTTGAGTTCCTCCAACGGCTCACTCTCGGTCGGCTCTATCATTAGCGTGCTATGCACAGGAAACGACAAAGTAGGCGCGTGAAAACCAAAGTCCATAAGCCGTTTTGCGATGTCGCTCTCTGTAATGCCGATTTTTTTGAACTGACGGCAATCAAGAATCATTTCGTGTCCAACCCTGCCCGTTGCGCCCGTATAGACAATGCCGTAGGATTTTTCCAACTTTTTGCAGAGATAATTTGCGCTCACAATCGCCGCCTCTGTGGCAGATTTTAAGCCGTCTGCGCCCATCATTCTGATATAGCCGTAGGTTATCGGCAGAATGCCCGCGCTGCCGAATGGCGATGCCGCAACGGCAGTACAATGGTTGTTGAGCGAAGTAGAAGCGACAAAATCGTGTTGCGGCAAAAATTGCGCCAAGTGTTGCGCCACGCCGATTGGTCCCACGCCCGGACCGCCGCCGCCGTGAGGCGATGCGAATGTCTTGTGCAGGTTGAGATGACACACGTCAGCCCCGATTGTAGCAGGGTTTGTGATGCCAACTTGCGCGTTCATATTTGCACCGTCCATATAAACTTGCCCTCCGTTTTGGTGGATTATATTACAAATTTCCACAATTTCGGGTTCAAAAACGCCATGTGTCGAGGGGTAAGTTATCATTAACGCCGCGAGGTTTTCCCAGTGCTGTTCGGCTTTCGCGCGCAAATCTGCAATATCAACATTGCCCTTTTCATCGCAAGCGCATACAACCACGTCATAACCTGCCTGCACCGCGCTTGCGGGGTTTGTGCCGTGAGCCGACTGCGGAATCAGAATGATATTGCGGTTTTCCTGCCCGACAGATTTTTGATAATTTCTAATCGTAATCAAACCTGCGTACTCTCCCGCCGCACCGGAATTGGGCATCAGCGAAATTGCCGGGAAACCTGTAATTTCGGCTAAATAGTCCTCCAATTTTTTGATAAGTTTTTGATAACCAACGGCTTGACACATTGGTGCAAAAGGATGCAGAGCGGTAAATTCGCCCCAACTCAACGGCAACATTTCGGCGGCGGCATTAAGTTTCATTGTGCAACTGCCAAGTGAAATCATTGATTGCGCAAGCGAAATATCTTTTCTGTCAAGTGATTTTATATAGCGCATCATTTGCGTTTCGGAATGATATTTTTCAAAAATTTCGTGATTTAATGCTTTTGATTTTCTTTTTAATTCATCAGGAATTTTAGAAACAAAAAGTTCATCAACCAAAACATCAGGGTCGGTTATATTTAATATGTCTGCAAAAGCATACACAATTTTCGCCATATTCTCTATCGTTGTTATTTCGTCAAACGAAATTCCAATTTTTCCGTTTTCAAAATAGCGCAAATTAATGCCGTTTTTTTCCAGATTTTGTTTCAAAACTGCAATATTCAAATTTTCAGGCAAAGAGAATTTTAATGTATCAAAATAGTTGATATTCAACTCTTTAAATCCCATTTTATTCAATACATTGTAAAAATAAACCGTTTTGTAATGAATTTTTTCGGCAATATCAATCAATCCTTCATTTCCGTGATACGCCGCATAAAAGCCAGCCATAGTTGCCAACAAGGCTTGCGCGGTGCAGATATTTGAAGTCGCTTTTTCGCGTTTGATATGCTGCTCACGTGTTTGCAGAGCGAGGCGCAGAGCGGGCTTGCCGTTTGCGTCTTTTGAAATACCGATAATTCTGCCGGGAATATTACGCTTAAAATCCTCTTTTACAGCCATATACGCCGCCGAAGGACCGCCGTAATTTATCGGTACGCCGAACCTCTGCGTTGAGCCGAAAGCAATGTCCGCACCCCATTCGCCAGGAGGAATTAGCAGCACGAGCGACATAATATCAGCCGCAACGGCAATTTTTGCGTCATTTTCGTGGATTTTTTCGGTAAAAGCGCGGTAATCGCAAATTTTACCGTCAGAGTTTGGGTATTGAACTATCGCGCCAAAAATTGGCGTTAAAAAATCGAACTCGTCAAATTTGCCGATTAACAGGTTTATTTTCTGCGGATTAGAGCGCGTTTTCAGCACCGAGAGCGTCTGCGGAAAAATGTTTTCATCAACAAAAAGCGTATTAACATTTTCCTTGATTTGCTCTTTTGTTCTTGCGCCGAACATAAGCGTCATCGCCTCTGCGGCGGCAGTCGCCTCGTCAAGCAGCGAGCAGTTTGAGAGCGGAAGTGCCGTCAAATCGCACACCATAGTTTGAAAATTAAGCAAAGCCTCAAGCCTCCCCTGCGAAATTTCCGCCTGATAGGGCGTGTAAGAGGTGTACCAAACAGGGTTTTCATACACATTCCGCAAAATCACAGCAGGGGTAATTGTGCCGTAATAACCAAGCCCGATATAGTTGTCAAATATCTGATTTTCAGCAGATAACTCTTTTATATGCTGCAAAAATTCGTATTCCGACATCGCCTCTGGCAAGTCAAGCGGTTTTTGCAAACGGATTTTTTCAGGCACCACCTGAGAAATCAGTTCATCAACGCTCTCAACGCCAATAGTTTCGAGCATTTCAGGCAAATCTTTCTCATTAATTCCGATATGCCTGCAAGAAAATTCATTGAAATTCATAATATTTTTATGTTTTTATTTACAGAATTTTTAGTACATGACAAAAATCATATTTTGTCGCTGTAACCATTTGATATTTAATAATTTATAACATATATTTCTTGGGAAAGTCCTTGATTTTTCGTACCTTTACAACTAATATTCAAGC
>JAISYF010000093.1 GCA_031270065.1 Prevotellaceae bacterium | reverse complement strand
TGACCCGCAATGACAAGGAATAAACAATGTTTTCTCAAATTAATTATTAATTCAAAAATTCAATTTGAAAATTTGAAAATTTTGGGATTTTAATTTCAAATCTTCAAATTCTCAAATTTTCAAATTTTCAAATTAATAATTAATAATGAAACAAAAAACAGAATAATCAAAAATACTTGCACAAGTCTTTGTTCTTTTAGCGTAGCGGTCTTTGTTCTTTGTTCTAAAAATATTTAGCGGACAGTAATAATTTAGCATATTCCTGCAATTTTGAAAAATCAAATATAAGCAGAATTGAACCTGCAAATTAGGGTACATCAATCGTGATTTTGTTTTTTTTCTGTTCCGCCCGCCATTTGAGGCGTTGTTCAAGAATGGCGGGAGTGGTTTTCCAACGGCGATGCATAAAAACCCACTGAGTTGGATTTTTTCTTATAAAGCCCTCAATTACAAGCGATTGAGCCTGCGTGTTGGTTATCAAATCCTGTTGAGGATTGTCAGTTTTTACCACTTCCATTTCGGGCAAAATTTCAAAAAGATATTTGCCTGTTTCAAGCCGCTGCATCGCCATCGGCACTATTGCTGCGTCTGTGTCGGCAGCCAAACGCGCTGCGCCGAGCGGAGTGTAGGTTTCACGCCCGAAAAACTGTACAAAACAGCCTTTTACATCGGTGTCTTGGTCAATCATAAGAATAAGGCAGTTGCCCGCCTGCAAGCCCTCTACAAGATGTTGATACGAACCTCCGCGCTCAAAATTTTTCATTCCGCGCCGCGCTCGAAACCATACCATAGTCTTTTGTATCAACGCGCCCTTAACAGGCTTGCTCGCTGCGATAGTTTTGCAACCCAACATCGGCGGAGTAACGGCGGAAAGTTCCCACGAACTTATATGCGGTATCAGGCAAATCACGCCTTTGCCTTTGTCGTAAGCCTTTTTTAAATTTTCTACGCCTGCAACCTGCACAAATTTGAAATAGTTTTTCGGTTTTTTTACATAAACTTTTGCAAAAAAATCAAGCACGCAGCCCGCAGTGTTTGTAAAAACTTCCTGCGCCATTTTTTCAATTTCCTGTTCGGAAAATTGGTTGGAATAGACGCTTTTAAGATTATTTAATGCAGAAATACGCGCTTTTGTTCCCATTTTATAATAAATTTTTCCTGCAATTTTTTCGATTTTTTTACGCAAAAAAACGGGACAAATCCACAAAAAAAGCATCGCAAGCACAAGCAACGGATACGCAAGAGCAAGCACAGTTTCGCGGCGAATTTTACTTTTATTTAATTTCATTTCAATTACGAATTAAAAATTACGAATTACGATGTTTTTCCCTGTCATTGCGGACTTTGACCTGCAAACAGGGATAAGCAACTTATGGACTTTAACTAATCTTCCACAGTCCAAACGCAGCAAATTTCCGGCTCCACATTATAATATATTGTGTAGCGGCGTTGGTGCGTGGTGCAAAATTCCTCAGCCTCAATCGAGCCGGAGAGGTATGGTTGAAACGGCGACACGCGCAATTCTTCCGCAAAATCAATGATTTCTTTGTCAATAATTTTGTACAAAGCCTCTTTTGCGCACCAAAGCAGCGTTAATTGCGTGCGTTCAGATGATTTTTCAACAAAATCAATTTCGTTTTGCGACAAAAATTTATGCTGAACCCTCACTGCCCTGTCTGATATTTTTTCAATATCGATGCCGACTTTTCTTGTAGGGTGCAGGATTAGCGTAACGTAAATTCCCGTATGCGCAATGCTGATATTGAACGACTTATCAGTCAAATAAGGCGCGCCAGAAAGTTTGTAGGCGATAGTTTTTTCGTCATCAAGAACGGTATTGAGCAGTACGCGCGTTGCGAGGTATTCCAACTTGCGTTTTTCGCTGCCGAATTGCGAAATTTGCAGTATTAAATCCTTGTCGTGATGCAGGATTGAGAGCAATTCATCAACCGTTTCGTCTATTTTCCAAAAGGCGATTATTGCGCCTTTTTCCACATTTTCTTTTTTTAATAACATACTTTTTTTAATTAAAAAAATAAGACTACAAAGGTATAAAAAATTTTATTAAAATCAATTTTCTAAAAATTTCTTGATGCAGATGATTTTTTTACTCTTATTGCAACACTCTCCTTACTGCAACATCTGTCGTGGCTGTCTTAAAAGTATTTTTTTTGAGTCATCTTTTAATTTCAAATTCTCAAATTCTCAAATTTTCAAATTAATTTTTATGCGTTTGTGTGTAATTGAAAATTTTATGCTACCTTTGCACACAAAAATTTTTAGATAAAAATCTATGGAAAATTTATTAAAAATTGGCATTACGCACGGAGATATTAACGGAATTAGTTACGAAATTATACTTAAAGCGTTAAGCGACAGCAGAATTTTGGAACAGTGCATTCCAATCCTTTACGGCTCGCCAAAAGTAGTGGCTTTTTACCGCAAAATGTTTGAAATTAACAACATCAATTTTTCGATAATCCGCTCTGCATCAGATGCAAATTATCGGAAATTGTATATTGTAAATTGTTGTTCGGACGAAATAAAAGTTGAGGTAGGTAAACAGACTGTCGATGCTGGAACTTACGCTCTGAACGCGCTCGAAATTGCTGCTAATGAATGGAAAGCGGGTAAAATTGACGCGCTTGTTACCGCGCCGATAAACAAAAGTACGATACAGTCGGACAAATTTCATTTTCCAGGACACACCGAATATTTGGAACAGATTGCAGGCGGGCAGTCGGTTATGATTTTGCTTGCGGACTCAGTGCGCGTGGCGTTGGCGACAAACCACGTTCCTGTGCATAAAATTAGCGAAAAACTTACCAAAGAGGTGATAATCAACAAATTAAAAGTTCTAAATAAATCGCTTGTGCATGATTTTTCGATTACCTGTCCGCGAATTGCGGTGCTTGGCTTAAACCCGCACTCCTCCGACAACGGCTTGCTCGGCGATGAGGAACAAAACATCATAAAACCTGCTATCGATGAGGCGAATTACAGGGGGATTACCTGCACCGGACCTTTGTCGGCAGACGGTTTTTGGGGTTCGGGCGCATTTGCAAATTACGATGCAATTCTTGCGATGTACCACGACCAGGGACTTGCACCGTTTAAGGCTCTGTTTCAGGACTCGGGCGTGAATTATACGGCGGGGTTGCCCTTTGTACGCACTTCGCCCGCGCACGGCACAGCCTACAATCTTGCAGGCAAAAACGCTGCAAATCCGAGTTCGTTTTTACAGGCTATTTATCTTGCAATTGACGTTGTAAAAAACCGCAAAATGCACAAAGAGGCTTCCATAAATCCGCTGAAAGTGGAAAAAATGCAGCAGCATAATAGCGAGGTGGCGTAGGTTAAAAAAATATAAATTTAATTAAATTAAAAATAATTATGTCAAAAGTTATAGTAATCGGCGCGGGAGGCGTAGGAACGGTAGTAGTGCATAAATTGGCGCAAAATGCCACTGTTTTTACCGAAATACTGCTTGCAAGCCGTACAAAATCGAAGTGCGGTGCTATTGCCGCAGACGTTAAAAAACGTTATAATGTGGAAATCAAAACCGCTGCCGTTGATGCCGACAATGTGCCTGAGTTGGTAAAACTTTTCAACGAATTTCAGCCAAAACTTGTTATCAATGTTGCGTTGCCGTATCAGGACTTGACTATTATGACTGCTTGTTTGGAAAGCGGCGTAAATTATTTAGATACAGCAAATTACGAGCCGAAAGACAAGGCGCATTTTGAATATTCGTGGCAGTGGGCGTATCAGGAAAAATTCAAAAAAGCGGGCTTGACAGCGATTTTGGGCTGCGGTTTTGACCCGGGCGTTACGTCTGTTTTCACCGCATTCGCCGCAAAACATTATTTTGACGAAATGCACTACTTAGACATAGTTGATTGCAACGCAGGCAATCATGGAAAAGCGTTTGCAACAAATTTCAACCCCGAAATCAATATTCGTGAAATTACACAGGAAGGCAAATTTTGGGAAAATGGGCAGTGGCACACTACTTTGCCGCTTTCTATTCACAAAGAGTTGAATTATCCTGAAATTGGCGCGAAAGACTCATATCTGCTTTATCACGAGGAACTTGAAAGTTTAGTAAAAAATTTTCCAACTCTAAAACGCGCTCGTTTTTGGATGACTTTTGGGCAGGAATATCTTACGCATTTGCGTGTAATTCAAAATATCGGTATGTCGCGCATTGACGAAATTGAGTATAACGGACAAAAAATTGTGCCGATACAGTTCCTCAAAGCCGTATTGCCAAACCCGCAGGAATTGGGCGAAAACTACACAGGTTGGACTTCAATCGGTTGCCGTATTCGCGGTGTAAAAGAGGGCAAACCAACCACTTTTTACATTTACAACAACTGTTCGCACGAGGCGGCGTTTCACGAAACAGGCACGCAAGCAGTGAGTTACACCACAGGCGTACCCGCAATGACAGGCGCATATATGTTCCTCACAGGCAAATGGAGCGGAGCAGGCGTGTATAACGTTGAGCAGTTTGACCCTGACCCGTTTTTAGAAAAACTTGCTCAAAGCGGGTTGCCATATAAATTTGAAGTTAATGGGGATTTGGAGTTTTGAAAGATAAAAACTAAAAGTTGGGAATACACCAACTTTTAGTTTTATCTATTGTTTTAAATCGTGTTACGTTTGTTTTTTTATTTGCATATTTTTTTTGCCACAGATTACACGAATGAACACGAATAAAATTTTTTCAGTTTTTATTTGTTTTGGTTTCGACTACGCTCAACTACCCGTACTATCAATGTTCTACGCGGTCATTGAGCGAAGCGGTTGGTGAGTTTATCGAACTGTCGAAATTACATTAACGTTTAGTTCTATTTGTACCTGAACGAAATTCTGCCTTTTGACAAGTCGTATGGCGACATTTCTACTTTTACTCTGTCGCCGGGCAAGATACGAATGTAATGCTGGCGCATTTTGCCTGAAATATGGGCTATAATCTCGTGTCCATTTTCAAGTTTTACGCGAAACATCGCATTAGACAAGGCTTCAAGCACTGTACCGTCTATTTCTATTGCTGATTGTTTTGACATTTTTTTAATTATAAATTATAAATTATGAATTATTAACTATAAATTAAAAAACTTTTATTTTTTAATTTTTATTTTTCAACGCATTTTCAATTATCGAAAAATCAGACAAAATATCTGCTTTGCCTTTGCGGATTGCAACGCAATGTTCGTAATGCGCCGAAAATTTTCTATCTCTTGTATGCGCTGTCCATCCGTCTTTGTCGATGTCAAGTTCAAATTTTCCCATTGCAATCATTGGCTCAATACAGATAACCATTCCCTGTTTTAGCACTTTTCCTTGACCGCGTTTGCCGTAATTTGGCACCTCTGGCTCTTCATGCAAATCGTGTCCAAGTCCGTGTCCAATCATATCGCGGATTACGGAATAGCCAGCCCTTTCGCAATAAGTCTGCACCGCATTTGAAATATCGCCTATTCTGTTGCCCGTTACCGCCTGCTCAATTCCCAAAAACAATGATGCTTTTGTGGTTTCGAGCAATTTTTTTACTTCTGGTGCAATCTCGCCAACAGGAAAAGTGTAAGCCGAATCGCCGCAAAAACCGTTTTTGAGCGTGTCCATATCTATCGACAAAATATCGCCCTCTTTCAGAATAATGTCATGGTGCGGTATTCCGTGAACTACCACATCGTTAATTGACATACAAGTTGCATTCGGGTAACCCTCGTAGCCTTTGCAAGCGGGGAGCGCGCCGTTGTCCCTGATAAATTCTTCCGCCAATTTATCCAAATGCGCCGTAGAAACACCGGGCTGCACCAACGGAGCAAGCATTGCCAAGGTTTTGCTGACCAAAAGGCAACTTTCGCGCATCAATTCAATTTCTTCCTCTGTTTTTAAATATATCATTTATTTGTTTTAATCATTTGATTTACAGATATTTTACCTGTCTGCACATTTTTTTATCATGTAATAAAAAAACGGCTGCAAAGATAAAAAAATTTTTTTGTAACTGCAACATTATTTATTTTACTTTTTTCCCTGCCTTTTTCTTTCCGTTTCGTCTAAAATTATTTTTCTAATTCTCAAATGTTTCGGGGTAACTTCGAGGTACTCGTCTTCCTTAATATATTCCAACGCCTCTTCGAGCGAAAAAACCACAGGAGGAATAAGCCGCACCTTGTCGTCAGAGCCCGATGCGCGCATATTTGTAAGTTTTTTAGACTTGGTAACATTCACAGGCAAATCGCCCTCTTTTGCATTTTCTCCCACAACTTGCCCTGCATAAACTTCCTCTTGCGGAAAAACAAAAAATCTGCCTCTATCTTGCAGTTTATCAATGGCATACGCATACGCGGTGCCGCTCTCTATCGCCACAATCGAGCCGTTGTTGCGGCGTTCTATTTCGCCTTTCCAAGCGGCATATTCGAGGAATCGGTGCGCAATAACCGCCTCGCCCGCCGAAATGGTAAGAAGTTGGTTGCGCAAGCCGATTATGCCACGCGAGGGAATGGAAAATTCGAGATAAATCCTGTCTTTTTTTGTTTCCATCGAAAGCAAATCGCCTTTGCGGCGGGTTACAATATCAATTATTTTGCTTGAATATTCTTCGGGAACGTTGATTGCGAGTTGCTCAATCGGCTCACATAAAACGCCGTCAATCTCTTTTTTGATAACCTGTGGCTGCCCAACTTGCAGTTCGTAACCCTCTCGGCGCATCGTTTCTATCAAAACAGAAAGGTGCAGCACACCGCGCCCCGACACGCGCCAAGAGTCCGAATTTTCTGACACTTCCACCCGCAAAGCAAGGTTTTTGTCGAGTTCGCGCATCAGGCGGTCGTGAATGTGGCGTGAGGTAACATATTTGCCGTCTTTGCCAAAAAACGGCGAGTCGTTGTTGGTAAAAGTCATACTCATAGTCGGCTCGTCAATGGAGATTGGCGGCAATGCTTCGGGGTTTTCCACGTCAGCGATTGTGTCGCCGATTTCAAAATTTTCTATTCCGATAATTGCGCAAATATCACCTGACTGAACACTCTGCGCCGCCGTTCTGCCAAGTCCCGTAAAGGTGTTTAACTGCTTGATTTTCTGCTTAATTTTCGTATCATCGCGCTTGCAAAGCATTATTTCCTGCCCTTCTTTCAGTTCGCCGCGATGAACTCTGCCAACCGCAATTCTGCCGACATAAGACGAAAAATCAAGCGAAGTAATCAGCATTTGCGATGCCCCTTCAAGCATTTTCGGCGCAGGAATATAGTCAATAATAGCGTCTAAAAGCGGCAAAATACTGTCCGTTTTTTGCATGTAATCGGGCGACATCCAATTTTCTTTTGCCGAGCCGTAAATTGTTGGAAAATTCAGTTGTTCCTCTGTTGCATCAAGGTTGAACATCAACTCAAAAACCGCTTCCTGCACTTCGTCTGGGCGGCAATTCGGCTTATCGACTTTGTTAATTACTACAATCGGCATCAGTCCGATTTGCAATGCCTTTTGCAGCACAAACCGCGTTTGCGGCATCGGTCCCTCAAAGGCATCTACGAGCAGCAAACAGCCGTCAGCCATATTCAGCACGCGCTCAACTTCGCCGCCAAAATCGGCGTGTCCGGGCGTGTCAATAATGTTAATTTTTGTATCCCTATAATTTATTGAAACATTTTTCGACAGGATTGTAATGCCGCGCTCGCGTTCCAAGTCGTTGTTGTCGAGGATAAGTTCGCCTGTTTCCTGATTATCTCTAAAAAGTTTTCCTGCCAGCAACATCTTATCTACGAGCGTAGTTTTGCCGTGGTCAACGTGTGCAATAATTGCTATGTTTCTGATATTCTGCATTTTATATAAAAATTTTTTACCTTAAAAAAACTGTGCAAAGGTACGAATTTAATTTTGAATTTTAATACTGAATTTTTGAAAATACAAAAATTCAATTTGAAATTAAAATCCCAAAATATTCAAATTTTCAAATTGTATTTTGTATTTTTGTATTTTTTGTGTTACCTTTGCTGACAAATTTAATTTAAAAAAATGGAACAAAAAATTGCGAAAAAATTGTTGGAAATTGGGGCAGTTTTTCTGCGCCCAGACGAGCCTTTTATTTGGGCGAGCGGAATAAAAAGCCCTGTTTATTGCGATAACAGGCTCATACTCACTGCGTTGCAGGCTCGCGATGTGGTGGAAAACGCTTTGGCAGACACTGTAAAAACGCATTTTCCACAAGCCGAAGTGCTTATGGGAACGGCAACTGCCGGCATTGCGCACGCTGCTATCGCCGCCTCAATCCTCAACTTGCCTATGGGCTATGTGCGCTCTGGCGCGAAAGGACACGGCAGGGAAAATCAGATTGAAGGACATCTGGAATGCGGGCAAAAAGTAGTCGTTGTCGAAGATTTGATTTCCACCGCTGGCAGCAGCATCGAGGTTGTTGAGGTGCTACGCAGCGCAGGCGCGGAAGTGCTTGGCATCGTCAGCATTTTTACCTACGGAATGCGGCGCGGGATTGAAAATCTGCAAAACGCCAAAATAAAAAACATTAGCCTCTCAAACTTTGACGTACTTGTGCAAACGGCTGTAAATGAGGGGTTTATCAAAGAAAAAGATGTTGCAAAATTACTGAAATTCCGCAACAATCCCAATGACGAAAGTTGGAGGGATTGAAACACGAAAACGCGAATTTCTGTAAAGTCAAAATAGACAAAGAAAACGAGGCTGTCTCAAAAGTCCATTTTCACGCAAAAAACACAAAGAAAAACGCAAAGAACGCAACGTTTATGATATTGATTATCAAATCTTTGCATTCTTTGCATAAAACTCTTTGCAAACTTTGCGTGAGATAAAAACACTTTTGATACAGACGCATTATAAAAATTAATTTTCAGGTTCTTCAACACAGCGCACGCATTGTCCGTTCGCCTTTAAACCGCCGCGGGTGAGGGTAATTGGAATGTTACTATTTAAGAATACCAGGTTGTCCGTGAACATACAGTTCCAGTAACTCCCGAAGTCGAAAGTACCAAGGCTACCAGTAGTAAAGATGCGTAAGCCTATAATGGGCAAGAATATTTTTTCGTTAGCAGAGTTAGTTATGATGACACCACCATTAGCGTTATTAGATGCATTGCGCAGTTTCCAATTATTATTGGTATCAGCAGCATCCCAGTCTATTTCTGATATTGAAGTATCAGAACCAGTGCCATTGACAATATCCCAATAGTTCCAACTGGAGGGAATACGCCAACCAGAAGGACAGGGATTGTTGGCAGGTTTATCCCAATCAAAAGTAAGAGTACCCTGTGCAGCACGGTCATAGCCATATGCAGTACCCCACAACCCGTTGTCGTGCTGCCCGTTGTCATAATACCAGTCATTACCATTCGAAGCGAAAGCATCTGTAAAGATAAATTTACCATAATGATTACTACCTGCCTCTACTTGATGATTAGAATCGTAAGTAGGAATAGTGCCGCCGTTATTATAATCAATAACATCAGAAGTATTGTCAGGAGTTGTGCCGAAAGGCAATATTTGATTTTTGTGGTCTGTTTCGTTTTTACTCCAAACAATATTTTGGTGTCCGTCAGCAAAGCGCCCCCACTGGTAAAAGTCGCCAAGGTCGCCAGCATTGTTGTTGGAATTATAAACGTTTCCGCCTTGCCAGTCTGCGCTTTGTCCGAGGTTGAGCAGAGCCACTTTCACTGTTGAATCACTGCCCTCAAAAACGGTTTGTCCGCCAGAACCTCTGTTGAGAGCAAGGTATCTAACTTCGTTTTCGTCTATGCCGTAACCCGAAGTATTGGTTCCGATAAAGAGAATATCCATACTTGCAGTTTTGAATGTGCCGTCTGAATATTCAGCCGCACAGGCAAACATTATGCTGTCGCTTTTGTAA
>JAISYF010000228.1 GCA_031270065.1 Prevotellaceae bacterium | reverse complement strand
TAAAATATTAATTAAGAATGAAATTTTTGCAAAGGTAGAATAAAAAAAATTTAAAAATGCTAATTCAAATACTTTTTATATGTTTTTATATAAGTTTAACTTTGATTGATATTTAAAATGTTGTTTTGTATAAAAAAATATTACTGTCCGCTAAACAATTTTTTGAGCAAAAAATGTTAGCGGACAGTAATAATTACGAAAAATTAGATTGTGAATCAAAGCCCGCAATGACAGGGAAACAATATCGCCCCCTGACTTTGACACTGGGACACCCAGGACACCTTTAACCTCGCGAGAATTGAATATTTGCATACTTTGAAATAAAAAAATGCCAAATATAAGATTCTCAACACCTCAAAATGCGTAGGGTGTCCCAGTGTCAAAGTCAGGAAATGTTAGCGGACAGCAATAATTACGAAAAATTAGATTGTGAATCAAAGCCCGCAATGACAGGGAAACAATATCGCCCCCTACAAAAAAAAACCGCCACCATTTCAGGTTGCGGTTATTTTTTTGCTCAATACTACCAACTTGCCTTTCTAACACCCGGTATCAATCCTTGCGATGCCATTTCGCGGAACTGAATCCTCGAAATGCCGAACTGCCGCATATAGCCTTTCGGGCGACCTGTGATTTTGCAACGGTTGTGAAGACGAATATAAGAACTGTTGCGGGGCAGGGTTTGCAGAGCGTCATAATCGCCATCAGCAATCATTTGTTTGCGCTTTTCTGCATATTTTGCCACGAGTTTTGCACGTCTTACTTCACGCGCTTTCATTGATTCTTTTGCCATATTCTTCTATTTTGTTAGTTTTTCTTAAATGGTAATCCAAATTCTCTTAACAGAGCAAATCCCTCTGCATCTGTATTCGCCGAAGTAACAAATGTAATATTCATTCCGAGCAATTTACTGATGCCATCAATATTTATTTCGGGGAAAATAATTTGTTCGTCAATACCCATTGTATAGTTGCCTCTGCCGTCGAGTTTGCTCTCTATACCCTTGAAGTCGCGTATACGGGGCAATGCCACTCTTACGAGGCGTTCCAAAAATTCGTACATTTTTTCATTTCTCAGAGTAATGCAAACGCCGATTGGCATTTTTTTTCTGAGTTTGAAGTTGGAAATATCCTTCTTTGAATAGGTTGCGATTGCTTTTTGTCCTGTGATAGTTGTCATTTCATTGATTGCTGTATCAATGATTTTTTTATCAGCGGTAGCAATACCAAGTCCTTGATTGAGAACGATTTTTTGCAGTACAGGCACTTGCATAATAGATGTATAGGAAAATTCCTTCATCAATGCAGGAACAATGCGTTCTTTGTACTCTTTTTTAAGGGTTATATTTGTTGCCATTATTTAATTTCCTCCCCTGATTTTTTAGAATAACGTACTAATTTGCCTTCGTCATTCAATCTGCGACCGATACGAGTTGCTTTGCCTGTTTTCGGGTCTGCAACATTCAGGTTTGATATATGAATTGAGGCTTCTTTCTTAACGACTCCACCTTGAGGATTTTTTGCGCTTGGTTTTGTAGATTTAGAAACCAGATTTACACCCTCAACAATAGCACGCTGTTTGTTTGGAATTACCTCCAACACTCTGCGCGGTTTGTCGCTTTTACTGTTACCTGCGATTACTATTACGGTATCGCCTTTTTTAATATGCAATTTACTCATCTTTCAATTTTTAATTTTTAATTTTTAATTTTTAATTGAATTACAGCACTTCGGGTGCAAGCGAAATAATTTTCATATTAGTAGAGCGAAGTTCGCGTGCAACAGGACCGAAAATACGGCTACCGCGAATTTCGCCTGCATTGTTCAATAAAACGCAAGCGTTATCATCGAAACGAATGTAGGATCCATCTGGGCGGCTAATTTCTTTTTTTGTGCGAACCACAACCGCTTTTGATACTGTGCCTTTTTTCACATCGCCCGAAGGCAACGCGCTTTTTACGGCTACCACAATAGTATCGCCAATGGTGGCGTATCTTTTAGATGTTCCACCCAACACGCGAATGCAAAGAACTTCTTTTGCGCCGCTGTTATCTGCTACTCTAAGTCTTGTTTCTTGTTGTACCATAATTATTTAGCCTTTTCAATGATTTCTACTAAACGCCAACGTTTTGTTTTGCTCAACGGACGAGTTTCCATTATGCGCACTGTGTCGCCGATTCCGCACTCATTTTTTTCATCGTGAGCGTGAAATTTTTTCGTCTTATTGACAAATTTGCCATACATTGGGTGTTTTTCTTTCCATTTAACAGCAACAGTAATGGATTTATCCATTTTATTGCTGAAAACAACACCTTCTCTAACTTTTCTTAAATTTCTTGTTTCCATTTGGATAAAAATTTATTGTTGTTGTTTAACTTCCCGCGCACGTCTTTCTGTTGCGAGGCGAGCGATTGTCCTTCTCGACTCTTTGATTTGAGAAGGGTTATCTAACTGGGTAATGGCGTGTGATAGCCTCATTCTTGTAAGCGTATCACGCTCTACAAGTTCCCTTTCGCGGATTTCATTGTCCGTTAATTCTCGAATTTCATTTATTTTCATAATATTTTCAAGCAATTACGTTATTAAAATCATAATCTCTGCGGACAACAAATTTTGTTGTTACAGGTAATTTTTGGGCTGCAAGTCTGAGAGCCTCTTTTGCGAGTTCAAACGCTACGCCTTCCACTTCTATAATAATGCGGCCTGGTGTAACGGGAGCGACAAAGCCTTCTGGCGCGCCTTTACCTTTACCCATACGCACTTCAGCAGGTTTTTTCGTAATTGGCTTATCTGGAAAAATTCTTATCCAAATTTGTCCCTGACGCTGCATGTGACGAGTAACGGCTATTCGGGCTGCCTCAATTTGGCGACCTGTAATCCATTTCGACTGCAGCGATTTGATGCCAAAAGAACCAAACGACAACTCGTGTCCGCGTTGGGCTACGCCTTTCATACGCCCTTTTTGCTGCCTTCTGAATTTTGTCTTCTTAGGTTGTAACATATTCTAAAATTTCAAATTCGTTTTTAATTATTTTTTTTTCTAAAACCGCCTTTACGGTCGCCGCCTTCACGTCTTTCGCTGCGATTATCTCTACCGCCTCCGCGTCTGTCGCTTCTTCTGCGGTCATCTCCTCTACCGCCTCCGCGTCTGTCGTTTCTACGGTCATCTCTGCCGCCGTATCTTCCGCCGCCAAAGTTGCCTTCTTTATTGGAAACGAAATTTGGAGACAAATCTCTTTTTCCATATACTTCACCTCTGCAAATCCACACCTTGATGCCGATAATGCCTACTTTGGTCAATGCCTCAGCGTGGCAATAGTCGATGTCTGCGCGGAATGTATGCAACGGCGTACGTCCTTCTTTGAACATCTCTGAACGTGCAATTTCTGCTCCGTTCAAACGTCCAGATACCTGAATTTTGATGCCCTCTGCGCCCGCTTTTATCGTACCTGCGATAGCGAGTTTTACAGCGCGGCGGTAAGCAACTTTGCTCTCAATTTGCTTTGCTGCGTTGTTTGCAACAATTTGTGCATCAAGTTCTGGTTTTTTTACCTCAAAAATATTAATGTCAATGTCTTTGTCGGTAATTTTCTTTAATTCCTCTTTCAGTTTATCAACATCTTCGCCGCCTCTTCCAATTATAAATCCTGGGCGTGCAGCGCAGACAGTGATAGTAACAAGTTTCAAGGTACGCTCAATGACAATGCGCGACAAACCTGCCTTTGCAAGACGAATATTGATATATTTTCTAATCTTGCTGTCTTCGACCAATGTATCGCCGTAGTTGTCGCCGCCGTACCAATTTGAATCCCAACCGCGAATAATTCCCAAGCGATTGCTTATTGGATTAGTTTTCTGTCCCATTGTGCTTATTCCTGATTTTCGTTAATAGTTTTAGAATCTACAAAAAGCGTAACGTGGTGCGAGCGTTTGCGAATGCGGTAGCCGCGACCTTGCGGTGCAGTGCGCAATCTTTTGAGCATACGCGCAGAATCAACGCTGATTGCGCTTACATATAAATTACCATCTTCTGCTTTCTTTTCGGTTTTTTGTTCCCAATTAGAAATTGCAGAGCGAAGTAATTTTTCCAATCTTACAGAAGCCTCTTTTGTTGAAAAACGGAGCATTGCCAAAGCGCGATTAACCTCAACGCCACGAATCATATCAGCCAAAAGGCGCATTTTTCTCGGTGAAGTCGGCGCATTATTCAATTTAGCAAAATATTGCGTTTTTTGTGCTTCTTTTCTTTGTTCGGCAGAATTATGTTTTCTTTTACCCATAATATTATTTATACTTTTTTTTACAAATAATTAATTTAACGGTTATTTCTTTTTACCGCCGTGTCCTCTGAATATTCTGGTAGGTGAAAACTCGCCGAGTTTGTGTCCAACCATATTTTCTGTAATATAGACGGGAATAAATTTATTTCCGTTATGAACTGCAACAGTATGACCTACAAAGTCAGGGGAAATCATAGATGCTCTTGCCCATGTTTTAACAACAGATTTTTTGTTGTTTTCATTCATTGCAAGAATTTTTTTCTCCAACTTTAAATTGATATAGGGACCTTTTTTTAATGAACGACTCATAATAATTAATGTTTTTTAATCGTTATTTTTTTCTTCTTTCAATTATATACTTGCTCGAATGCTTTTTAGGCGCGCGAGTTTTCTTACCTTTAGCCAGCAGACCTTTTCGCGAACGCGGGTGTCCGCCTGATGCACGACCTTCGCCGCCGCCCATCGGATGGTCAACGGGGTTCATTACAACGCCGCGAACTCTCGGACGGCGACCGAGCCAACGGCTACGACCTGCTTTACCTGAACGTTCCAACGAGTGATCTGAATTTCCAACGCTACCAACGGTAGCCTTACAAGTGCCCAATATCTTGCGCGTTTCGCCCGAAGGCAATTTTACGATAACGTAATTTTCTTCGCGCGATGTAATTTGAGCAAAAGTGCCTGCTGAACGCACCATTGATGCGCCTTGTCCGGGACGGAGTTCAATGTTATGAACAATCGTGCCGAGCGGAATTTTCCCTAACGGAAGAGCGTTACCTACTTCCGGCGCAGCCTCTGCTCCTGAGAGTAATTTTTGTCCTACTTGCAATCCATTAGGTGCAAGAATGTACGTTTTCTCACCATCAACGTAATACAGCAGAGCGATGCGAGCCGAACGGTTCGGGTCGTATTCGATGCTTTTTACAACGGCTGGAATGCCGTCTTTTGTACGCCGAAAGTCAATTACTCTGTACCTTCTCTTGTGTCCTCCGCCGATTTGACGCATTGTTCGGTGTCCCTGATTGTTGCGCCCGCCGGTTTTTCCATTACCAAACACAAGAGATTTCTCTGGCGTACTCGAAGTAATTGTGTCGAAAACGCCAATAATTTTGTGCCTTTGCCCCGGTGTTGTGGGGTTTAATTTACGTACTGCCATTATTTTTTTATAAATTTTATAAATTTGATAATTTTTATAAATTTGATAATTTGAATATTATGTGTAGCCCTTTATTATTCAGATTTTCCGTAATTTTCAAATCCTCAAATCTTCAAATCCTCAAATTTTCAAATTACTAAATATTGCTGTAAAAATCTATAGCTTCGCCCTCTTTAAGCGTTACAACCGCTTTTTTGTAGATAGGCGTAGAGCCTGTAACCATACCTGCCGTTGTGTAACGGCTTTTCTTTTTGCCTTTCACAATAGAAGTATTTACGTCAATCACAGAAACGTTATAAAGAGCCTCAATCTCTTTCTTAATCTCAATCTTGTTGGCGTCGCGCACAACTCTAAAAGCGTATTTGCGAAGAACGCAGTTTTGCTTTTTAGTTTTCTTTTTTTTCCGATTTTCAATAACTTGATTGATTCTTTCGTCAATCTTTGTCATTTTTTCAGAAATAATAGGTTTAATGATTATCGACATAGATTTTCCTCCTTATACATTAAAATGTTGTTCAATACCGTTAACCGAAGATTCTGTGAGTACCAAAACCGCGCAATCAAGAATTTTGTATGTGCTAAGTTCTGAAACCGTAAGAATTTTAACTTTCTGCAAATTACGAGCCGACAAGAATACATTTTTATTAGCCTCATTCAAAATAAAGAGCGATTTTTTGCCGTCTAATTTTAAATTATTTGCCAATGTTATAAATTCTTTTGTTTTTGGCGCGTCAAAAGCCAAGTCTTCCACAACTACAATCGCATTTTCAGCCGCTTTTGTAGCGAAAGCCGATTTACGCGCAAGTTGTTTGAGTTTTTTATTCAATTTGAATGAATAATCGCGCGGCACAGGACCAAAAACCCTTGCTCCGCCGTGCAAAAGCGGTGAATTAATATCGCCCCTGCGTGCGCCGCCGCCGCCTTTTTGTTTGCCCAATTTTTTGGTAGAACCAGCAATTTCGTTTCTCTGTTTCGATTTGTGCGTACCTTGACGTTGATTTGCCAAATACTGCTTTACATCAAGATAAATTGCATGGTTGTTAGGCTCGTCTAACAAACTGTATGCTTCACGCCATTTAGTTGCCTCAACAGCAAAGATTGCATCGTTTAGTACAGCCGTTCTGCCTGTTTCTTCTCCTTTGATGTTTAATACTTTCAATTCCATTTTTTTACTTCTCAATTAAAACGATTGAACCTTTTGCCCCTGGAACCGAGCCTTTTACAAGCACCAAATTGTGTTCGGGGATTACTTTAATCACTTGAAGGTTTTGAACTGTAACGCAGTCGCCGCCTGTGCGCCCTGCCATTCTCATACCTTTTACTACTTTTGACGGGTAAGAACTTGCGCCTATACTACCCGGTGCGCGCAATCTGTTGTGCTGACCGTGTGTCGACTGCCCTACTCCACCGAATCCGTGGCGTTTTACTACGCCTTGGAAACCTTTGCCCTTCGACGTGCCAATTACATCTACAAAGTCTTTTTCTGCAAAAACTTTGTCCGCCGTAATCGCGTCTCCTGATTTGACTTCAAAATCAAATCCTTTGAACTCAACCAAGTTCCTTTGCGGTGCTACTCCTGCCTTTTTGAAATGTCCCGCCTCAGCCTTGTTGGTGTGCTTGTCGTTTTTCTCGACAAAACCCAACTGAACAGCCTCGTAGCCGTCATTTTCGACAGTTTTTATTTGAGTAACCACGCAAGGACCAACTTCAATGACAGTGCAGGGAAGATTTTTCCCTTCAACACTGAAAACCGATGTCATTCCGATTTTTTTTCCAATTAATCCTGGCATTTCAAATAAATTTTTATTAAATTATATATCTTATTAAAAAATAAATTCTTTTTTTGTTCTATTTTTCTCTTTTTTCTCTGAAAAATATCATTTTTTTCTTGTTTTCAGAAAAAATTAAGTTAAAAAATGCACTTTTTTAACTCCGAAAAATCATTTTTATGCCTATTCTAACCATAGAATAATAGCATAAAATTTCACTGCAAAATTCTGATTATCAATCAATTAAAAATTCAATATTTTAAATTTTCCACATTTCAATGCACTTTATCTGAATTTTGGGGTGCAAAGGTACATAAAATTTTATTACAAACAAAATATTTTTGATTTTTTTTTACAGGATAGATTCAACCACATAATACAACTTTTTTTCTGTTTGTAAATTTAGATAAATTTTTTCTTTATGAATAGCCGTATATTTGCCTGAAAATGTCTATCTATATAAGAAACTTTGTCGATTTTAGGGAATATTAGTCAGCCGCACCTTTCTGTGTAGAAGTGTTTGTACTGTCCATTGCCTTTTTTACAGCCGCTTGGTCGCTTTTCAAGTTGTCAATCTGTATTTTTAACTGCGCTAAATTTTTTAGCGC
>JAISYF010000226.1 GCA_031270065.1 Prevotellaceae bacterium | reverse complement strand
TCCGCTCTCCGTCAATCAGCGAGTTGCTATCATTAATTCTATCAATAATTTCACTGCCGTCCAGAGCTATTCTTGAAGCAGGAACTTCACTGTTTATCCTGCTACCCGAAAGAGTGGCGCTGGTTATCTCCCCAACGATACGAGAGGCAGGGAGTTGCGCAGGAAGTTGAGCTGCGGTAAGGCTTCCGTTGATGTTGGAAAAATTAATGTTTGAAAGTAAATGATTAAGAATCAAAGTCTTAAAAGCCGCAAAAGTTATTCTATTGATATTCCCGCCTTGCGGAACTGACAATAGTTCTTCGGTGTCAGTAATTGTAGTTACAGAATTTGCATCGTCTAATATTTTCATAATCCAATCGCTTTAAATTTTATTAATTTGACATTTTTTTTATAACAAATAATATTGCTAAATTTCAGATAATTAACCACTTGACTTAAATATTCCATTCCGATAGAATGTGCTTCATTGCTCATTCTTACTATTGTTTTCTCGTCTGCTTTTTCTGAAAATTCGCCCTGCTTAAATACCACGCCAAAAGCAGTTACATTAAGTTGATTATTCTTCATAAAGCGCGAGTATGCTAAATATGCAATCGCGGAATACAAGCCCTCTGAATGTTGTCTGTCGCGGTCAAAATAGCAGCCCTCTAGAATTCTCATAAAGTCTTCGTCTGTCAATGTAATTACATTTCCGCTGTCGGTTGTTATCTCGTTGTTGGTTACGCCCTCGCTAAATTGCTTGTACAGCCCCGCACCCAAAGCAGGCAAAACGTCTAACGTTTCCGCCTCTCTGATGTACGGTTCAATGCGTTTCGTGTCGTCTATATTATCGGCAATCGGGCGCACATTTCTAATATTTTCTGCTGTCGCAATCATTCTTCGCTGTAATTATATGATAAAGGTGTGATTTTAAAATTCATTTCAAATGGCTGCCACCAATGCGTGAATATCGCCGTTAAATTTCGTTCTAAAATAATTCTTTCATTCTCGGTTACGGAATTATAATAGTTGTACGCATTCTTCATTAAATCCGCACCAAAATTTCCGCCTATATTTTCGCTACGCAAGATTGGCGGCTGGTTGAAACTTCGCCCGATATTGTCCTTTGCGCTGTCGCGGCTTACAGAGAATTCTTTGTCGTAATTTGTGGCGCGGAAAGGTACGAATTCGGGGATTTCCTCATCGCTCTCAACTTCAACGTAGAATATTTTGCACGCATTCTTGCTGCTCTGAAATTCAAGCAAACTTCTTTCGGTTTCACTCTCCTGTTCTTCGCTCTCGGCTCTTTGTCGCTTGTTGATAAGCATTCCAGCAGGAAAGAAATTTTTTGTTGCATTTCGATTAGTCAGATTAGATATTGCCTCTTCCGTGTTCATATCGGTCAGAACATCGTTAAAAATCGGTAGCGGGTAGCATTTATCGCCCTCGTTGGAAAAATAAAATACCTGTCCTTTGTATTTTGCCCACCCGCCTGCATTCTCTACCTGCATGGCAATAATTTCAGGGTCGGGATTGAAAAAATTTATAAAACAAATATCATCTTTTTTCCATTTTCGCAACGCTGTGAATTGCCGCGCCCAGTCGGGATGCAGTGCCACTCGGTTAAATTCGCCGTTTTCATTCAATTTTTCAAACCTCACTTGTTCAAAAGGAATATACTGCACCTCTGACACTTTGAAGTTTGCGTTGTAATTGACGTGCATCGCAAAGCCGCCAAACATTGCTAAATCGTTGGTAATTTGTTCCAAAAGATAGTCGAGTGTGTGATTTTGACGGTTAATTTTTTTGCCGTAGATATTCAGGTCGGCAAAGCCCTTTCCTGTAACGAATTTTCGATAGTTAGAGTAACAGGAGCCGCCTGTACAACTCGCTGCAAGCAAATTCATAACTTGCTGCGGGTAATCGTTGCTCTCGCCGTAAGTCTGAATGCCGAGCGATTTATCATTGCGGCTTTCAGATTTTTTTTCTATGTCTAACAATTTTATTTTCATTTCGGATTTTTAAGCGTTTCGCTTATTTGTCGATACGCGGGTAATCAGACCTGCGTATCGGGTCTATTTTTTACGTTTGTGCCTTTTCTTGTTTGTGGCACTCGTAACTGTTTCAGTTCTTTCAGTGTCGCCCTCAAATGTGGCGGTTTCTGGAAATTCTAAATGTCTTTCAATTTCCATTTTTAATAATTCTTCAACATTTTTCGGAAGTCGAATAAATTTTACGCGGCAATTAGGGTGTGTCTGCAAGTGGTAGATTGCTAACTCGTTAGTCAAATTTGCATTGCTGACAAGTTTTGCTGCATCACCTCTCGGGTCGTGTAACACTGCGCCCGCTTTGAGTTCAAAATCACATTTCATAAATTTTTCAATTTTAAAAATTAATAATTCAAAATACGCTTCTGCAATGCAATTATTGCAGCTTGGAATATCCCGCCTCAAAAAATATCTTGTTAATGCTTTAATCTCTTTTTTGAAATCTAAATCATTTCTGCAACGTCTGAGCAGTTCGCTTTCAGTCGGGAACTGCTCTCTTGTTGCTCTTAATTCTTTCAGACGGTCAAGCATATTAATCTGGCTCTACTGGGGCAGTAGGGAATAAGCCTGCTAACATTGTCTCTGTTGCCGCCAAAGTACTTACCCAGACAGATTTAGGAAGACTTCCCTCTTGTGCTGTGTCGGTGCTTGCAAGCGTTAGAGGATAGACCACGCCGTCAGCCATTGCAATCGTTGGCGCGCTCTCGGATACTTCCAAGCCATTGTCCCAACCGTATGCCTCATATTTGACCTCGCCTGCTACGCCTGTTGCTTTATTTTTCAATATCGCAATAACTTTTACGCCGCTTGCAAGGTTATTGACAAATGCTTTCGCCCCCTCTGTCTTCACAAAGATACGCAAAGGTACAGAGTGAGTGAATGTGTTTCGGTAAGTTCCGCGTGCAAACGTTGCGCCTGCCTCGTCAAGTGAGCGGTCAAAAGTCTCAAACTTGTAAGCGTACTTACCTGTCAATAGTTCTATTGCAGAAATAATGTTGTTCGTAACAGTGCTATCCGCTCTGTCAACGGTGTTGAAGTCAATTAAGATAACTTCGCCCGATGCGCCTGCGGTTTCAAGTTGTCCGCATTGCGCCGCTATCAATCCTGCTGTAAGTTCTGAACAATTCATAATTTTAACTCCTTTTTTTTTAAATTAAGGGCGGCGATTAACCGCCCTGTGATTAATAATTAAATTGCTACCTGGAACAATGCGGGATTAAGAATTTTTGCGTCTGCTTTGCCCATTACTTCGGTACGAACCTTGCGGCTCTCTTTGATGTACCAGGTATCAATATTTTCAAAACTGTCTGCGCCGTCAACGCCCAACGCAAAGACGTCTTTGTGCATAAGCACAGCGCGGTGCGGGTAGTCAAGTTTTGTGCCGTTGTCGTAATAAGTACGAATAATCTCGTCCCAAAGAGGAACTGCAATCAACGGAATGCCGTTGAAAGTAAGCGTCTTTTGTCCGTCAACAAGATTTTTGTACATCGTCTCTAATGCTGTGCCTGCAAGTGATTGCTCGTAAGCATCGTAGAACGATTGAGTGCAAGCGATAAACAGACCCGACATGTTACGCAAGCGGATGTCCGCTTTGTAAATTAAGTTGGTTAAATAGTTTTTCGCTGTCGCTGGTGCGAGTGCTTGCGCCGCATAATTTGCGCCTGCATTTTCGGCAATCACTACGCGCTGTTTTGTGCTTGTAGTAATCTGCTGAAAGATTTGTTTCCAAAAACCGTCCAAGATATTGAAAAAATCAACATCAGTGCCTACGGTAATGTTTCCACTTGCGGGAGTTTGTCCAACGGCGGGAGTATAAACTTCGGCGTCAACATCATTGAACCAAGCCAAGCGAATAATGAATTTTTTAATTGCCACAATCAAAACTTCGGCAACTAAATTCATATAATCCGTATCGACAAAGTCGGCAACATCTTTACCTGTTTTCAGTGAATAGACTGCTGCTGTGCTTTCGAGGTCTGTCCAGCATTGTTCAATAAGAATTTCCCATTTGCGAGGCTCCCACTTTACTTTACGAGTGCCGATAGACCACTCTTGCGCGGTTGGGTCGCAGCCCTGTCCCGCTTTTCCTACCAATCCACCCTCGCCGATAAAGCCAATTTCTTTATCAAAGACAATGCCTGGATAGATTGTGCATAACTGCTCGATTTCGGGGGCTTTTAAAACCTCGTCGAAAATCAATTCATTTACCGCACGAATTTGTTCCGCTGTAAATGTAAAATCTGAAAAATTTAAAACTGCTGCCATCGTTATTTCCTCCCTTTATATTTAGAGCGATTTTCGCGCATTTCGTTTTTCATCTCGTCGACCGTTTTTGTCTTGTTCGGTTTCTGTCCTGGAACGCGGGTACGGTTCTGTACCGTGTGAGTGGAAGAGACTAAATTTTTCAAGTCAGTAATAACCGACTGGCTTTCTTTCAAAGCGTTCTCAAGTTCCGCTACTCTTGCATTCAGTGCCTCTACCTCTTCGCTGTCGCCCTCTGGCTCAACAATTTCGGTAATCACACCTTCGGCAATGGTAACAGTGCGACCGTCAGGCAAATCAAATGTGCCGTCTGGCGTGGCTGGCATACCGACCTCTAACTCGTCTGTCTCGCTCTCGGTTGAGAACAAGACATTTCCGTCAGCATCGGTAAAATCGTAATTTTTGGGTTCGCTACCCGACAAAAGATTTTTCAATTTTGAAAAAAAACTTTCGGCAGAGTTTAGAACATCTTGCTTACTTTTGCTCATTTTGTTAATTTTAAAATTTGTTGTATAATGATTAATTTTTGAAATAAAACCGTATTTTTTTAACTCCTTTGCCGTCAGCATTTTTTCCTCGTGCATAAGTTTTTTTAATATCTCGCGGTCAATGCTTGTGCGGTCTGCGTATATTGCGAGTATTGCATCCTCCTCTTCCTGTATCTCGTCTGCGTACTGGCGTACCTCGTCTGCATTGCCCTCTATTCCGCCCTGTACTCTGTGGATTAACGCCCTCAAATTAATGTTACCTGAACGGTTTTCTTTTGGCGCGGCGAGCAATATCACTGTCGCCATCGAATGACAGCCGCCGTCAATATTTGTGTAGATATTTTTTTCTTTGCCTGCTGTACGGATTATATCGTAAATCGCTAATCCCTCGCGTACAGAACCCCCATCGCAGTTGATAAGAAATTTAAAGTCCATCTCTTCTTTGTGTTCGTCAAAGAGATTACGCACTTTTTCAGCAGAAAACACCTCGCCCGTTCCGAACATCTCCATCCAAGCACCGTTTTTCTCACTGTCAATATCGTTATATACCTTAACTTCTACCATTCTTAATAAAAATTTTTTGCAAAAATAGAAATAAAATACCGAAATAATCAAAAACATTTGTATATACATTTTTAGTTTTTTTTTTAGATACATTTGTAAATACATTTTTATCTAAATTTTTATCTAAAAATGCTTGCAAGTTATTTTTTTTTGTTCTACCTTTGCATTTTTATTTTCTATCTGCAAATTGCAGTTGCTTTTGCTTTTGCAGAAAATACTAACTAATTAATACTTAATTTCTTATGAAAAAACTTGTCCTTTTATCTCTTGCGGCACTGCTTCTTACAGCGTGCAAAGAAGAGTTGCCTGTATTGACTTTTGAACAAAAAGTCGAAAAAAATATTGCAGAGCATTTCGTCCCTTATAATCAATTCGTAACTTACGAAAACATTAAAGTTATAAGTTGCGAGCAGGTTGATTATCCTATTGACAGTGTCAAACATTATGTATATTGCAAAGAACAGGCGCAAAAATACAGTGATTCGATTGTCAATTTCAACGAAGCGGAATATTACGAAAGTCAAATCTATCTTTATCACGATATTTATCACGGTATGAGTGCCGCAGATTTTTTAGAAGTTTTGCAAGGCTTTGTTGATGGGTATAGCCAAACGGCAGCAGAAATAGAAAATTTATATACAGAACAAAATTTCAAAGTAATTTGCGAGTATCTATCTACATTAAAAGGATATAGCACATATAGCGAAACCAAAGGAATGGGCTATTATTGTATCGTTTCAAAATACAATAGTGTACAACATTTTTTAGTTAATACCAGTAGTCAGATTATAGGCAGCATAAATGGATTTTTCGAACTTACAAGCACAGAAGAATACGAAATAACAAAAGAAGAATATGAAGAAGTATTTAATTAACCGCTCTTTTCTTAAATTTTAATTAGTTCTACCTCTGTTAATCTGTTAGCAACAAAATTCCGAATTTTATTCACATAGAAAAAACTTCCGAACTGTTCTAAATACACAGGTTTTAATTGATTAAATTCTTCAATGTCCTGTACTGTTAATGCCATTTTTACTGTCAATTTCTTATACTTGTTAAATATATCAATAAAGGAATTGTAGTAATTCAGAAGTTCTGATATGGGAATATGACGAGCAGATTGGTATTGTGATGTAACCCCGATAAAATTATATATATAAATACCTGACAATCTGCACAAGTGCGGCTTTGTTGCCGCTATTGAAATTTTAGAAACATAACTTATATTACCCTCTTCATCTTCCTGTTCCTCAAACTCCTCTTTTATAAGTGGAATATTTGCAACAGGCGTAACTGTCATTGCGCCAAGACTAAAATTTTTATCAAGCCCCGCTTCAAACGGCAACTTCAAAAATTCTTTCTCTCTTTGCAAAACCATATCTTCTATTTCAAAAATACCGCTGTCCGTTACTAAATCTTTATCGTTATCTTGCAGCAACAGCAAATTTCTTTGCGCGTAATCATTATTATGAAAATCCCACTCAATTTCTTTTATATCAAGTTTTTGTGTCCAATCCAAAACAGGATACTTATTGTCGATTACCACTTCAAAGGTATTGCACTTCAAGACTCTATTCTTTACATCAACATCAACAAACATTCCAAAAGATTGAATAAACCCCTTAAAAAAATCAAGTTCAGTTGATAAGCCGAGAGACGAGAAAACAGGAATTGTTGATAATATGAATGGCTGTTGATTGGTATCTGGCTTGATGGTGATGTTGCAGTAGAATGTGATAGCTCCATTTGTTTGATAATCCCAAGTATCATATGTCTTAATCTCAAAAACTATCTCGTCTGTTGATAACAGGTCGTAATCTCGTCCTATCATTCTTGGCGTTACTCCAATAGTATCATAAGAGGGAACTCCAACTCCATTCTTTTTTAATTGCAATTCAACCTGATAGAATGTGTCTTCTTTAAAGGTATTCCTTTCTACTATAAAATCAAAATCAATTTTAGTATTAACAGGTGCTTTGTAGGCTAATAATGATTTTTTGCCGCCTTGAAAATACATTGTACCGTTGGCATCATATTGAATATCACCAAACTGAAAATTCACCTGCTCTCCACTCATGTTTCCAGGATTGTAATCTATTGTTGTCGTAACAGATGGGTTCCATTGGCTAAAATCCTCTAACATTGGAGAGGGTGTAACAACAGGAATAGCAACATTGCTTAACTCCTCGCGTTTGTTACACTCCATTGTATAGCCATATTTTGCCAAGATATAATCTATCGCAGCAATATACTTGACAAAAGGTAGCGTATTACCCATTTTTGGATTAAAGGCAGTAACTCCGCCTGTCTTAAATGTTGCCAATGCTATCTCGATAAAAGAGTTATAATTTGGGCTTGCATAAGACGAGGCACGGACAGGAAATAATTCCGTATTCTCTTCCAATTTCGTATTTTTCAATAAATCAAACAAATCGGTAATACCCGACAATATCTGCGTGTCCATTGTCCGCTCGTGCATTGTTACTATCGTTAAGATACTGCCCTTACCTGCAATCTCTGTATCGCTGTAATACAAGCGGCATTCGTGCGTTCTGTAAGGAATATCACTTAGAATATCAAACAAATGCACCATGCCAAAGATACGGCAATTATTGTCTGTCAGTGGCAGCGTTAATTTCTGCGAGTAGGTCGCTCTGCGGTTTTTTAAGTCGCCAATGTTGTTCGCCTCAAAATTCATTGCAGGCTTATCATCTCCTAAATCTACTGTCAGCCATTCGTCTTGGCTGTCTTTAACTATTAATTTATACATAATTAATTAAATTATATTAAAAATATTATTTTGAATTTCCATTTGATAAAATAATGATACTCTTTCAGCAAGTCTATCTTCAAATTCCGAAATTGCCGTTGTAAATATGTCCTCTGTCTGCCCGCTGCGATACAAAGCCGTTCCCTCTTCTCTTATCTTTTTTGCGACAAAATATGCCCACCTGTCAGCGTCGCTGTTATTTTGAAATGAAATGCCTTTTACCTTTGCCCATCTCAATAATATATCTTTGAAATCATACGGCACTTTACCTGCACGCCGTCCGCGTTCCAACACTCCCGCATAAGCCGCGCCCCAAAGTTGCCCCCCTTCTATGCTAACATTTTCAACTGAGAATAAGTCGCGTGTCTTACCTGTTACCGACTTACCCGCCGCCTGCTGACGTGTTATTACGTCTGCTTGCAACACTTCAAGTTCCGTCTTTATGATTTCTTGGGTATTCATCTTGTCTTGTATTTTCGTTCTAAAACCTGATTAAATTTTTTTTGAAATTTAAACTCCTCTAAATCTGTGTATAGAATACCGAATACCTTTGCATACTCCCATTTCAGTACTACATCGGGGTCGCACCCGAATTGTTTTGCAATCGCTTTCACCGTTCCAAACTCGCCGACTTTCTTTGAATAATCTTCAATCCCCGCGCTTACCTCGTCCATTGTGGGCATGTAGTGTAGCAGTGTTTTTTCCTGCTCAAACCAAAATTTTAAGCCCTCGACAATTTCCGTAAAGTAGTCAATCAATCTTTTATAGTCAATCACTCGCGGCTTGTAGTCGTGCAGGCAAACAAAGACCTTTTCAAATTTGCCTGCCTCCGTGTCGGTTTCAGATTGAAATATTTTGCCGAGCGTAATTCTTTGTTCAAAGGTAAGTTTGCCCGCCTTTACGTCTATTTTTTTTCTTAATATTTTCATTTTAGAATTGAATTTGCTTGTCTGGCAAATCAAAGGTAATCTCAATGTTTTGCGCTGAACTTCCTGTATTTTTTGCCATCTCAAAATCATTTACTTGAATTTCAAGCCACTTTCCTAATTCGCCGTTGTACCACTCAATAAGAGGCGATAAGACCACTTTACTGATTACATCATATTCCACATTCGTAACTTGCTCTGCGCCAACAGTTGCGCTCTCTTTGGCGTTCATTGTGAATATCTTTGTTGTGCCGTGCGCCGTTTCTACATCGTCAAAATACGGCTTAAACTCCTCTTGTCCTGACAACTTGTATTCGTAACTCTGCCGCCTGCCAAACATCCAGTAATCGTAGCCGCCAAGTTGATTTACCCAACGAATATAAAAAGGATTTTCAGGCGTACAGAGGTGCAGCACAGGCAACCGCTTTACATTAAAATCAGTGCCGTTAATCTCCAAAATTTCACCGAAATTATTTGTCAAAATTTCACCAAGATTATTCGTTAATTGATTCACGGTAGATATAACAATCTCCGTATCGGTATCAAAAACATTAATAAGAACATGCTCCCTCGAAGATGTCTTTGGAATTGAATTGATGTACGTTGTGCCGTTATAGAGCAAACAGCCGACCGTTAATTCATAACCCTCATATTTTTTCAAACGCTCAAAATTAGTACGCAATACCCCTTTTTTTGATATTAAATTCGGGCTTTCGCCGACCTGCGCAACAGCATTAATTAATTTTGTAGAAAAAAAGGTTTCTGTACCCGCTACATTTTGCACAGATAAATTTAGTGCGAACAATGTATCTTCAAAAATCCTGTCGTCTATTACTAATACTTTTTTTACAAAGTATTTTCGTGCAAAAGCGGCAACGTCAAACCGCGCAAAACCGCCGACCACTTCTCGCTCTACAAGATAGTTTTCAGTTTCAACATTGATTCTTACTGTAAGAAATTCCGCATTATTCGGAATAGATAATATCCCCGCGTTGTACGCTGCATAAAGTTCTGTTATCATAATTTTTATTTTTTAACATTGTGGTAAAATACAATTAAATTCAAGCATTACACTCACTTCGTTAGCGTCAAAGCGCGGAAGCGGGTAATAGATATTCCATTCAGGCACTTGCTCAAAGTAGCCTGAACTTTTGTAAGCGTCAATAAAACGATACACAATTTCATTTAATATCGTTTCTCTTTGCGCCTCGCGCTCTATCGCGTTACCGTGCATTTTTGAGAATTTACAAAAATAAATCTGCATTCTCATCTGTTTGCGATTGCCGCCGTACCGCCCTTCAAAGATTTTTCCACTGCGAAACTCTTCAATATAAACAAACTTGTCGCCGCGTTGGTATTTATCTACTTTCACGTTCATCATTGCGCTTTCCTCGTACTCGAATATATACGCAGTTTCCAAACTCTCAATAATTCCTTTAATCTTTTGTAACATAATAATTTTATTTTTTTTATTCGGTTTAAAAACTAATTTTCTTAATTCCGCTCGCCATTGGCTTGACCTCGTAGAGCATTCCCATTATCAACATATCTAAATAGTCGGGGGAGTGCTGTATAATTTCTTTCATTCGCTCTTTGCTTATTATACGCTTCTTGCCTTTATCGTTATCAACGTCCGCAGCCATTAACAACTGCAATTCTTCGGTAATAAATTGTTCCTGTTCCTTTGTGCATATAATTTGCAATTCGCGGTTATTGATTACTTCTGCAAGCTTGTAAGCGCACTCGTCTTTTATGCTTGCGTAAGTATCTCTGTACGGTCTGCCGCCGCCGTGAAAGGTTTTTATTCCTGTTAAATAACTTTCCAAGTACGCTCCCAACCCATCGCTATCGGCAACCGTTTGACTGCGTCCAACTCCGTAAGTCTGCATTAACCGCGACAAGTCTTTTTCAATCTCTTTGCCTGTCGCCTTACCTTTATCAATCTTTACCATACAACTCAATCCGTACCACAGCCCCGCTACGAACTTATCGCGCCCCTGCATTGCAAGGTCGGCAGAAATAGTTTTACGCTTGCTTAATTTTGCTTTGTTGGTAAAACAATCTGAAATTGCATCGAAGTCGCACAATGCCGAAGGGTCGTCATCATATTCCCAATTACCGTATAATAGACGTTCCCGCGTTGGCTTGTCTTTTATCTCTTTCAGAATTTCGATGTATTCGGCAGGCAAAAAAGGATTGTCCGTTGGCAACGCGCCGATAAAGCAATACGGCTGTTTTAAATCTCCTTTGCGAAACGGCTTGTAAAAATCTTTGTACAACCAATTTTTTTTTGGATTACAGGTAATCAGCATTTTTGACGGCAGGTTATACAAAGTGTTATTGTACCGTCCAATGCGCGATTTTAAAATATCAAAAGCCTTGAAATTTACTTCGCCCGCCTCCTCAATCCAGCCACCTGTAAATTCCTTTGAACCGAAACGCTCGTACATCGGATCTTTTTTTGGGTAAAAAGTTAAATCCAAAAATATAATTTCAGAGCCGTTGTCAAATTTTATTCCGTCTGTGCCACTCTTAAACATTCTAAAATTATAATATTGCGCTACTTTAAAAAAGGTTACAAGCACGCTCTCTCTGCAATCTTTCAGATTATTGCGTCCGATAAACCAACGAGTATCAGGCAGATTGTAGCAGCACTGTAACAGCCACTCACAGCCGAGCCACGTCTTACCGCCGCCGCCTGCACCGCCGTATAATATGAATTTATAACTGTCGTCTCGGAGATAGTTATACGCTAATCGCTGTTTTATGTTTATCTTTTCTTCCATTTTTTTAATTTGAAAATTCTCAATTCTCAATTCTTTTAATTCTTTTAATAATTCATTGCCGTTGAAGTATATCCTAGAAAAATATCTTGTTGCTTTTCAAAATCGTCAAAGGCTGTATAAATCTTTGTTTGCTTAATAATTCCCTGCATTTCTTTTGCTGTCAGCGGCGCGTTGTTTTGCCGCATTGCGCGGGCGGAAAAACCGCCGTCTGAATATGGTTTTGAGAACGGCACGCCGCCGCCTGCCTGATTGATTGCAGATAATAGCGGCGCGAACATCGCGGTGCTGCGTCTGTTTATTATCGCCTCTCCGCCCTCTGCCTCAATCGGTATGCCGCCCTGTGCGTGCGATTTTCCTTTTAATAACATTCCGCGTGCAGCTTGCGGTAAGGGCGTGGCTGCAATAGTGGCAAGTTGAATGCCACCCAAGACAGCAGCGGCGGCAATACCCACTATTCCCATTGGCGAGGGCGGGGGACCAAACTGTGATATTGCTTTCATTATCGCCCCCGCAGTGTTGAGTAGGGCAGAGAATATATTCATCGCCTTTTCGCGCTTTGCCTGCTTTATCGCCATGTCCTTTTTCTTTTTGTCTAAATCAGCATCCATTTTTGCAACCGACTTGTCGTATTGCGATTGAGAAATTAAACCAGCATTTAGCCGCTTTTCCAATGCCGCTTTCGCTGCTGCATTGTTCGCCTCGTCTTTTGCAAGTTCTGCGTCCTGCAAAGTATTTGCAAACTCATTTGCCGCGCCCAAAATATTCATTGCCACACCACTCCACTCCTCGAAGTTGGCGATACGTTGATTAAAATGCTCTTTTTCATTCTCCGTTATTTGCTGCTGTATCTCCGCCTGCTTGTCCGCATTGTCCTTATAGAGTTCAAGTTGCTTTTCCAAAAACGCCTTTGTCGCCTCGTACTTCGATGTCTCGTTGTTGCCTGCTGCAAGTAGTTCGCGGTTAAGTTGTAATTCGTTTTCGCGCTCTTCCGCCTTTCGTGCCTCTGCATTGTCTTTCGCCGTCTGCTCGTTAGTTCTTTTATTATAAGTCGTTTTTAAATCCGCAATTTTTTTTAATTGCTCCTCTGTCAATTTTACTTCGCCGTCTGCTGAAGATGCCAGATTGTCGGACATCTGCATAATTGCCTGATATTGCGCGTTGTACTCGTCTTCTATTGCCTGTTTTGCTGCTTCCTTTTTTTTCTCCCTAATCTCATTGTCAATGCGTAATTGCTCGGCGGCGTTGTCTTGGAACTTTAACATTTCAAGCGCGTACTGCTTGTCAATGTCCGCGAACTGCTTGTCAAGCGTTGTCTTAAATTGCTGGTCTCTAATTGCCGCAATCTCTTCCGATTGTTTTTTCAGTAACTCCCTTTCGTAAATAGTTACATTCAACATCATATTCTTGTAGTTATCAACTACCTTTTTAAAGTCCTCATCTGATTGTCCCTCGCCCTGTTGTGGCGGATTAAGGCGCATTTTTTCAATTTCGGCGAAGAGGTCTGTATATTTCTGTTTTACTTTATCTATCTGTAAATCAGCACTTTGCCCGATAAGATTTTGCAGGTTAGCATACAGCACGGTAAGGTGGTCTTGCTGTCTTTTGAACTGGTTCTGGTTAAAAGTCTCTTGTTGCGCCGCTAACAATTCATTTTGCGCCTTATATTCCGCCGCTGTAACCTGATTGAATTTGCGCTGCATATCAAGCCGTTTCTTCGCATATTCCTGCTCTTTTTTAAATTTATCCTCGTCATATTTTAGAGTGCTGGCAAAGTCATTTTTGCGGAAAGTGTCGTTGATTTTTGCTTGCTCATCATTGAATTTTTTTTGATTTTCTAACGATTTTAAAGCGTTGTCCTGTGCTTTCTTTACTAACTCTTTCTGTTTGTCTGCTTGCGCTTCTGCATCGTCTAAAAGAATATCTGTCTGCGCTTGTTTCTCCTCGTTAATCGTCTGCACAAGTTGGTTTTTTGCGCGGATTAATTCATTAACATTTTTAAACTGCTCTTTGTATTTTTTACTGCCTTTGGAAAGTGTGTCAAGGTACGCTTTTTGTGCATCTACATTTTTTTGAGCAGAATTTAATTCTTTCATTTGCGCCGCCTCTCGTTCCTTTGACGCTTTCAATGCAATATCGCGGAGGTCTTGCTCTGCTTTTGCCTTTACTTTTGCAATTTGTTCTGCTGTTGCACCGTTTTTTTGCAGGTCTAAAATCTCTTGGCGTAACCGATTACTTCGCTCGTTGCTTACATTCTTCTCTTTGCTGTTGATATGTTCGATTGTGTCGGCTGTTTTTTGTGCCTGCTTTTCGTATTCTTTCTGCGCAGCAGTAGCGGCTTTTTGCGCTTTGTTCGATTTATTAAGCCACATCACAAGTCCTGTTATTGCTGCTATTGCTGCCATAATTGCTGCTACTAATAAGAGGACAGGATTAGAGACAACAGCAAGATTCCATAACCATTGCGCCGCTGTTACTGCTAATATTGCAACTTTTAAGGCTGCTTTTGTAACTATATTTCCCCTCTCTGCCTTTGTCTGTAAGTTCGTTATCGTAGTACTCAAAGCCCTTACAACATTTTCCTTAACTGTCTGTGTTATTCCAATTTTTTGAAGAGTATTTCTTGCAAGTAACGATGCAGCCGATTCTGCTTGTAGAGTCTTTTGTATTTGAATTAAAGAATTCAACGCCACATTAGCAATTTGAAGTTTCTGCATAGTTTCTTCTAATACTTCATTTTGAACGCCGAGTAATTGTGTTGCCGCCTGCCAAGCAGAATAAGCAGCAGTAGCAGCAGCGATTGATTCCGTTAATCCGTCAAGCCATGCTGTATCGTTACCTTGTGATGCTATTTCTGCCTTTACGTCAACCATTGCATCCTTTAATTTACCTGCCCTTTCTGCTGCCTCTTTATACGCTTGACTGTCCTGTTCGCCACTGACGGCTAATACAATCATTTTCTTTGTCAATTCCTGTAATTCAGTTTTTAATCCTTTGGCAGCAATAGAATAATCACCAACAGAGCGACGAAAATTACCGAGTTCTTGCTCTGCCGCTTTTAATTTATTAGTCGTATCAACTATTGCCTTTGCGTATGTTGCGCCTACTTGTTGCTTCTGTGCTTCACTTAATTTATTGTACGCTTGCGTATTGAGAGATAGTTCGGCTTTTAACTTCTGCAAACTTCCCTCTTGCTCGTGTTCGTATTTGATATTACTCTGAATTGTCTTTTGGTATTCATTAGACCTTGCTGTTAATGCTTTTACTTCTTGTCCCGCTTTCTCGTACTCTTGGCGCAAACGCTCGTAGTCAGCCGCACCTTTCTGTGTAGAAGTGTTTGTACTGTCCATTGCCTTTTTTACAGCCGCTTGGTCGCTTTTCAAGTTGTCAATCTGTATTTTTAACTGCGCTAAATTTTTTAGCGC
>JAISYF010000082.1 GCA_031270065.1 Prevotellaceae bacterium | reverse complement strand
CTGGCCTATTGTGCCAGCCTCGGGTGATAATGAAGATGATTGTGGAGAGCATGATGGAATGTAGATTGGCAGGGGAAACCGAAGTTCTCGGAGAAAACCTGCCCCAGCGCCACTCTTGTCCATCACAAAAAAAAATCCCTTTCTAACCGTAAAAAAACGGTTAAAAAGAGAATGTACAAAACCACCTCCTCCGATAACTTATATAAAGTCTTTTTAATATTTATTAACGAAATATTGCTAACTGTCTGATAATCAAGCAGTTGGGGGGGGGGGGGGTAACTGCTTGATACACAACGAGTTACAGCGTTTTTCGCCGTATCTTGCAATATATTGAGTTTGAGCAGTAACATAATGGTTTTTATTTATTTATTTTTTGTTATTATAATTCGGCTGCAAAGGTAAGAATTTTTTTTTATATTGCAATAGATTTGTTAAAAAAATTTTATTATTGTCTGCTAAACAATTTTTTGAGTAAAAAATTGTTTAGCGGACAGCAAAAAAAAATATTTTTTCAAAAATTTATTTTTTTAAACTCCATATTTTTCGGTAATTCGCATTCACGACAAATAATCAGATTGTCGGGCTTGGAGATATTGTTTTGCGCTAACGCCCGCAAATCGTCATTCTCCTCTGCGGCATAAACAGTTGCGGTTTTATTTACCAAAGCGAACAAAAGCGAAAATACGCCGTAGCCGTTATTTTTTATCAAATAATTAGCCGTTTCCGCAGGGGCAAAAAATTTTTCGTTCCTATTCCATTCTATTTTTTTCATTTCGCGTTTTGCTCCGCGTTCTATTTCCGCGCCTTTATACAAATAATTTTTTAAAACTAAATCTTTGAAATAAGCAGGCGTTTCAATTTTTTTTGCCAATTCTGCGTATTTTTCTTTGTAAAAATTTCGGAAATATTTTGACAGATTTGAATAATGAGGATGAATTACAGAATGAGGAACGTTATCTCTATACTCATCATTAATCGCTCTGTACTTATATCTCTCGTGTATTTCCACATCAACTTTGCCTTTTCTTAACAAAAATTCCTGTTTCGGCATCACGTGTCCTACGCCGTGAATGACAATGGGAATAATGTCAAGTTTCAGGCGTTCAGCAAGATAGAACGCGCCTTTGTGAAACCGCCCAATCGAACAGTCTGCCGAGCGGGTGCCTTCGGGGAAAACCAAAATCGAATAGCCGTTATCAACAAATTTTTTAAGCGTATCAACGTGTTGCTCAATGCCGTCTGCAATAGGCAGGAAGTCGGCGTAGCGGATAATCCACCCGTAAAAAGGGCTGTTCCAAACCCATTTGTTTGTGAGCGCGATAATTTTGGGCGAAAGCAACAGCGTATAAAGCAAATCAAGATGACTTTGATGGTTGCAGATTATTACGGCGGGTTTTTCAAAATTTTCATTTGTCGGATTATGCACATTATATTTTACTTGCGACATCATTTTTGCCAAAATTCTAAAACCTTTACATAAAACTTTGTGATACAGAAGTTTATGCTGTTTTGTTTTTCCACCAATAGTTAAAATAAAAAAACCTGAAAGTGTTACAATTATCGAACAAAAGAAAAATATTATGAAAGAATAAACCGTTTTCAGCCAATTCCACAGTGTAATCGGCATAAGTCGTTTTTGTCCGTTTTTGCCAACCAACCACCTGTAAATCAGCGGAGGAAAGAGGTAAGCGCACATTACAACCGAAATCATACCTACGATTGCGAGTTCCGCCAACGAGCGCATTGCAGGGTGTTTTGCAAAAATTAACATTCCGATAGCGATAAAAAGTATTGTCGCCGATAAAATTATAGAATTTTTGAACGAAACGAGCATTTTTTTGCGGTAAGAATATTCGTAAATCAGCCCTTCGGTAACAAAAATGGTGTAATCATCGCCCTGTCCGAAAATAAAAGTGGCGAGAATGATATTTACAATGTTGAATTTCAACCCAAAAATATTCATCAGCCCCAAAATCCACACCCAGGCAACAGCCATCGGAATAAAGGTTAAAATTGCAATTTCAATCCGCCTGAACGAAAAAAACAAAAACACAAACACGATAAACGCACAGATAAACAGCACATTATTAAAATCGTCAGAAAGAGCGGAAACCATTTTTTGAGCGATGGAAGTGTCGTCGAAAGTGAATGAGGAGTTATTTTCAGGAGTTAAAGGAGTAGAGGAGTTAGAGGAGTTATTTTCAGGAGTTAGAGGAGTTAGAGGAGTAGAGGAGGATGCGGTGTCAGGCATTTGCAAAACAGTATAAATCAAGGTTTTATCATCTTGAATTGAAAAATAGTTGTTGCCTAAATCTTTGTATATTGGAGTAAAATATTCAAATTTCTGCGGCTGAAAATCTTTATTCAACAAATCATTAAAATTATCAAAAACGCCACTGTTAAAACCCTGTTTTTCGGAAATTTTGTTGAAATTATCTTGAAAATCAACTTTTTTATTTTTCCAAAACTCGTTCCAACGTTCTATTTTTTGTTTTTGTAATTCTTTTGACGGAAACAGATTGGAAATTCCCGAGTGATTATATTCACTTATTTGCGGCGCAACATCTTTTTCGTAATTTTGCAGTGCCTCATCAACCGTTTTTCCTTCTGCAACAAAATAAACTGTTTTTCCTTTTCCTTTATTTTCTTCAATCAGTTTATTCATTTCGGCTCGTTGCTCGTCAGTCATATAATTGATTGACTGCAAGTTAGTTTCAAATTTTGTTCCAAAACTGAAAAAAAACAGCGCAACAGTTATAACAATAAAAGCCACCACCAGCCATTTATGATTTTCCGGTGAAAATTCGGAAAGACAGGAAAAAAGGTTGAACGTTTTAAGTTTTTTGAATATGTTTTTTATTTTTAACATCGTTTTCATCTATTTTAATTATTCAACTGTTAAATTTGCTTTTACCAATTTTTTTAAAATTTTCATCTTTGTCTTTTCCTGCTCCTTTTTCCCAGTAGATGCGGCAGAAAAAACAGCACAAAAAGTATTGTTCCAATCAGCAAAAACGCCGAAAACAGCCCCAAATCCCTCATCGCATCGCTCGAAATAAAGAGCAGCGACAGAAACGCCCCAACCGTAGTTATATTGCCGATTAACAGCGGATTAACTATCTCTTTAATAGTATTGCGTAATGCGTATTGAGTATTGTGTATCTCATTTTGTGGGTTGTCTTTGTCGCAATACGTATTACGCAATGCGCTCGAAGAATGTTTAAAATGCGCCAAAAAATGCAGCGGGTAATTGATTGCAATGCCGAAAATAATTGACGCAATGCCGATGGCAATAATCGAAACCGTATCTTTGAAAAGCACAATCGCACCGAGCGAAAACAACGCCCCAAAGGCTACCGACAACGCAATGAAAAACAGCGATTTAACGTTTCGGAAGAAATAAAACAGCAATGCCAAAATCAAAACAAGTGCGATTGAAACGGCAAAAATTGAGTCGTTTTTAATCTGTTCGGCATTGGTAATCGAAATCAACGCTGCTCCAAAAGGTATAATTTTTATTTCATTATTAAATTCTGTTTGCGTCTGATTTACAGCGTTATAAATTTCGTTTGCGAGAAGTTTGTTGTTTGCCGTTTCCGATACGGGATATTTTGAGGTAATCGTTACCAAACATTCGCCTTTGGCGTTGAAAATAAAGCCGTTGTCGGTGTTCGCGTTGTTGTTGAGTTTAAAAACTTCGAGGTTTTTGAGAGCGTTTTGCGAAAAATGCAGCGGGTCATTCAAAATCACGTTCCGCACAAAGCCGCCCATTGGCGACATCAAAATCTCTTTGTCTGCTTTTAACTGCTTTTCAATCGCTTGCGGTTGCAACAAACTGTCAATTCGGCGGTAATCCTCCTCTTCGAGAAAATAGGGCAGATTTTGCGTAATAAAATCGGTTACCTGCTTAATCTTTTCATTATCAACCTCATACATTATTTCTTTGATATGTTCCGCGCTGTCGCTTTCCTGTAAAATTTCGGCAAAACGGGTGGCAACTTCAGATAATTCGTATTGTGTGCTGTCTGTCGCGTTATGCACATTGCAGGCAATACGCACTACAATTTTATTTGCCGCCCCGATATGCTGATACGCCTCGTTAATGCGCTTATTATCAGCATTATTAGGTAAAAATGACGAAATATCCTCGACAAAACTGATTTTGCTTGCCGAAAACGCCAACAAGCCAATAATTACCGCCAAAAGCAAATATAATAGCGGCTTGCGGTGATGAAAAAAGTTGAAAATATTTAGAAAAAAGTTAGACATACGTTATTTTTTGAGGTGCAAAGATAGCATAAAATTCTCAATTATATACAAACTTATAAAAATTTTTCTGAAAAATTAATATAGGAAAGATACAAAGCAGTCATTTGAAAAGAAATAACTTGCGGAACTGCTTGCAAAAGCGCAGGCAAAGTTCTGCCAAGCGACGTTCTTTCGTTGATTTGTATTGTGTAAGTTGCCATAATGATTTTTATTAAAAAAAATCCATTGCAAAATTGCACATTATTTTTGAATTGACAAAATTTTTCTAATTAACATATTCGGATAACCATAAATAATTGCTGCAAAGCACAATACGCTATTTAAAACCGAAATTCTGAAAAAATCTTTACCGCCGCGAAAATGTGAAACTCGCTCATTTACAGGTGGGTAATACACATTTATCGGTTGCGAAACAAGCAGAATGCCGCGCCACGCCGAGCGTACCAACAATTCAAGTTCTGCCTCGTAGCGATTTGTAAATAAGCGCATTTTGCCTATTTTTTGCAACGGATACACGCGAAACCCCGTTTGAGTGTCGGGCAGTTTTTTTGCAGTTTGCAACATAAACCAAAAATTTGAGAAATTGTTAGCAAAAACATTGCCCTGCGGCATATTTTGGTTGTCGAATTTTCGCGAGCCAACTATCAATGAATCAGGGTTTTCCGTTGCTCTTTGTGCCATAACCGAAATGTCGCTTGCCAAATGCTGCCCGTCTGCATCAAGTGTTACGGCGTGCGTAAAACCGAGTTCCAGAGCGCGTTTGAAACCATGTTGCAGGGCGTAACCTTTCCCGCGGTTTTTTTCGTAAGAAACCAACTCTACCGCGCTCTCGCCGATTTGTAATCGGTGCGTTGCCGTTATCAAAGGCACTGCTTGCAAATCCGCGCCAGCGATTGCCGCCAACGTTCCGTCTGTTGAGCCGTCATTTACAATAATCAGATTGTCAGCGCATTGCAAAACCGATTTGATAACATCGCCTATCAAATTCTCGGCATTATAAACAGGTATAATTATACAAAATTTTGGTATTGAGTATTGAATTTGAGGTTTTGTTGTTCTCGCTACCATTATTGACATTTTTGCAAAAACATTTTCTTTTTCTTTTATCAAAACTTTCAGATTATTTCCCGAAAATTCAAGCAAAAAATCCGTTTCGGGAAATTCCAAAGGGCTAACAGGCGCAATAAATTTTACATTTTTCAACGTTTGAATTGAGTAATGAGAATTTTGAATTTCCTCAAACAATTCTACTGCAATCTGAATAAGAATTACTCCCGGCGTGATTGGATTATTCGGAAAATGCGCCTGATAGACAAAATGTTTCGATTGCAAGGCAACTCTAAAAGTCGCTTTGCCTGCCTCAATCGAACTTGTTTTTATTTTATAAAAATTATTTTTTAACACCATAACTATATTCTATACTTGATACTGAATTTGTCAATACTCAAATTTTTTCTGCGAAATTTCTTTATTTAATTCTTTGTTTGTAAGCGAAATAACGGTTTTGTCGCCCGATTTTTCGTTTAAATTTATTTCGTTTGCAAGTAAAGTTTTAGCGTCAATTTTTAACTCAATGGTGCTGTAAAATTCTTTCAGGCGTTTTTGCACAGGCGTTAAAACTACCAAAATTTGCGAATTAAAAATTTCGTAGATTTCGGTAGAAAATTGTTTGCTGTTTTGCAAACTTTCGCCGTTTATCGCATTGATAATCAACCCTCCGAGTTGTTTGAACATTTTTTCATTGCCTGCTTTTTTTCCGTCTTTGTTGAGCAATGTAGCGTTGTCGCCATTCAAAATCAAAGTTGATGGTGTTGGCTCAGTGTATTCCCAACGCAGCGCAGACGGCGAATGATAGAGCAAAATGCCCTTTGCTGTTGCCTTTTCCGTCACCAGCGAAGAGGTTTTTGTTTGCGTAAAGTTGCATTGCAAGGTTTTGATTTTCTTTGATTGCGCAATCATTTTTTGCTCAAAAACTTGCTTTTCGCTTTCGCTTAATTTTCTGCCTGTTTGCGAAAAAACATTGCCGCAAATTACTGAAAATAAGATTGTTATAAAAATTACTTTTCTCATATTATTTATTTTTTTGTCCACAAATTACACAAATTTACACTAATTTTTTATATGTGGAAATTTGTGAACTATTTTGCTATAAAAATTACCCCTAAAATTATCAACACCAGACCAATCCAGCGCATTAACGAAACCTGTTCGTGAAAAATGAAAATTGCCGCCAACATTCCGAAAATGTAGGCAAAGGCGGTTACAGGATAGGCAACCGAAAACTCAAAATGTTTCAGCACATAACCCCACAAAACCGTTGCAGAAACGAGGCAAACGCCGCTTGCTAAGAGCCACCAATTTGTTAAAATTTCGCAGAAACAGACCCACGAAAATTGAAATTTTGTGATTTTTTCTACCGCCAACTTGAAACAAACTTGTCCGCTTGCCAAGAGGAAACATTGAAATATGGTTAGAATGATGACTTTCATTTTCGATTACGAATTAAAAATTATGTGACAGTAATACAAAGGTATGATTTTTATTTTCAAAATGGTTATAAATTAAAATTTTATTAGTTTTTTTTTCCTCAATTCGTAATTCGTAATTTTTAATTCGTAATTGATTTGGAATTTTTTCCTTTTTCAAACACAAAGCCGCCGCATACACGCCAAACGCAGGCGCGGTATAACTTTCGCCAAAAATATTTTTGTACTGCAAAAGCGGAATATTCGGAAATAATTTTTTACAATTTTCGTAATAAATTTTGTCGGTTGCGGCATTTCCATTAACGCCAACCATAATGTGGTCGATTTGCGTATCGCGTATTGCGTATTGCGAAATATCACCGTAGAATTTCTCAACGTTTTCAATTTTGCACAACGATTTTTCCGTTTTTTCTGTCGAAAGCATCATCGCTAACGCTGTTTCGCCTGCAAAAACCTGATTTTCAACGCCGAGATACCCTGCTTTTTTCAACAGCGTAAAATATGCTGGAGTCATTTCGTCGTGCGCACCGACTAACGCCGTGCCAATTTTTCCCGATTGCATTTGCAAAAACGCATCTTGCAACGCACATTCAAACGAAATGCCTTTGTGTGCGTATGTGGAATTATATCCGTGACATTTGGCATCAATCGCCACCAAAGACGAAATGGTGTTATGCGTGGAGTTCATAAAATGCGTAGGATTAAGCAATTCCTCGCCCTCGCGCACGAGTTTATCAAGAAAAATTTCGGTGTTTTCGATACAGCCCAAGCCCGTTCCTGTGATAATGGCATCAGGATTTTGCACGCCACTTTCCTGCATTGCCTCGCGCGAAGTGAGCAAGGCGCGTTTGAGAATTTTGCCCAAACGCCGCGCCTCCAACGGCGAAAAATATTGCTTGTAATCTGCATCTGTCGCTCTGATATACTGCTCGTTATAGAAAACAGGATTATCAAACCACTCGTCAGTAAGCGGCGGCTGAGCAGAAATTTGCTTAATAGAATTTATGTAGATATTTTTATTCATAAATACAATTACTTTTTCCAATCTATGTGTCCATTAATCGTGTTTTTCAAACACTTTCAAAATGTCGGCAGAAAATTTGTTTAATTCCGTTTCTCCTTTTATTTTTGTGAGTTCGTACAAATGGATAAACATTTTTTTTGTGGTTTCTGTCTGATTTAAGTTCTTTTTTAAGAAGTTATGTCGGGAACAAAGCGTTTGTCCGTTTTCGATAGTTGCTTTGCCTCCTTTATCTTTTGGAATTATATGGTCAATGTGCAGTTCAACACCTTCTTCTCTCCTATGTTAAATTTTGGCATTGACAAATACTCTTCCTTAATTTTTAAATAAGATTTTAGATTGTCATTGCCAAGTGCGGCTTGCATTTGTAACTGTCAAGTTTCACAACGTTGTTGATTAATTTGAGTAATTTTTTTGTGCAAAGATAACATAAAATACTCAATTATACACAACCAAATCAAAATGTCAGGTAAAATTTATAAGGTGGCGAAGTTACAATCAAATCAATAAATTTCTTATCAAAAAGTTTATTGTCGAGCACATCGTTGTTGAATAACAATGTGTTTTTATGTCTAAAATATTCTTTTCTTTCCATATAGTATTAAATTTTTGAAAAAATCAAACTTGTATCATTTCCGCCAAAACCAAAGGAATTGGAAAGAACATTTTGGATATGAATATTTGAATATTTAAAAATTGGCTCAAAATTTAACTCTTCAATCTTGTTCTTAAAATTCAAATTTGCAGGCAAAAAATTATTTTGCAATGCCAAAATCGAAATTACCGCTTCCACGCCGCCAGACGCGCTTGTGGTGTGTCCTGTAAATGATTTTGTAGAACTTACAGGTGGCTTTTCCGTACCAAAAAGCCGCTCAATCGCTGCGCCTTCGCTCAAATCGTTGTTGCCGGTGCCTGTGCCATGCGCATTAATATAGTCAATGTCGGCGGGTTGCAGTCCTGCATTTTCGAGGACTTTTTTCATTGCCAGATACGCGCCTTCGCCATTGGGAGATGAGGCTGTCTGGTGAAAAGCATCGCAGGTGTTGGCATAGCCGGATAAACAGATTTGAGATTGCGGTCTTTCATCTCTCACATCTCTGTACTCACATCTTTGCATAACAATATAGGCTGCACCTTCGCCGAGATTTAAGCCTGCGCGGGTTGCGTCAAATGGTCGGCAGGGTTTGGTGTCCAAAATTTTGAGTGTGTTAAAACCGTTCAAATGAAATTTGGTAATGCACTCCGCTCCACCTGCAACCACAATGTCCGCGCGGCGGCTTTTCAGCAGTTCCGCACCCAACAAAATGGCGTTGGCAGCAGACGAGCAAGCCGTTGAAATGGTATCTACCTGCGAAAAAATGCCAAAATAATCGGCAATCATTTCTGTACAGGCACCGCAATCGTGCGTGGAAATATAAGCGTTTTTCGTGTCATTTTCAATAAAATCAAGATAAAATTGCTCGCTTTTGTCCATTCCGCCAACAGTAGTGCCGTTGATAAACGCAACACGTTTTTGAAACGCATTAAGTTTTATTCCCGCGTTTTCCAACGCCTCGCGCACTGCCAGCATTCCCATTAACGAGGTGCGTGCTGTCGGTTGATTTTTTGGGATTTGCAATGATTCAATCATTTCCTCATTGCTCATTTTCACTTCGCCGACAGGAAATTCTGTATGCGCGGTTTGCAAATAGCGCAAAGGAGCAATGCCACTGCGATTTTCGCGCAACGACTGCAAAGTTTCAGGCACATTGTTGCCAATCGCTGAAACAATGCCCATACCGCTGATAATTATTTTGTCCATTTTTAATTTTGGCACAGAGTAATTGAGTATCAAGTAGTATAATGAGTAAAAAAACTGCAATATTTTGTACTTTCTACTCAATAAACTATTTACTTCTGTTTGCAGCAATATATTCCGCCATTACGGCAATAGATTTGAAAATTTCTTTGCCTTGCGCGGGGTCTTTGAGTTTGATGCCGTAATTTTTCTCCATCAGCACTATAAGTTCCAATGCGTCAATGCTGTCTAGTCCCAAGCCCTCGCCAAAAAGCGGCGCATTTTCGTCAATGTCCGCAGGTTTTACGTCTTCGAGATTTAATACTTCGATAATTTCTTCTTTTAGTTTTACAATTAAATTTTCCATTTTATAAATATAATGTATTGATTATTAATATTTTATGATTAAATTTTTTTTCAAAAAAAATGAGTGCAAATTTACAAAAAAATATGAAATAAAAAATAAAAAATAACCCCAAAACATAAAAAGTTTTCAGGGCTATTTTTTGGGGGTTAGAAAACTCTCTCACAGCGGCAAGAATATTCTGATTCTTTTATATCTCAACCGATAAAAAGATAAATTTTTAACAGCCTCTGATTTGCATAATTCATAATTAAATTTATTACTGTCCTTTAAACATTTTTTTGCTCAAAAAAATGTTTAGAGGACAGCAATAAATTTGAAAATTTGAGGATTTGAAAATTCAATTTGAATATTTGAATATTTTGGGATTTTAATTTCAAATCCTCAAATCCTCAAATTCTCAAATTTTCAAATTGTATTTTTATGCGTTTGTGTATAATTGAAAATTTTATGCTACCTTTGCATTTTATCTTTAAATTTTATGCAACAAAAAGTTATATTAATCACAGGCGCATCGTCGGGGTTTGGAAAGGCGGTGGCGGAAAGGTTGCTTGCAGACGGGCATATTGTCTATGGCACGAGCCGCAAGCCCAATGCAGACGGCATAAATCAACTGAAAATGCTGCAAATGAATGTATCTTCGCGCCAGCAAATTAAGGCTGCGGTAGAGAAAATTTTGCAGGCGGAAAACCGCATTGACGTACTGATAAACAATGCAGGAATGGGCATTAGCGGAGCGGTGGAAATGGCAACCGAAGAGGAAATTGCGGTGCAGATGGGCACAAATTTTTTTGGAGCGGTCAATGTTTGTTCCGCAGTGTTGCCGCATTTCAGAGAACGGCGCAAGGGGTTGATAATCAATGTCAGTTCTATCGGCGGAGTGTTTGCAATTCCGTATCAGGGCTTTTATAGCGCGTCAAAATTTGCGGTAGAGGGTTACAGCGAGGCATTGAGTTTGGAAACGCGGCAATTCGGCATAAACACTGTGATAATAGAACCTGGCGACTTTCATACGGGCTTTACCAAAAGCCGAGTAATCTCGCAAAAAACGCTCGAAAATTCTGATTATCAAAAATCTTTTGAGCGCGTTCTAAAAAATGTCGAAAAAGATGAAATCAACGGCGGAAAACCTGAATATTTAGCGAAAAAAATCTCAAAAATTGTCAATAGCAAACATCCAAAATTGCGTTACGTTATCACGCCGATCCCGCTGCAAAAACTCTCTGTGCTGCTTTCGCACCTGCTTTCCGGGCGCGCTTTTCAGTGGGTAATAAGGTTGTTTTATTCGGTATAAAATTGTAGGGGCAGTGCGCCTTACCCCTGTTTTCAACTAAAAAACTTTCAATTTTTATTCGTGTAGTTAGTGGTTAAAAATAAATTTAAAACAGATGAAAAAATTTGTAATCATTATGGCTGTTTCAGCAATAATATTAGGCTTAAACGCTTGTAAATCAAAACAAAAAGTGGCAGAAACCTCCAAGCCAGCCGCAGAGATTACTGACGAAAGCAAAAAACTTGTCGGTAAAACGTGGCAACTTGTAGAACTCAACGGAAATTCCGTTGAAAATGAGGCATTTATCGTGTTCGGTAAAGATAACAGGTTCAACGGAAACCTCGGCTGCAACCTTATGAACGGCACTTACGAACTCAATGGTTCGCGCATTCAGTTTGGGCAGGTTATCAGCACAAAAAAATTGTGTCTTAATATGACGGTTGAAGACGAGTTTGCCAAAGTGCTGCAAGTTGCTGACAGTTTCTACGTTTCAGAGAGCGAGTTGATTTTAAACCGCGCCCGTATGGCTCCGCTGGCAAAATTTGTTGCAAAAAAATAACTAACGAAACTTATTATCATCAATTTTTTTTAAAAGGACAGGTTTTAAACTCGCCCTTACATTTTCTTTACAATTTCAGCCAATTTACAGGATTTTCGTATGCTGCGTTTTTGTTGAGAATATAAAAACTTAGTTCGGTATTGTTGTTTTTTACGGCGATTTTGCCGATTCCCTGTTTTGCTTTCACTTTGTCGCCTTTTTTGACGTAAGAAAGCGATAGTTGCGCATATACAGTGGAGTAGTTGCCGTGCATAATCCACACCACATAGCCTGACCCTGGCTCGTACATCACTTCAAAAACTGTTCCGTCAAATATTGCCCTTGCGTCTGAATTTGAGGGAGAAAGGAAATAAACGCCATTGTTGTTTTCTGCCGCTTTGGTGTATGGATTTGTCTGTCTGCCGAAAAGTCGGTGAATTTTGCCCTGTGCCACAGGCAGCGGCAGCAGTCTTCGATTTTTTTCAAAATTTCCAGTGAGCGCAACATCTTCCTGATACTGTTTAAAATCGGCATCAGAAATTGTCGGTATGTTTGTTTTTGCAGATTTTTCGGGCGAGGTTTTGCCTTTGTTTTGCGCTGCCTGCTGCTGTTTATTCTTTTTTGTCGCCTCTGCTTTTTTTGCCAATTCGGCTTTGCGGCGGTTTTCCTCAGCCACTTTTTGTTGAATGAGTTTATTTAATTTTTTCTGCTTTTCCTGTTCGGCAGCAATGGTGTTTTGGTACTCTTTTTCCTTTTTTCCGTAGGTTTTCAAAAGTTTGTTTTGCTCATCTTTTTTTTGTGCAAGTTGCTGAGTTTCATGCTCTTTGCTGTTCAAAGTTTGTTCTTTTTGCACAATATTTGATTTCAAAACGGTTTCTTTTTTTATTAAAACTTGCGTCAAAGATTTTATTTCGTCAGCCTGTTTTTTTTGGTAATCCGACATCTGTTGCAGGTAACGCATTCTTCGGTAGCCTTGTGAAAAACTTTTTGACGAAAAAATATACAATGTCGGTGAAAATTGCTTTCGGAAAATATCGTTTTTTGCAACCATTTTAGCGTAATTTTTTTTTACAATTGCAAGTTGTTTTTCGAGTGCTGTTTTTTCTGTTTGCAGCGTTGAAATATCGCGGTTTAAACCGTCAATTTCGCTGTTCATTGCTAAAATTAATGCGTTTGTCTGCTCAATAGAACGCGACAGGAGTGTGATTTGCCGTTCCGTTCCATTCTTTGATTTTTTTGTTTCGTTGAGCAATTTTTGCGTCAAAGCGACTTTTTCGGCTGCCTTTTTTTTCTGCACCTCTAATTCCTTAATTGTTTGACTGTTAGCGGAATAACTGCAAAAAATTAGCAGAATAATGCAAAATATTTTTTTCATACTGTTTGTATTTTTTTTGTAAATAGATAAAAAAATTAACTGTTATAAAGGTAAAATAGTGCTGCAATCAACTTTTGTGTAACGCGAAAGGTCGGTTTCTGACATTTCAAACGCTTTGTTGAGTTCCATTTTTTTTATGTCGAAAACCACGTTCAAGTTGTGTGTGGGCGACACTATTTTTGCATCAATTTTTTGCGGAAAAACTATTCCATTTTTCGCCTCAAAATTTGAATAATTCAACGAAACCGCGTCAAGCGAATTTTGGTTTAAAAATGTACCTGTGATTTTAAAATCGGGTGAAATTTCAAATCTGTGTTCAAAATTTTCAACTTTTTTTACAGATTTGAGTAAATATTTTTCTGTTTTCTGTTCGGCGGTAAAAGCCTTTTTTAATACCGATTTTTCAACGCCGTTGAGTGAGAAAAGCCTGTTCAAAAGCAACGCTTCAATAGTTTCATAAGAAATTTCCGTGCCAAAATTTTCCTTAAATATATCGTAATTATTTTCGCAATATTGGCGGTGCAGACGGTCAAAAATGTAGAATTTTTTTGGCGTAAGTTGCAGCCGAAACATCTCAATGCCCAACAATGGCAGCACCGAAATTGTAATGTCTTTGTCTTTTACAATTTTAATGCTGAACTTCACATTCACATTTTTTTCGTTATAATTCAGCGAAGTTTCTGCATTTGAAATATTAACGAAAGAAATCTCTTTTTGTTGGTTAATTACTTGATTAACAATATTTTCTGCCGTTAAAGTTTGCTCGTTAGATGTTGAAATTGGCGCAGGTTTTGTGGTATTCTGCTTTGTTTTGCAGCCTGTCAGCGCAATCATTATAATTGCCGAAATATAAATATATTTTTTCATTTGTTTATATTTTTTTTTGTTTTTGAACACAAAGCTGCCAAGTCGGAAAGACACGAAGTTTTTATACACTTTGAGCCTTTGTGTCTTTGCGTTCAAAAAATTATTTTTCATTTGTGTGTGATTTGTTATTTTGTAAGAGCGTGATTGAATACGCTCAAAATTTGGCGCAAAGATAATAAAAAACTATCGAAAAAAAAACGGAAAAATATTAAAACTACCAACAAAATGAAAAAAAAAAGTTACCTTTGCAGCCGTTTTTGAGAACAAAGACCGCTACGCTGAAAGGATAAAGAGCAAAGACGGGCGCAAGTTGCTCAAAATAAGGAATACAGTAAAAAATTTTTTAACAAACAAAATAAAAACGAAACAGAGGCAAACACTGAAAAACGCTTGCACAAGTCTATTGTCTTTGTTCTAAAAATTATGAAAGCATTTGTATTTCCAGGACAAGGTGCGCAATTTGTAGGAATGGGGCAGGATTTGTACCAAAATTCGCCTCTTGCGCACGATTTATTTGAACAGGCAAACCAAATTCTTGGTTTTAGAATTACCGATATTATGTTTGGCGGAACAGACGGGGAGTTGAAACAAACGAAAGTAACGCAGCCTGCCGTTTTTCTCCATTCTGTTATTTCGGCAAAGGTATTAGGTGCTGATTTTCAGCCAGATATGGTTGCGGGACATTCGTTAGGCGAGTTTTCGGCATTGACGGCGGCGCAGGCATTGACCTTCTCTGACGGCTTAAAACTTGTTGCTGCGCGTGCATTCGCAATGCAAAAGGCTTGCGAGCAGAATCCATCAACAATGGCAGCGATAATCGGGCTTGCAGACGAGGTTGTGGAAAAAATTTGCGCTGAAATTTCTGGAATTGTGGTGGCAGCAAACTATAATTGTGTGGGACAACTTGTGATTTCGGGCGAATTTTTGGCGGTGGAAACTGCCTGTGCAAAACTCAAAGAGGCGGGCGCAAAACGCGCTCTTATGCTGCAAGTAGGCGGAGGATTTCATTCGCCTTGTATGCAACCTGCCAAAGATGAATTGGAAAAGGCAATTTCAGCAACGAATTTCAGCGAGCCTGTTTGCCCTGTTTACCAAAATGTTGATGCAAAACCGCACTCTAACTCATTGGAAATCAAGCAGAATCTTATTGCTCAACTCACATCGCCTGTCTGCTGGACACAAACAGTGCAAAATATGGTTGCAGACGGCGCAAAATTCTTTACCGAGTTGGGACCTGGCGCAGTTTTACAGGGCTTAATCAAAAAAATTGCACCTGAAATTTTTGCATAATTGAAAGGATTGCGGGCTTTGACAGGGAACAAACAATATATGGGCGAAAAAATTTTTCGCCCATACAAATGCGTGAATTTTATTTATTTTTTTTTCCGAAATACTTTTCTCTTTTCGCTTGCAGGCTGCTCTGCAATAATTTTTTTGCAATCCTCCAACGTCAGCAGTTTTGCGTCTGTGCTTTTGGGAATTTTGTAGTTGTTGCCTGCGTGGGCGATGTACGCACCCCAACGCCCATTTAACACTTTAATATCGTCTGATGCAAAAATTTTTATTTCCTTATTTTTGTCGGCATCGCGTTTAGCCAAAATAATTTCGGTGGCGCGTTGCAGAGTGAGTTCAAGCGGATTTTCACCTTTTGGAATTGACACAAAAGTTGCGCCGAATTTCAAGTACGCGCCAAAACGTCCCGCAGCAGCAATCAAATCTTCGCCCTCAAATTTTCCGATATTTTTTGGAAGTCTGGGCATTTTTATCAGTTCTATTGCGCTTTCGAGCGTCATTTCAAGCGGATTTTTACCTTTTGGCAGTGAAATATTTGTTGCGCCGAATTTCAGATACGCTCCAAATCTGCCGACTGCCACAATCAACTCTTCACTCTCATATTTGCCAAGATTCATAGGCAGTTTAAATAGTTCCAAAGCCTCGTTAAGCGTCAGTGTTTCAATACTTTGCCCTGTTTGCAGCGAGGCGAAAAGCGGTTTTTCTCCGTTTTCTGTTGCCTCGCCAATTTGCACCATTGCGCCGAAACGCCCAATTTTCACAAAAACAGGTTTTCCTGTTTTTGGCTCAACTCCTAACAATCGTTCCCCGACTTTTTTGTCCGTTCTATCGTTTTTAACTTTCTCGACAACGGGGTGAAAATCTTTGTAAAAATTCAAAATTTCGTCAATCCAAGCCATTTTTCCCTCAGCAATTTCGTCAAATTCCTGCTCAATGTTCGCAGTAAAATTATAGTCTAAAATTGTTGGAAAATTCTCAATCAAAAAATCATTTACTACAAAACCGATGTCCGCAGGCACAAGTTTTCCCTTGTCTGCAATCTCTTTTGAGGCTTTTGTTTCATTTTTTATAACGGCTTTTTTTAGCGTGATAATATTTGTTTCCTGCTTTTGCTCTGACACATCTTTTTTCTCAACATAACCGCGCTGTTGAATTGTAGAAATTGTTGCGGCGTAGGTCGATGGGCGACCGATGCCCAACTCTTCTAATTTTTTAACCAAACTTGCTTCGCTGTATCTGAACGGGTGTTTTGTGAAACTTTGAATAGCCGTAATTTCTTCTCTATCAAGTATTTGACCGATTTTCAAAACAGGCAGCAAGTCCTTTTTTTCCTCATCATTTTCATCGTCTTTACTTTCCATATAAACTTTAAGAAAGCCGTCGAATTTGATAACTTCGCCCGTTGCAACAAACTGCTGCCTGTCATTACGGGCTTGGTTATTGAGCGAAGTCGAGGTATGACCAGCAATTTCCTGCGGAATTACGTCAATATTAACAGTAGTTTTTTCAATTAAAGCATCAGCCATTTGCGATGCCAAAGTTCTTTTCCAAATCAATTCATAAAGACGTTTTTCCTGCGGCGTTCCTGCAATTTCCTTAACATTAAGAAATGTCGGGCGAATTGCTTCGTGTGCCTCTTGCGCTCCCTTCGATTTGGTCTGATACTGACGGCGTTTGTAGTATTTTTCACCAGATTGCTCAATAATTTCCGTTTTAGCGGTATTTAACGCTATGTCAGATAAATTAACAGAATCTGTACGCATATATGTAATTTCTCCTGCCTCGTAGAGCGATTGTGCTACGCGCATGGTTTGCGACACCGAAAAACCGAGTTTTCTTGCTGCCTCCTGCTGCAAAGTAGAGGTGGTAAAAGGCGCGGCGGGAGTGCGTTTGCCGTCTGTTTTGGTTATATTTTCTATTTTAAACTGCGCGTTTTTGCAAATTTCCAAAAATTTCAGAGCCTCTTCTTTTTTCGGAATATTATTGATTAATTCCGCCTTAAAAGTTTTGCCGTCTTCTGTAACAAACTGAGCCACAACGCGATATGAACTCACCGAGTTGAAATTTTGAATTTCGCGTTCGCGTTCCACAATCAACCTCACCGTAACTGACTGCACGCGCCCTGCGGAGAGGTTGTTTTTCACCTTTTTCCACAAGATAGGAGAGAGTTCAAACCCCACAACTTTGTCCAGCACTCTGCGCGCTTGCTGAGCATCAACAAGGTTCATGTCAATTTCGCGCGGATTTTCGATTGCCTTTGCTATTGCAGGCTTGGTTATTTCGTGAAACGCAATTCTCCGAGAATTTTCCTTTTTCAACTCCAATTCATCAGCCAAATGCCACGCAATAGCCTCTCCCTCACGGTCTTCATCGGTTGCAAGCCACACAATTTTAGCGGTTTTAGCATTTTTTTTCAACTCCTGCACAACCTCTTTTTTGTCAGGCATCACCACATAAGTCGGGCGATATTTTTGTGATAATTCGTTTTCAAACGACTTGTCAACCAAGTCGCGAATATGTCCATAACTCGACTTCACAAGGAATTCCTTTCCCAAAAATTTTTGAATTGTTTTTGCCTTTGCAGGCGACTCCACTATTACAAGATTTTGCATAATTTTTTCAGAATAAAGAACAAAGAGCAAAGAAAAACAACTTGTACAAGAATATTTCAATGTTTGCCTTTGTTTTATTATATAATATTATTAATGTGTATAAAATTTGAGGCTGCAAAAGTACAAAAATTTTTAATACAAAAAAATTTTTTTAATTTTTTACAAAAAAAATCGTAATTTTTTGTACCTTTGCACCGTCAATTCAATTTATGAATTACGAATTACGTTTTTTTAATTCATAATTTTTAGAAACCGTTTAAGTATTTGTCTAAAATTTAAACAAACTCGTACTTCTTAATTCGTAATTCGTAATTGACATCAGGGGTGCTACGGCTGAGATTATACCCTTTGAACCCGCTGCGTAATGGCAGAATGGGGAAAAAGCAAATTTTCTTTCCTTTTTTAAGCACTCATAACACGTTGTTAATGAACAATTAACAATGAATAATTAACTTTTTTTATTTATTAAAATTTTTATTTGTTATGAGAAAAAAAAAATTCAATTATTTGAAATTTGTAATCGCATTTTTAATTTTTAATTTTCAAATTTCAATTTTAAATGCGCAAATTGACACAATTCCCGCTCAAAATTTAGAGGAAATTGTGGTAATTTCCACCCGCCCGATTAATCAAAATCTGTCGGCAAAAAGCGTTGATAATCAAACGCTGCAAACACAAAACAACGGCTCAAATCTGCCGTTTTTACTTACCTCAACGCCATCGCTCGTGGTTACAAGCGATGACGGACTTGGCGTGGGCTACACCTGTTTCCGCATTCGCGGGACAGACCACACGCGGATTAATATGACCGTTAATGGCGTGCCACTAAATGACAGCGAGAGTCAGACGGTGTTTTGGGTGAATATGACCGACTTCGCCTCGTCGCTCAACAATGTGCAGGTGCAGCGGGGTGTCGGCACATCAACCAACGGCACTGCGTTTGGCGCAAGCGTCAATATGCAGACTGACAAAACGCCAGACAAACCCTTTGCCTCGCTCGCGTTTAACGGTGGAATGTACGGCACTTTCCGCGAAACCGCCAAAATCGGCACAGGACTTCTGCCTTCGGGTTTCGCCTTTGACGCGCGATTTTCAAAGGTAAATTCTAATGGCTACCTTGAACGCGCAAAGTCAGATTTGTACTCTTATCACGCATCGGCGGCATATTTTCATCGTAACACGATGGTCAAATTGCTCATTTTTGGCGGAAAAGAGAAAACTTATATGGCTTGGGACGGAATCGACAGCGCAACGCTCGCCTCAAATCCGCGTTTTAATCCTGCTGGAGCGGATTGGCTGCAAGATAAAGACGGACAAGACAGCGTAATTACTGGTTTTTATAAAAATCAAACCGATAATTATGCGCAGCAAAACGCTCAACTTCACTTCGCACATCAGTTCAATAATCATTGGAATATCAGTGCTGCGCTGCATTTTACTTACGGAAACGGTTATTATGAGCAATGGAAAGACAACGCGAAATTTTCGGCTTATGGTTTGCAAAATTTTGTTAATGAAAATTCTGAAACCATAAAACGTTCCGATTTAGTTCGCCGAAAAAACCTTGAAAATTACTTTTACGGTGGCGTTTTTTCAGTAAATTATAAAAATGAAAAATTAAACGCGATTTTGGGCGGCGCGGCGAATAACTACAACGGCGCGCATTTCGGCAATGTGCTTTGGCTGAAAAATTACCCTTTGCCATTGGAAAAGGATTTTGAATATTATAGAAATAATGCAGAAAAATTTGATGCAAATGTTTATCTCAAAGCAAGTTACGAAATTTTAAAAGGGCTTTCCATTTTTGCCGATTTGCAGTATCGACACATTAATTATAAGATAAACGGAATTAATGATGAGGATTTGGACAGCATTCCGATTAACAAAAAATTCCATTTTTTTAATCCGAAAGCGGGTATAAATTATTCAAAATTCGGGCATAACGCCTACTTCACTTTTGCCGTTGCTAACCGCGAGCCGACACGCAAAAACTACACAGAGGCAGGCATTCACGATATTCCAAAACCTGAAACGCTGTTTGATTATGAACTCGGATATAACTATAATTTTCCGAAAAAGATTTTTTTTGTCGGTGTAAATCTATACTTTATGAACTACAAAAATCAACTTGTTTTGACTGGAAAATACTCTGACACAGGCGCAGCATTGACGCAAAATGTCAAAAAATCCTACCGCGCGGGCATCGAAATTATCGGCGGTGTTTTAATTACAGAATGGCTGCGTTGGAACTTGAATGTAACTTTGAGCCAAAACAAAATTCTGAATTTTACCGATTGGGTTGATGATTGGTATGCCGACTGGGACAACACGCAAGTGATTGAAAATGAGGGACAAGTTGAGGTAAATTACGGCAAAACCGATATTTCTTTTTCGCCGAATATTATTGCAGGCAGTTTGTTTTCGGTTGATATAAAGGGTTTTAGCGCAAATCTGCAAACGCTTTTTGTCGGCAAGCAATATTTAGACAACACGCAGAATAAAAGCGCAATGTTGAAGCCGTATTCGGTTACAAACTTGGTGTTAGCCTATTCGCTGTTTTGCGGTAAGAGTGCGATTAATCGCGCTCCTACGGTGGTTTTCAAAATTATGGCGAATAATTTACTTAATATGCGTTACGCCTCAAATGGCGGTGCTAATTCTTATTTCAAGGGCGCAGACGCAAACGGCAATTTTTTACCTCAAAATCAAAAATATTTGGCTTGGTATTATGCACAGGCGGGGGTAAATATTCATGGAGGAATAGAGGTGAATTTTTAATTATTAATTTGAAAATTCAATTTGAAAATTTGAGGATTTGAGGATTTGAAGATTTGAAGATTTGAAAATACAAAAATACAATTTGAAAATTTGAGGATTTTGGGATTTTAATTTCAAATCCTCAAATTTTCAAATTAATAATTAAAAAACTTATCCAGTAAAATTACTAAAAATATTTTACATCGAGATAAATCACAAAATATTTCACAAATCACACCGTTTTCGCATAATACCTTCTCCCCGCTTCTTGCTGCCGCGCCTGTGAAAAATTGCTTACCCGCTTCATATAGCCGATAATGCGCGTGAGGTAATCAAGATTTTCACTGCCGCATTTTGGGCATTTTTTCAAATTATGCTTGTTGATATGTCCGCAGTCGTTACAAACGGTGTTTGGAATGTTGAAAGTGAAGTAGTTGCAGCCCTCTTGCGTAGCAACGCGCAATAGTTGGCGGTACTGTTCTTTGCTTAAATGTTCCTCTAAATTGAGGTGCAGAGCCGAGCCGCCAGTCAGGTGTTCAATATATTTTCTGCCATGCAATCGAAATTTGTCAATAATGTTCAATTTTTCATCTTCAACGATATAAAAATAACTGTTATAGCAGTCGCGATTGACCTGATAACCATCGCGTCTGTCCCATTTGGCGTGTTTTACACCTACATTTTCGGCAGGAATCATTTCACAGTTAAACATCGTTTCTTTTGTGCGGTAACGGCGATTGTAAGTTTCAATCAAGCCAAGTATCTGCTGCACAAATTCGGCGTATTTCGGATTATCGTCAATCTCAATACCGAGAAATTCAGCCGCTTCCACCAAGCCATTTACGCCAACAGTGAGGTACTGTCGGCTCATATTGATATAGTCCGCAGTAAAAAGTGGCAACATTCCTTTTTCGTACATATAACGCAGATTTTCGTTGTAGGCGAGTTGAACTTTATGCACGAGATTTATAATTTCTTCCAAATAAAAAATATAGTGAATTCCTTCTCGCTGCGCCTGTTGAATGCAGCGGTTGAGATTGACGGTCAGCACACTTTTTGAGCCTGTGGAAACGCCGCCCGCGCCGAGCGTGTAACTGAAACCGTTGTCCTGTATTTCATTGCGCAAACGGCAGCAACTTGCCAGCGAATCGGCGTTGTCGCTGACATAAGTGAAAAACGAATGTCCTTCGGCGTACATTTCGGCGGTGAATTCGGCGTATTCTTTGTCTTTCACATCGCCGTTTTCGGACAAAAGAGCCATTGTTTCTACTGGAAAAGTTAAAACCGCTTTTGTACGCTCTCTGTTAAACCATTTCATAAAGCGTTTTTGTAGCCAGTTTAATGAGTTCCAATCGGGTTTTGTATCGTCAGGAAAACAAAAATCGCCGAACAGACTTTCAAAATAGTATTTATCGTAATAGGAAATATTCCAAAAAACTGCCTGAAAATTTCTCGCTCCTGTCGGCTGATTTATAGAATAGACAATTTGCTCAAAACAGTCGGTAATTACCTTGTCCAAAGTCCGCTGTTTTTTTGATAAATCAACGACATCATCGGCGTTTTTGTAATAATCGTTGCCGTATTCAAGCCCGATAAAATAGTTCATATACATCAAAAATTCTGGCGTTGCGCATGCGCCGCTCAACATACTCGACACTATAAAAACCATATTTATAAAGCCGCCGCAAAACGATTTCAGGTTGGAGGGGGCTTTGGAATTGCCGCCAATGGAAACCGTACCGCCGAGCAGCCAAGGGTACATCGTTATTGAGGCGCAATAATTCGCCAACGAAGTTTCGTCATTTTTATAAATAAAATGTCGGTTCAACAAATCTATGTATTTGTCCGCCAACTCTTTGCCGTACATTTCTTTAATGCGGTCGATGAGCATACGGCGGTTGAGGCGGATAAAATTCGACTTTGGCAATTCGCCGATAAGCGTTGCCATATTTTTGTTTTCCACATTGGCGTTGCTGTCGAATTTGCTGCCTGTGGCGGCGTTTTGCGCATCGCAGTAGTCCATCAGAAATTTGAGTTTGTCGCGCACCTCCCTGTCCTCCAAATGCTTTTGTCTGTAAAGCATATACGATTTTGCCACAGCGTAATACCGCTCCGACATCAATGCAACTTCCACCTGATTTTGAATCTCCTCAACGGTTGTACCGTCTGTAATGCTGATACGGCTTAAAATGTTGGTAATTACATCTTGCGTAGCAAAACTGCCAACAGACAGAAACGCCTTTGCAATAGCGTTTCGTATTTTGTCTAACGAAAAAAGTTCTTTTTTTCCGTCTCTTTTAACAATAAAAATGTTCATCGATTTTTGGTGATTTTTTTATAAATTTTTTGGCTGCAAAATTACAAAAAGTTTTTTATTTAGAAAATATTTTTACAAAAAATCTATGTTAAATTTTCTAAAAATAAAATTTTATAATTAATAATCAGCATTTTATAGATTTAAATAGATAAAAAAGTTTTCCTAAAAAGAAAACTTTTTTATTTTTTGTTGATAAAATATTTTTTAAAGAAAGCAAAGAACAAAGACATTTCTATGGCAGAAAATGAAACCTGATTTGTCTTTGTTCTTACACGTTTTAGGGGCGCGGTTAATCACGTCCTCTCTGTTGCATTTTATTCCGCTTCGTAACTAACATTGTCGACACAGACATAAGCGGGCGTATTCATACCATGATCGCCTGTGTCGGTAGAGGCAAAGGTAAATTCGAGTTTATTCACTTTGCCCAGCGAAGACAAATCCACAAAAGTCCAATCGCTGCAAACGAAACTTTTGCTGTCGCGGAAATCGGCAAGGTAAAACTCTTTTTCGCCGATTTTTCCGCCCGCTGCATTAAAGGCAGTAATGATAATTTTGAACCAGTCGCCTGCCTCAAATGCGCCTTTCACATAACCTGTGCCGTCATTGCCGTCTTTCACCGCAAGATAGGCGAAAGTAGAATTGTTGATATACAATCCTTTGAATTTCAACTCTTTACCGTCAATAAATTTGCAGTTGGAGGTTTCGGAATAACCCGCACCGATAACGGCAAATTTTTGCGAGCCGTTGGCACCGCTTGCAGCATACACGCTGTACTGATTAGCAAGACCAGCAACGATTTTGTCGGTATTGTTCGATACCGAAAAGCCCTCCCACGCATCCCAACCGGCGTTGTAAGAGTTGTAAAAATCCACATCGGACAAAATCAATCCGTCTGCGAAATTGTTTTGATAGCCGTCGGAGTTTAACTCAACGCTCTCAAAATCAATAGTTTTAATTGTCGGCTGTTTCTGCGGTTCTTCTGGGTTGCAGGAAACAAACATCATCGCCGTTAAGGCAATGTTTAAAATTGTAAAAAATTTCTTCATTTGTTTAAATGATTTTTACAGAATTACAAAACTCGCAAAATTCACATATTTATTATATGCAAATTCTGTAACCCTGTTGATTAATAATATAATAATAAAAAATTCTGCATAATCCTTTAACTCTTTTTCGCGAGAGTTTTTTGGAAATTAATAATTCTTTTGGGCAGGTTTTCTGACTTATTTTCAAACGAAACGCCTTCTCGATTTTTAATCAATGGCTTGAGGTATTTGTTTCGCTCTTGTTTTCAATTAAAAACTCAAAATCTTTCAAATTTTCAAATTTTTAATTAAAATAGAAATTCACAGCAGCGCGACTGTTTCGGATTTTCACCGAATTCCCTATTAATCAGATAATTAGAAAAATAAATATCTGACACCCAAGATTGTTGCAAAGGTAAGAAAAAGTTTTTAATTATGAAGTATAAATTGAAAATTATTTTTTATTTTTTATTTTTGCATTTTCAAATTTTCAAATCCTCAAATTTTCAAATCTTAAAATTTTGCAATAATTTTCTTATATTTCCACTTTTACCCCAATTTTAAAATTCGTATTCGGCATTGGGTAGTTGAGCACTACCTCGTAATGCTGATTGAAAATATTATTAATATCGGCATTTATAGTGATTGTAGGAGAAGGTTTAAAACTCGCCCTTACGGGAATTTTGAATGTGCATGCCACCGAAATATCGTGCGTCTGAAACGGCGCAACGTAATTTGCGGGAATATTATCTCTGCCGTTGTACCGCTCGCCTGTGAAAAGAAAGCAGTAGTTGAAACGAATTTTTTTGCAGGCGAGATTTACCGCAGCCGTTGCGCAATGTTGAGGCGAATATGGAATAAGATTTTTGTAAAAAGAGTCGTTTTTATCGGAAAAATCGCGCGCATCTTGATACGAATAATTTGCCAAAATATTCAAATTCCAATTTTTTGCCAAAGCCAATTCTATATCTGCCGAAATATCTGCGCCGAAAATTTTGACTTTGCCCAAGTTCATCATTTGCCAACGAAAAGCGTCGTTTGCAGGTACGGCAGCGATTTTATTTTCCACAAAATTATAATAAATGTCGGCGGAAATATTGAGATTTTGCAGCACGCTTGTAGAAACAAGGCGTGTCTTGTCCCTACGGTCGTTATATAAAATATATTCCGCGCCGAAATCGTATTGCTGTACAAATTCGGGTTTTAAATACGACTGCACTTGCGAATAATATAAATCGTTGAATGTAGGCATACGGAAAATGCGTTTGCAAAACGCCCGAAAATCCAATGGAAAATGTTTAAATGGCGACAAAACGGTGGTAATCGCGGGCGTAAATTGCGGTTTTTGGGACATTACAGGGGCAATGCGCGCATTGCTCCTACGGTCGCCCACAAACGTACCCAAAACCGATGCCTGAATTTTAGCAATCCGCCATTTGAACGATGTGGAAAATGCAGCCAAACCTGTCAATCGTTGCGTAAATGCGAAATTTTGCACGTTAGAGGCGAGCGTATTGTATTGCAAATCAGCCGACAGAGCCATTTCCCAAAACTGAAAAGGGCGGCAGGAATTGGCAAACGAAAAATAAACCTCGTTTTGCCGATAATCGTTAAAAGTAGTGTCGCTTAAACGTCTGTCAGGAAAATATCTTATAAAATCATTTGCATATTTTACATTAATTAAAAACGCATATTTTTTGAAATTTTTGCGAAAACCAGCCTGCGTAAAAAAATTGTTATCGTTCTGTCTATCAGTATGTTGATAAATATATTTTGCAATATGCCCTGCCAAACCGCGCTCGGAATGGTAGTTGTAAAACTGTATTTTCCATTCGCCGTCTTTCACATTTCCAAACAACGCCGCCTCTGTTCGCAACGAGGTAATATCTGCATTTACCCGCGTTAAAACTGTGTCTTTTGCCACCAGATAGGGCTTAAAATGAAATTTATAACGCCCATTTGAGTGCAGAAATTCCGCGCTGAAACTCGTAGAAACGTCGTGGCGCGCGGCGTCTCTACCCATTTTTTGTTGCCACAAGAAAGACGGATTTATCAGTCCAAACGAGCCGCTTTTTAGTTTGGCAGAAAAGTTAAAGTGTTTATTTTCAGTGAATTGCGGGCGTGCGGTTTGAATATAAATTGTCCCAGCCGAGCCGTAGTCCTTCGCCGATTGCAGCATAGACGACTTTTGTCCGTTGTAGAGCGAGATACTTTCGATATTATCAAGCGAAAACCGCCCCAAATCCACCTGTCCGTTTTGCGCGTTGCCAAGTTGAATGCCGTCATAAAAAACGCCCATTTGATTAGTTCCCATTGAGCGGATATTGATAGTTTTCAGTCCGCCGATACCGCCGTAATCCTTCACCTGAATGCCCGAAAAAAAGCGCACCGCATCAGCAACGGACAGAGTTGAAAGGTTTTTCAGAGTTTCGCCCGCAAGTTTTCTTGGCGGAATAACCTCTGCCGTAACTTTTTTACCCGTAACCTGAATTTCAGAAAGAGCGTAGGATTGGGCGGTGTCTGGTTGCAGGGGTGCAATTAATCGCGCCCCTGCGGTGTCAATTTGCTGGCACAAAGAATTTTGCACGCAAAACAGCACACAAATTATGAAGAAATATTTACCATATTTTTCCATAAAACTTTGAAATATCAAAGTAATATTCAACAGTTTTGCCTTGCAAATTTACAAAAGTCAAAACATCATAAGTTTTTTTATCTTTCATAATTTATAATTAAAACACCACATTCACAATTTTTTTCGGCACAACTATAATTTTTTTAATTTCTTTTCCTTCGAGCCAACGCGGTGTTTGCTCGTTTTTGAGTGCGATTTTTTCAACTTCTTTTGCGTCTAAATCGGCAGGCAGTTCGAGCGTAAAACGCACTTTACCGTTAAACGAAATCGGATATTTTACCGAATTTTCAACCAAGTATTTTTCATCAAAATCGGGAAATTTTGCATCGCAAACACTTGTTTTGTTGCCGCTCAAATGATAAATTTCCTCTGCAATATGCGGAGCAAAAGGCGCAAGAATTACCGCAAGCGGCTCAATAATAGCGCGTTTCGAGCATTTTGCAGCGTAAAGTTCATTCACACAAATCATAAACGCCGAAATAGACGTGTTGAAAGAAAAATTTTCAATATCGTAAGCAATTTTTTTAATTGTTTTGTGCAGCGTTTTTAACTCTTCATTAGTTGGTAAATCATTGTTAATCAGCAAATTATCACCGTTGTAAATTAATCCCCAAAGGCGTTTGAGAAAACGATGCACGCCATCAATTCCGTTGGTGTCCCAAGGTTTTGACTGCTCTAATGGTCCCAAAAACATTTCGTACATTCGCAGTGTGTCTGCGCCGTATTTTTCTACAATATCGTCAGGATTTACCACATTGAACATAGATTTAGACATTTTTTCTACCGCCCAACCGCACACATATTTTTCGTCTTCGAGAATAAACTCGGCATCTGTAAATTCTGGTCGCCAATTTTTAAATTTTTCCAAGTCCAAAACATCATTCGACACTATATTGACATCAACGTGAATTTCTGTTGTATCGTATTGATTTTTAAGGTTATACGATACAAAAGTATTCGTGTTTTTCACGCGGTACACAAAATTACTGCGTCCTTGTATCATTCCCTGATTTATCAACTTTTTAAACGGCTCATCGTCTTTGGCAACGCCCAAGTCGTAGAGAAATTTGTTCCAAAAACGGCTATAAATAAGGTGTCCCGTAGCGTGTTCCGAGCCGCCGAGATACAAATCCACATTGCCCCAATAGTCATTCGCCTCGCGCGAAACGAGCGCATTTTGATTTTGAGGGTCTTCGTACCTCAAATAATACGCCGAACTGCCTGCAAAACCAGGCATAGTGTTTAGTTCAAGAGGGTATTTTTTAGTTTTTTGTTCCATTTCTAACTACATTTTTTCAAATTGCAAAGATAACATAAAATTTTCAATTATACACAAACTTGTAAAAATACAATTTGAAAATTTGAAAATTTTGGGATTTTAATTTCAAATTTTCAAATCCTCAAATTTTCAAATTGAATTTTGGGATTTTAATCAAAAAAGCAGGACGTTTTTTGTATTTCGGAAAAATATTTGTAATTTCGCAGTCAAAAAAAACGCTCAAATTTATGACTGAAACGAAACGAAATAATACTTTATCAACCTGAATACATTCTGTGCAGATAGAAGTTTGCGTTGAAAGATTTAGGTAAAAAACTTTTCTCCTTTTCAAAAATGAAAATAAAAGCAGGCGAGTTAATACAAAATATTTTGTAAATTTAATATTAAAAATGTTTGACGATATTCGACCATATTACGATAGCGAAATTCAGGCGGTTTTTGAAAAACTACTTGAAAATCAGGTTTTTATGCAGGGTGCAGAAATGGTTATGCCGAAAAAATTGATTGAAAAATTTCAGCAAATTTATAAAAACATAACCACGATTGACGCTTTTCAAGAGGCATTTATGTTTCCGATGTTGGAGGGGCTTTTGCAAAAAAAGTCGTGCGAACTCACTTTTTCGGGCGTTGAAAACCTGTCTTTGTCCACGCTTTTCCTCTCAAACCACCGAGATATTATTGTAGATCCCGCTTTTTTGCAGTATGTTTTGGTAAAAAACGGCTTAAAAACATCGCAAATTGCTATCGGCAACAACCTCGCTGCTGCGGACTGGATTTTGGCTTTTATGCGGTTAAATAAGAGTTTTATCATCAAACGCAACCTGTCGCGCGGCGAGCAAATAACGGCATTCAAAGAACTTTCGGCATACATTCGCCACGCCGTTACCGAGCAAAAATCAGCGGTGTGGATTGCGCAACGCGAAGGGCGGGCGAAAAACTCCGATGACCGCACTCAGGTAAGCATTTTAAAAATGTTCGCACTCAGTGGCAACGGCACTTTTATCGAAAACCTTAAAGCATTGAATATCTGTCCGTTATCTATTTCTTACGAATATGATTCTTGCGATTTTCTTAAAGTCAAAGAAATGCAGCAAAGTCGTGATAATGAGTATTTTACAAAATCAACGCAAGACGATGTGCGGAGTATGCAAACAGGAATTTTCGGCTACACAGGGCATTTGCACTACGCTTTTACGCCCTGCATAAATGAAAAACTTGACCTCATTTCGCAAAAAAATCTGCCCCGCAACGAGCAAATTGAACAAACTATCTCACTGATTGACAAGCAGATACACGCTGCATATAAAATTTACCCGATAAATTATTTTGCCTGCGACACATTGTTTCAAACGCAAAAATATTCCGCTTTTTATTCTGAAAATGATATTAAAATTTTTGAAAAATATTTTGAAAATCAAATTTTAAAAATAGATTTACCTGATATTGACAAAGATTTTTGCCTGCAAAAACTGCTGGAAATGTACTCAAATGGGCTGATAAATAAGGAAAATGTGTAATTCTATGAGGGCAATTCTGATAGTTTATTAATTATTATAAATAAAAAAAATACCCTGTCATTGCTGTTGCGGATGACGACTCGCAGTCAATGGCAGGGTATAAACAATATTTGTCTAAAATTTAAACAAACTCTTAATTTTTAATTGAAAATTTATTCCTCAGTTGGATTTATTTCCAAAAGTTCTACCTCGAAAATGAGTGCTGCATTTGGTGGGACTGCGCCGCCTGCGCCCTGTTCGCCGTAGGCGAGTTCAGATGGAATGTAGAAAATAAATTTTGAACCGACAGGCATCAGTTGTACGCTTTCAGTCCAACCTTTTATCACCTGATTTAGAGGAAATGTTATCGGCTCGCCGCGCTGTATAGACGAGTCAAACACTGTGCCATCGAGCAACGTGCCGTGATAATGCACTTTCACTTTGTCGCTGGCGGTTGGTTTCGCGCCCTCGCTGAGCGTGATAACCTTATACTGCAAGCCAGATTCAGTGGTAATTACGCCCTCAACGGTCTTGTTTTTTTCAAAAAAGGCTTTTTGCTCGGCTAATGCTTTTTCGGATTGAATTTTTTGATGCGCCCGCGCCAAACTGTCAAGTTTGCTTAATGCCTCTTGCATTTTTGTTTGGTCAAACTGGTTTTGACCTGCTGCAGCCTCAGAAAGCCCCTGTTTTACAAATTCCCAATTCAATTCGATGTTGAATCGAGCAACGTTTTCCGCCATACCTGAGCCAATATTTGCGCCCAATGCGTAACTTATGATTTCGGTCAAAGTTGCGGGTTTCGACGGTTCAACTACTACGGGTTGTTTTGGTTTTTTAGCAAATGCAAATGTTGTGCAAAGTGCTAATAATGAGAAAATTACAATTCTTTTCATTGTTACAATTTTTTATTTAATGATTAATTTTTTCTGTAATAAAAATTTTCGGCAAAATTACAGTTTTTTTATTAATTATGCAAGTTTTATTTTAAATTAATATCCGCTGTGGTTGCGAAGTTTGGTTTTTAGGACACAAAATTGTCGGTTGGCGCAAAGTTAAGGCGAATTTGTAATGTTTTTATAACTTTTATAATGGAATTTAGTATTTTTAGAATTGTAAAAAATTAAATAGTTTCACTTTTGTTAAAAAAATCGAATGAAACATTTTTATTTATGGCAAAATAATGATAATTTTGCAGCGGTTTTTAAAATTTTAAAATGTACGAAAAATGAATGCAAAAGTAAGTATTATTATGGGCAGCACTTCCGATTTGCCGATAATGGAAAAAGCGGCGAAAGTGCTTGACGAATTTGAAATTCCGTTTGAGATGTACGCGCTTTCGGCGCACAGAACGCCTGCCGAGGTGGAAAATTTCGCCAAAAATGCCGACATGCGCGGCATCGAAGTGATTATTGCTGGCGCGGGAATGGCGGCGGCTCTGCCAGGCGTAATTGCTGCAAATACGCCTCTGCCCGTTATTGGCTTGCCGATAAGTGCCTCATTATCAGGTATTGACGCGCTTTTGGCGATTGTGCAGATGCCGCCCGCAATTCCTGTGGCAACCGTAGGAATTGATGCGGGTTTAAATGCAGGTTTGCTCGCAATTCAAATTCTCTCCGCTGCCGACAGCACTCTTAAAGCAAAGTTAATCGCCTATAAATCAACGCTTAAAGATAAAATTGTAAAAGCAAATGAGGATTTAAAAAAGGTGGAGTACAGGTTTAAAATTAATTGAAAATTAAAACTTAAAAATTACAGGAACTTTTAACTCATGTGGTTAGTGGTTAAAAATAAATTTAAACAGATGAAATATTTATCGTTATTAATAATATTTTTTTTAATAAATTTTGCGTTAAATGCGCAAGTTGATTCGATTTTTGATGCAAAAATTGAGGCGGAGCAGGTGCGCGACAGCACTGCACAGCAGCGGTTTGATTTTCATTTTTATGAGGGTGAGAAGTTGAAACAAACTGCCGACTACCGCTCTGCCGCTCAACAGTATATCGAGTGTTTGCAAATTGATTCGCTTAATGCTGCGGCGTGGTTTGAGTTGTCGAAAATGTATCAATTTACATCGCAACAAAAAAATGCGCAAGATGCGTTGCTTAGAGCGGTGAAAATTGCGCCCGAAAACTCGTTTTACAGGGAAATTCAGGCGGCTTACTGCATTCAAAACAGGGATTACGAGCAGGCAATTTCGATTTTTGAAAGCCTTGCAAAAAAACACAACGGAAAATTGATTTACCTCTATAACCTGCTTGATTTATATAATGCTAAAAAACTGAATAACAAGACATTAGCCACATTAAACAAGATTGAAACTTTGAGTGGAATTTCAGAAGAAATCACAATGCTTAAAGTGGATTTTTTCAGCAAGCAAAATCAGCACAAAAAAGCGGTAAAAGAACTCAAAAAACTTATTGCCAAATACCCTGCGGAAACCAATTATGAGGCGGTTTTGGGGCAATATTATATGTTGACTGGTGATACAGTTAGCGGCTTGCAAACACTGAATAATGTGCTTAAAAAACGGCAAAATGATGGCTACGCGCTGCTGCAACTCTTTGATTATTACCAAAATAAGCGTCAGGAAGAATCTGCAAATGACTGCCTGAACCGCGCTCTTAGCGACAAAAATGTTGATATTGCTGACAAACTTGAACCTTTTGCGCGGTATATCAACACTTTGATTGACAAAAAAAATTATCAGCAAGCGGAAAATCTTTTTGCCGAATTGCTCAAAAATTATCCAAACGAGAGCGAAGTTTATTCGATGTACGCAGCCTATTTTATTGATACAGAGAACGTTGCACAGGCAGAGGAAAATCTTGCAACGGCTATTTCGCTTTCGCCAGACAACGAGGCAAACTGGAAAAATCTTGCTGAAATCTACGCCAAAAATGACAGTATTACACAACTTATAGAACTTGCAGAAAAAGCGGAAAAAATATTTCCCGAAGCCTCGCTTTGGGCGTATTATCGGGTTATGGGGCTACTTAAATTGGACAAAAAATCCGATGCTTTGGCGTTGATTGACGATTATATTGCAAATTTTGCAGAGAGTGAAAAAGCGTTTAAGTCGCTGATTTTGAGCATAAAAGCAGACGAATTGATGCAGCAGAAAAATTACGCGGAAGCGTTTGCGGCTTACGAAAAATCTATCGAATACAACCCGACAAATCTGCTTGCAATGAATAATTACGCTTATTTTTTGTCGGAGTGCGGGCTTGAATTGCGCAAAGCAGAAAACCTCAGCGGCAAAACCATTCAGGCAGAATCGCAAAACGCCACATTTTTAGATACTTATGCTTGGATTTTGTTCAAACAGGGCGATTTTCGTTCCGCAAAATTTTATATAGAACGGGCTTTGTTGTATGACTCAAACGCCGAACTTTTGGAACACTACGGCGATATTCTTTTTCACTTAAACGAAACGGAAAAGGCGGTAGAACAGTGGATTAAGTCGAAAATTGCGGGCAATAATTCAGAATTTTTAACAAAAAAAATTGACACAAAAAAATATTTTCCAAAAGAAGAAAATTGTAAATAATATCAGAAAAATGAATACAAATATTTTAAACGCACACTGGGGAATTGTGGTTAATTCGCACGCGGGAAAACGTGTTTTGGGTAAAAATTATTCAAAAATTGACAGATTTTTCAACGAAATAGGCATAAAATTTACGAAAGTGCTTACAGAATATCGCGGACACGCTGTTGAAATTGCGAAAAATCTTGCAGAAACAAGCGGAATTCGCCACTTTTTTATTGTCGGCGGCGATGGCACTCTAAATGAGGTTGTTAATGGTATTTATACTTCGCAAATTATTGATAAAGAGCAAGTTATGATTGCATCAATTCCATACGGTTCGGGCAATGACTGGGCGCGTTATTGGAATTTGTCCAAAAAAGTTTCAAACCTCAACGACCTTTTCTGCAACGGAAAAGCAGTGCAAATCGACATCGGCAAAATGACCTGCGCCCAACCTGACGGCAGTCAATATTCGAGGTTTTTCCTCAACGGCGCGGGCTTTGGTTTCGACGGACAGGTAGTACGATTGACCAACAAACTCAAAAAATATTTCGGCGGAAGTTCCTTTGCCTATACTTTTTCGGTGCTGCTCGGAGTGTTTGTAACCGCCTCGCAATCAATGACTTTGCGGGGAAATTATGAGGTTGCGGACAAGATTTTTTCGGTTGCGGTCGGCAATGGCTGTTTCTCGGGCGGAGGCATAAAACAAGTGCCGAAAGCCAAACCAACAGACGGTTTGCTGCACGTTGCAGCAATAAAACGACCTTCGTTTTTGGAAATTTTTTCAGGGCTAAAATATCTTTTTCAAGATAGAATTGACGAACACAATTTAACCTATTCGTTTGAAACAGAGCATTTTACGGCTGTTTGTGAAAAACCGACAGCAATCGAAACAGATGGAGTCGAAATTCCGTTCTGTAATTCAATCTTGTTTCAAGTTGTACCTAATGCGTTGATTATGCTTACGCCGAATGTGTAACACAGAAAGGGTTTGTCCTTATAATTTGGATTAACTCCGCAATGGCAGGTCAATTACTTCCATATTTTGAATTTTTTCGCCGTCAATTTCAAAACGCACAAAAGTACGGGAGGGCTGTATGCCGTATTGTCCCGCCGCGCCAGGATTGATGCAGAGCAAATCAAGATTTTTGTTGTAATTCACTTTGAGAATATGTGAATGTCCGCAGACAAAAATTTTAGGTTTTTCCGTCAAAATTTTTCTATAAACATTCGGGTAAAATTTTCCGCCGTAATAACCAATATGAGTGAGCAAAATTTTCACTTTTTCCACCTCAAAAGTTAAGAATTCGGGGTAAGCGTTGCGGATTATGTGGTTGTCGATATTTCCATAAACCGCTCTAAATGTCTTAAAATCAGCGAGTTTGTCGGCAACAGAAATATCTCCGATGTCGCCTGCGTGCCAAATTTCATCGCAAGCGGCAAAATAGTTAAAAACTTTTGGGTCAAGCCAACTGTGAGTGTCAGAAAGTACGCCGATTTTTGTCATTTTATTTAATTTTTTTGCAAAAATTTCACTTGTTAATACCCATTTCAAGCAAAATTGCAGCGGTTTTTAAGTCAAAAGGAGTAGTGATTTTGATATTTTCGCGGTTGCCTTGAATGAGGTTGATTGAGTAACCGCTTTTTTCGAGAACGGAGGCATCGTCAGTAAATTTCTCCTCAAAATCCCTTTGGTAAGCGCGTTTTATAATTTCCGACCTGAATACTTGCGGCGTTTGCACCACGCGCAATTTTGTTCGGTCTATAATTGAGTTATGTTCGCCGTCAATCAGGCGCATACTTTCTTCGAGAGGCAGCACAGGAATTGCGTTTCCGAGCATTTCGGCTGCCGAAAAACAGCGTTCTATTGTCTGCTTGCTCACAAATGGGCGCACGCCGTCGTGAATTGCCGCCAAAGAGCCGTCTGGGATTATGCTTAACGCATTTTTTACCGAGTGAAAACGCTCTTTTCCACCTTCTACTATCGTGGTTTTTATCTTAAAAGAGTGTTGCCTGCAAAGTTTTTTCCATTCTGCAATGGCATCGGTCGGCAGAGCGAGAACAATTTTTATTTTTTTATCAAAATTGTAAAAAGTTTCGATTGTGTGCATCAAAATCGGCTTGCCGTTGAGCAGAATAAACTGTTTCGGCACTTCTGCGCCCATTCGCACGCCATTTCCGCCGGCTGCAATTATTACATAATTTTCACTCATAATTTAATTAAAGGACAAAATAGTAACCTTGTTAAAATTTTTGAATATTGATTATTCCGTTAAACGTTGTTTATACCCTGTCATTGCGGGTTGTAGCCCGCAATGACAGGGTGCTGTATCGTATTTTATAAAATCAACAAAGTTTTTTATATAAAAAGATAATAATTTTCAAGTAAATATACGTGTATTAATTTAAATTTTTATTATGTGGTTAATTTATAGAAAGTTGCAAGAAGTAATTGTTAACGACTAACTACACGAATAAAATTCGTGTGTGTTTGTGAAGTTTGTGGTTTTATAATTAATCATTTCATTACTAAAAATCTCTTTCCACTGCGAAATTAAGCATTTCGAGCAGCAGATTTTTTTCAGGACTTTCTTCAAAAACAGACAAACATTTAGCCGCTTTTTCTTTGTAAAGAATCATTTGCTTTTCAGCGTATTTTATGCCGCCGTATTTTTGTACTAACTTGACTATGAACACTTTATCGTGTTCGTTGATTTTATCTTTATTAATAACATCGTAAATTCTGTCCTGCTCTTTTTCGTTGGACTGTTCCAGAGCATTAATCAACGGCAAAGTAACTTTTCCCTCTTGAACATCATTAAAAACGGGTTTTCCGATATTTTTTGCAGTAAAATCAAAAATATCGTCTTTTATCTGAAAACAAATGCCAAGATTTTCGCCAAAATTGCTTAAAGCCTTAATTTGCTGCTTGTTAGCACCTGCCGACATTGCGCCAGATGCAGCGCAAACAGCGAAAAGCGCAGCCGTTTTTTGTTTTATAATGCGGTAATAGTCCTCTTCGCTGATAAAATTATGCGAATGTTCGTTTTGGTAAAGTTCGCCCTCAACAATATGCGTAAAGAGTTTTTGCATTATGTTTAAAAACTCTAAATTTTGTGTTAAATAGACAAAATTTGCTGCTTTCGCCATCAAAAAATCGCCGACAAGCACCGAAGTTCTGTTATCAAAAATCGCGTTGAGTGAAGGTCGATTGCGCCTTTGCTCCGCCTCATCAACAACGTCGTCGTGAATCAGGCTCGCGCAATGCATCAACTCAAAAAGAGAAGCAAGATAATGCGTATTTTCGGTAATTTTTCCACAAAGTTTTGCAGAGGTAAGCACCAAAATAGGGCGTATTTGTTTGCCGTTCAAAGGTTTCAAATAGTCAAGTGCTTTGCTCAAGAGTTTCTCTTCCGAGCGGAATGCGGTAGAAAAAATTTCTTTGAATTTTTCCAAGTCCACCGAAATCAATGATTTAGTATTTTCTGTGAATAACATTGAATAAATTTTATAATTCGCAAAATTACAATTTTTTTTTCAATTATCAAAATAAAAAAATGAAAATTTAAAAATTCAAGAATTTAATATTTTTTTATTTCTTTTAACCCATAACTTTCAATGCCTGACTTTTTCGTAAATATCTCTCACTTTTTGCCCTGCGTACTCCCATTTTATAGTTTCAATTTCGGCTAAACCGTTAATTCTGAGCGATTTATACATTGCAGGGTATTTTACGATTGCGTGAATATAGTCCGCCATTGCGTTGATGTCCCAATAATCTGTTTTTATGGCGTGTTCCAAAATTTCGGCGCAACCGCTCTGTTTTGAAATAATTGACGGAGTGCCGCACTGCATCGCTTCGAGCGGCGAAATTCCAAACGGCTCGCTCACCGAAGGCATCATATAAGCATCGCTTTGGGCAAGCATTTCATACACTTTTTTTCCAGAAAGAAAGCCCGTAAAATAGAATTTGTCGGCGATGCCTTTTTGCGCAACAAGGCGTATCATTTTGTTCATCATATCGCCCGAACCCGCCATTACAAACCGCACGCCCTTTGTGTGCGCCAATACGCAGGCGGCAACTTCTACAAAATATTCAGGTCCTTTTTGCATCGTAATTCTGCCCAAAAAAGTAATAATTTTGTCCTTTCTTTCAGGCTTTTTGAGTTGAGAAACAAAATCAAGCGGCTCAACTGCGTTATGCACTGTCGTAACTTTGTCGGGGTGCTGGTGGTATTTTTCGATAACCGTCTGCCGAGTGAGATTGCTGACGGTAATAATGTGGTTCGCGTTGTCCATTCCTGCCTTTTCGATACGATAAACATCAGGATTAACCTGCCCTCGCGAGCGGTCGTAGTCGGTAGCGTGAACGTGTATTACAAGCGGTTTGCCCGAAATATTTTTTGCAAAAATGCCAGCAGGGTAGGTCAGCCAATCGTGCGAATGTATCACGTCAAACTCCAACGAGTGCGCCAAGACGCTCGCAACTGCCTCATAATTAGATATTTCCTCTAAAAGATTTTCTGGGTAACGCCCCGAAAAATTGATGCAGCCGATGTCGTTTGTGCCAATTCGCGAAAAATCGTAACGAATGCCGTTGCGGAAATTAAAATAGTTGTCAGCGTTTGCCACACGCGGCATAACATACTGATAATCAGCCTCTTTCCAAACCACAGGCACTTGATTTGCGCCGATAATGCGAAGAAAACTTTGGTCTTCATCTCCCCAAGGTTTTGGTATCACAAAAGTGATTTCCATATCTTGCTGCAACGACATTCCCTTTGTCAGTCCGTAACTTGCCGTTCCCAGCCCTCCCAAAATATGCGGCGGAAACTCCCACCCAAACATTAATGCTTTCATTTTGTATTATATTTTTCGATTTTTTTTTCAATATATGTCGTTTCGACTGCGCTCAATGAGCGCGATATTTCATTGTAAATTTTCTTTTCTTAAACCTGATTTTTCAAACAAAACAACCTCATTATCTCATCTTGACTTGTGCCGAAGGGTTAATGCAGAGGGGATTTAATCATTGTGCTTGTATATGTTTAATGTCTTTCCAATATTTTATTGATTTATAAGTTTCTACACATTCTTTTGGAACATATAAAATAAGTTTTTTTGATTCGCCCATAAATTTCCAACAGTCAGACAAAGGGTTTGTGATTTCAGGCGGTTGTTCTGCATACAACATCATTTTTTCCAAGTTTTCGCAATCACCAAAAGCACGAAAATCTATTGCTGTCATTGACTTTGGCAAGCGTATTTCCTTTAACTTGCAATGTTCAAAGCATCTATGTCCAAGAGTTGTTAAACTGTCGGGTAATACTATTGTTTCTAATTTTGTGTACCAAAAAACGTAATCGGCAATTTTCTTTACCCCATCAGGAACTATAAATGTATTGGCATTTTGCCTGTAAGCCGAAATCAAAATTGTCATATTTTTATCATACAAAGAGCCGTTAATTGAACATAAATATTGATTTTCAATATCAACATCAAACTGAATTTGAGAGTGTTGTGCTAACATCGGCGTTCCTGAAAGAATTTTTTTTACTGTTTTAGGAATATAAACTTTGCTTATTTTCATAAATTTCAAATCGTCATTTATTTCCTCCAAACCATCGTGTAAAATCAGTTTTTCCAAATTATGAGTACAACACAAAGCATTTTGTTCAATGATTTTTACTGAATTTGGTATTTCCAACTCTTTTAAATTATTGCAACCAACAAAAGTATTTTCTTTTAAAATTGTCATGGTATCAGGCAATTTCACACTTTTTAAAGAAGTGCAAAAACGAAATGCCCACTTGCCAAGTTCTATAACGGAATTAGGAATTTCCATACATTCTATATTATAGCACGTCTCAAAAGCAAAATCTTCTATTGTTTCAAGAGTTGGCGGAAATGTTATTGATTTTATTTTTGAATTACAAAAAGCAGCGTAACCGATTGTTTTTGTTCCATTCGGAATAATGTAATTGTCATTTTTATAACCGCTTGGAAACGCCACTAATTTTGTTTTATCTTTACTGAAAATAACTCCATCAATTAAAGATAAATGCGGATTATTATCATCTAACTCAAATTTTTCAATATTACAACCGCCAAATGTATTACCAACTAAAAAAGATACATTTTTTGGAATTTTTATATGTCGTATGCTTTTATTACCACTGAAAGCATAATATCCAATAGATTCCAAATTTTCGGGTAGAATAATATCCTGTAAATCACAATTTGCAAAACTACACGAACTAATTTCTTTTAGAGTTGCAGGAAAAATTACTTTCTTTAACTTGTATGAATTTTCAAAAACAGGGTCTATATCAGAGCCAATTTTCGTAACATTTTTTGGAAGTATAACCTCTTCTAACTTGGAATAATAAGTAAAATATGGCAAAGTGGTTTTTCCTTCCATTATACAATTTTCCATATCTAAATGAGTTAAATACGGTGGTTCGTTTTTAGTAATAATAAATTCGTTATCTGGTGCTTCGCCAATAAATTTGCCATTACTCGAACAAATATCGTCAAGCACATCAAAATCTTTTGAATTTATATGCCCTGAAAGTATCAAGTGCGTTACATTGTCTTTCTCGTATGAAGTAAGAAATTTATGTAGTGTTCCTGATTTTTCTAAATGTATTTCTTTTTTCAGCATATTATTTTTAATTACTAATTTCTACAATAAAATTATTCTCATTTGCCTCATTTAAAAGTTTTTCAATAAATTCTATGTCGAGATAGTTTGTTATTTTGATTTTCACTTTTTACGGCATTATTGTAACAGGCAAAAATCACAAAAACGTCAAGCAAGGACATCGGCGAAACTGTGTGCTATTGCAGAAAATAGCGGTCGCCGTCTGTTCCCTCGTCTTTCACAAGGCATTCGTTGATATTAAACTGCTTAAAATCAACGCTCTGCAAGTTTTCAGAAAGGGAAATTTTGTACTTAATTCCCGTTGTTTTTCCTGTGATATTCATAATTTTTAACTCTATTTCAAAATATTTATCGTTCTCAATATTTCTGCCACTGTAGGCGCATAAGCCATTGCGCCGTGTCCTTTGAAGGGCGGGTTGCCGTCAAAAAGTTCGGAGAGAGTGCCGACAGTGAGTTCGGTCAGTTCGCTTTCGTAGCCTGCAAGAAAACGTTGCAGAAACGAAATGCTGCTCATTTTGTAAATTTTAAAATACGCCTCAGAGTACGCGCCGATTGTCCAAGCCCAGACGGGACCGTTGTGGTAGTTGCGGTTGCGTTCGAGAACGCCGCCGACATAGTTTGGGCGGTACATTCCGCTTTTGGGGCTGAGCGAGCGCAACCCTTTGATAGTAAGCAGTTCGCGGGTAACAATATCGACAACCGATTTTTGCTGCTTTTTGTCAAGCGGCGAATAGGGTAGCGACACAGCAAAAATCATATTTGGGCGCACTTCGCGGTCGCAATAATCGCAATCAATGTAATCATAAAGATATGTGCCGTTCCAAAATTTATGTACAAAAGAGCCGCCTGCTGTCGAGGCTTGATAAGCAAGTAAATCATTCAAATTTTCCTGTCCAAGTGTTTTGGCAATTTCCGCACCGAAATTCAAAATATTATACCATAAAGCATTGATTTCCACCACATAACCCGTTCTCGGCGTAATAGGAAAACCGTTTTCCACTGCGCCCATCCAAGTAGCGGGCGAGGATTTGCCGTTTGTATAAAGTAAGCCGTTGTCGTGCAAAAAAAGGTTTTTGTGTTTTTGTTTTCTAATAAATTCTATTATTTCTAAAACAATTTTTCCATATTTTTCCGTTGCTTTTTCGAGCGAAACATATTTTGCATATTGCTGAATTGCCCAGACGAACCACAGCAGCACGTCTGGGTGGGTAATTTCGCGCAAAAGGGTCGATTTTTCGCGTTCCTGCATAAAATCCTCAACCGCCCTGAGCGATGTTTTCATAATATTTTCAAACATTTCGACATTGCCTATTGCGAGGGTTGCGCCGGGCAGAGCGATAAATGTGTCCCGCGCCCGATATTTAAACCAAGTATAGCCAGCCAGCAAGTAAAATTCGCCGTTGCGCTGAATATAAAACTGCTGTGCAGCATTTTTCAGGCAAGAATAAAAATCCGTTCCCTCATCAATTTTTTTATTTTCTTTTTCAAAAAGAGTTTTGAGATTTTTTGTAGAAACCGCCTCTGTTCCCGCCGAAAAGATAATGCTCTCGCCTTTCTTAATCGGCATTTCAAAATAACCTGGCACAAAAGAATCTTCCGTATAATTATACCCGCGCTCTTGTTCCTTATAGTATTCGATACCTTTGTACCAATTTGGCGCAAAAACAAACTCATTTTTAACATTTATTTGCATAAAAAGAGTTGGGTATTTTTCATATAAACAAAATGAAACTCCGTTGCTAACTTCCTGATAATTAGTATTTAACGCATAGTTTTCAAAAGTTAATTCATTTACGCTACGAAACGAAAGGAACGGTTTTAGCCGCAAAATTGTTGGCGAATGAGCCTCTAAAAGCGTGTATCGGATTAAAATTCGGCTTTCGTGCGCCACAAAAAGCCGCTCTTTTTTCAGTATCACGCCGCCGATTCGGTAAATGGTGGTCGGCACTCCGTCTATGTGAAATTCGCGGATATATTTGTGTCCTTTCGGCGAAAAATAGTTGTTCGAGTAGCGGTGAATGCCGAGATTAAACTCTGCGCCGTGCTGAATTACCGTTTCGTCAAGAGACGAGAGCAAAACGTGGTTGTCCCTGTCGATTTCAGGTACGGGAACAACCAAAAGCCCGTGATATTTCCTTGTGTTACAGTCAATTATGGAGGAACTTGCATAAGCCCCAGCCATATTTGTCCGTAAAAATTCCTTACTCAACGATTTTTCAAGATTGGTAAGAAGCACCTTGTCGAATTTTAGATAACTCATATATAAAGTATAAAGTTGAAAGTAGGGGTTGTATTGCAGCCCGTACAAATTTAAAGTGCAAAGATAATAAAAAAAATACGATTTACAATTTGCGTTTTTTTTTGTACCTTTCCCCTATAAATTTATGATAATCCGCAAAGCGACCTATATATAATTCAATTTGAAAATTTGAAAATTTGAGGATTTGAAAATACAAAATACAAAAATACAAAAATACAATTTGAAAATTTGAGGATTTGAAAATTTGAAAATACAAAATACAAAAATATAATTTGAAAATTTGAGGATTTGAAAATTTGAAATTAAAATTCCCCAATCCACAAATATTCAAATCCTCAAATTGCATTTTTGTATTTTCAAATCCTCAAATTGTATTTTCAAATTTTCAAATTAATTATTATGCGTTTGTGTATAATTGAAAATTTTATGTTATCTTTGCGTTTTAAAATTTAAAAGGGCATATTGCGATACGCCTCTACTGGAAAAATGAACTTTTCACGACTTCTCAATCACTCTTTGCCGACTACGATATTGGTTAATATTGTGTTGATTTCTATGTGGTTTGCGCAGATTTTTTTTACTGAAACCCGCTTTGCAGATACGCAAATTACGATTTTTGGTTCGGTAACGCTTTTTTCTCTGCCATTTTATACGAGCGCAATAATTCAATTTTTGGCTTTCTTTTTTTTAGCGTTTTGGGCATATTCCGCATTTTTTTCGTCATATTTAACTGTTACGGCATACCTGCCTTTTACTTTGATGATGCTTTATGGCGCGGTTTGGCAAGGTTTTCACGTATTTTCTGAAAACACGATTGCAGTGTTTTTTCTAATGCTCGCAATAAAACAAATTATTGGCGATATAAGAAAAAATAATTCAGGTAAAATTTTCAATATATTTTTAACGCTTTCGATTGCTGCGTTTTTTGTGCCTGTATTTTTGTGCTTTTTTCCTGTGATAATCTTGAGTCTGCTATATTTTCTTGGTGGCAACAGCAAAACATTTTTGGCAATGCTTTTTTCAATTTTAATGCCTGCCTTGTGTTTTTTAGAAATATGTTATCTTACAAATTCTATTGATATTTTTATAGATTTTTATACAAATATTTTCAAAAATATCGATCCAATAGATTTTTTGCTTTACACGACAACTCAATATATGCTGATAATTTTGTCGGTTATCTGCTTTATTGTGCCGTTTATTATTTTCGTTCTAAATTATAATAATTACAAATTACAAACGCGACAGTTGCTGTTTTTCCTGTTTGTTTTATGCGCTGTTTCGCTGTTGCTGTCGTTGATTTTTTGGACTTGGCTCAATGTTACTTCATTGCTGATAATTATTCTTGTTATTTTTTTTATAACACAAGTTTTTACAAATTTAAACTCTTTGCGCAATCAAATTATGCTGTTGATTTTTGTAATTTCAATGATTGTAATTTACATACTAACCTTTTTGGGGTTTTAATTTACAGCGCATTAATTTGTTCGTCTAACCAGTTCAGCCGCTCCCAGAGCCAACTTTTTGTGTGCGCTATTTCGTCTGTGTAGTTGCTTTCAATCCAGCCGTTTGGCCAGATATATTTGTCCTGAATAGTCCATTTTTTGTAATTTTGCCGTTGCGCTTTTTCCATTTCGGCGGCGCGTTGGTCAATAAAATCAATCAACGCAAACACATCGGCTTTTTTCTCTACCCAACGCTCTTTCAAAAGGTTTTTAAAAGTGTCTGAATTAAAAAGTTTTTTGTAATACGGCGCGTCTTTTAGCCAAAAACCTGTTGAATATCTGGCATCGCAATAATCCACATTTCCGCAGCAGAGGTCAAAATCCCAAAGGGGACCTAAATGAATTTTCTCAGTTTGTGGATTATAATACAAAAACACACTCAACGCAAATTTTGAATCCACATTTTTTACAATTTCCTGCACAAAATAGTAGTCTATAAACGAATTTACGTCTATATAATCCTGTTTTACGCTCAAACTGTTGTTTGTATAAACCATATTTTCTACACTCTGAATTTTCTCTTGTATTGTTTGAAAAATGGTTTTATTTGTGGCAGAAATTACGGCATCAAGTTCTGCATCCGGGTCTGAGCAGTTATAAAAAATCCATTCGCGTGGCGATTTAAACCAAAATTCCTCGCCTCCTCCTTCGTTTGCCCGCCAATCACATTCCACCAAAAAACCGCCATTGTGGTTTGAAGTGGAAATTTTTGGAATATTAACGCGGTTTAGGTCAATTTTTACACTTTCAGAAATTTGATAAACACCTCTATATTCGTCATTCAGGTAAAAATTCACTTGTTGAGCGTGCGGAGTCCAAGCAAGATTATTGAAAATATAGCCGAGTTTTAATCCGATTTCAGTCCTCAAAAGCGTTTTGTCGGCATAGTTTGCCAGCAATGCCCAGCGTTTGTGTGCAGGCATTCCGAGTATTGATTGTTTTGTTTTCAGTTTCAACGAATAGGGCTTTTTTGGAAAATCCCAAGTGCTGTTTCCGCGCCCTTTTATGTCGGTTTCGCCACTGATAATGAGGCTACCTGTTGCATCAAAAAGTTCGTATGTAACGCCGTTTTCAATCCAAGTGCTTCGCGAGGAAATTGCCTGCCCCGAAGTATTTATGCGCAAAGTGGGCAACCCAGACGGATTTAGCGGCGAATAGTCGGTTTCTACATCGCTAATGCGGTTAGCAGGAGGCTCATACACAGTGTCGTGTGGTACAATAATAATAGTATCCTTTGGCACAGTGTCGTGCGGAATGGTGTCATTCGGAGGAATTACAAGCGGATTAATATTGGGTTGATTACACGCAAAACATATACAAATTGCTGATAGTGAGATAATTAATTTTTTCATATTTTAACATTGCTTAATCATCAAACGGTAATTCATTTTTTTTTAACCGTTTTATTTTCTTTTATAATAATGTTGTTTTCTATTGTTTCCCCGTCAAATTCCTCCTCGTTTTCGGAGTTGCGGTAATAATAAATTACGCCGCATTTTGTGCATTCCTCAATTTTTTGTTCTGGTGGAAGTTCGTTAAAAAAATTCTCAATATAATCCCAAATTTCCTTTATCAAAATATCTGTTTTCGCTCGTTCAAGATTAAACTTTTCTCTTGTCCTCTGCATTGCAGCAAACCTGTATTGCTGCTCTGTGCGTGTTTCTTTGAAACGTTCGTAATGTACCCGCAGGTTTGCACTTGTAGGGTTTGTCATTGGCATACCGCAAGTGCGGACACGTTGCATTTCGCCGTCAATCAGATTTTTTCCCCATTCAAGCAAACTTTCATCGTTTGACAAATCTGGCAAATTACCATTTTCTACCTGTAATTTATAAAAACTTCTATGTTCTTTTTTAAACTCGCCTCGGGTAACCGCCATATTGAAAATTTGAATAAAGTGCGATATGTAAAGCCTTGCAGCATTGACGATTACGCGGTAATTTGCATTATTTTTCTGATAATGTTCGTAAGCCTGATTATAGAGATTTTGATGGTGTTCAAAAAGCGGAAGTTGCGTCTTTGCCTTAGTCAAAAGTTCATAAGAAAGCGGAACATTGTGAAAACGGTACATCGTTTCAAGATTTAAAACGGTTTTCAATGTTCTGACTCTTGCTTGGTCGGTTTTTGGCAATTTTCGATAAGGCATTTTTTTAAAATTAAGAATTAAGTATAAAGAATAAAAAGTTTAGTTAGTTCTTTGTTGTCAGTGTTATTTGGGCTAATATTTTACATATTTTTTCTATTTTAATTTTTAATTAATTCTTACCTGCAATTTTTCTACTAAATCTTTTAAATCTGTTTTTTTTTCGTTTTTTACTTCAATTTTTTCTAAACAATTTATTGCTTTTTGGCAATATTTTTCAATTTCTGTTTCGCAAATTTTTGGCATATCAATTTTTTTGAAAATATTTGTGATAACAGAAATTTTTTTCTCGTCTGTAATAAATTTTGAACCTATTGTAATTTGCAAAAGATTGTTAATGTCGTCTTCTGATTTTTCTATCGCGGAAAGCAACAAAAACGTCTTTTTTTTGCATAAAATATCGCCTCCAATACGTTTTCCGAGCGTTTTTTCATCGCCGAAAGCGTCAAGATAGTCGTCTTTCAACTGAAACGCAATTCCGAGTGCAATTCCAAAATCGTACAACAAATCCGCGTCTTTTTTCGGCGCGTCTGCCAAAATTGCCCCAATTTTCAATGAACAAGCCAACAGTGCCGCCGTTTTCAATCTAATCATTTCAAAATATTGCGTCAGTGAAACCTCTTTTGCCGTTTCAAAATCCATATCATACTGCTGTCCTTCGCACACTTCAAGCGCGGTTTTGGTAAAAACAGGAAAGACTTCGCCCCAATATTTTTGCGGAATTTTTGCCAAAAATTCATAACTTTTTATCATCATCGCATCGCCTGAAAGTATCGCAGTGTTGGCGTTCCACTTCTTATGCACTGTTTCCCGATTGCGCCGCGTGGGCGAATTGTCCATTATATCGTCGTGCAAAAGTGTAAAATTATGGAAAATTTCGATTGCCGCCGCTGCATTTTCTGCGCTTTCCGTCTTTTTTTCAAAGAGTTGGCAAGCGAGTTGCACAAGCATTGGACGCAACCTTTTTCCACCACTTTTTAGTGTGTAATCTATTGGTTTATAGAGGTTTATCGGTTCTGTATTCCAATTTATTGACTGTAAAACTGTTTCAAAATTATTCATTATTTGATACACTGACACATTCTTTTGTTAAAACAGCACAAAATTACTCATTTTTTTCGGAGAAACAAAAGTATTTTCAGATTTTTTTTAACAAAAAATCCCCTTGCCTCACGGCACAGGGATTTCTATTAATGAAACTTTTTTTTTATAAAACTAATATGCTGCAATCGAACCACTGCGACCTTTTATGCGTCCGCCCGATTTGAGCAAGCCGTCATAGTGGCGCATCAAAAGATGGCTTTCGATTTGTTGCAAGGTGTCAAGCACAACGCCTACCAAAATCAACAATGATGTTCCGCCAAAAAATTGCGAAAAACCTGTCGTTATATTGAAAAGCATTGCAATAGCGGGCAAAATTGCGATTATTGCCAGAAAAATTGAACCGGGAAGTACAACCCTCGACATTATCGTATCAATATATTCCGCTGTTTGCTTGCCCGGTTTTACGCCAGGAATAAATCCGTTGTTACGTTTCATTTCCTCCGCCATTTGCGTAGGATTAAACGTGATTGCGGTGTAAAAATAGGTAAAAGCAATGATAAATATTGCAAGAATAAAATTATGCCAGAAACCTGTTGTATCAATTATTGCGTTCATAAATGCACCTCTTTCGCTGCCGAAAGCGAACATCACAGGCACCATCATAATCGCTTGTGCAAAAATGATAGGCATAACGCCCGCAGCATTAACTTTGAGAGGCAAATATTGGCGCACACCGCCGTATTGCTTGTTGCCGACAACACGCTTTGCATATTGTACGGGAATTTTTCGAGTTCCCTGCACAAGCAAAATTGCGAAACCGATTACAACAAGGAAAATCACAACTTCAACAAGGAACATTACAAGACCGCCCGTACCGTTTTCTGATGTTTTATTGACAAGTTCCTGCGTAACTGCACTTGGAAAACGTGCAATAATACCAATCATAATAAGCATAGAGATACCGTTGCCGATGCCTTTGTCGGTCATTCTTTCGCCGAGCCACATTACAAACATTGAGCCTGCGCAAAGAATAATGGTCGAAGAGATGTTAAACCAAAAGTCCATTTGTACAGCACCTTGCAACTGGTATTTGAGATTAACCAGATACGAGGGACCTTGCACAAGCAAAATCGCCACTGTAAGATAGCGCGTAATTTGGTTTAGCCTTCTGCGTCCGCTTTCGCCTTCGCGCTGCATTTTTTGGAAATACGGCACTGCTATACCGAGCAACTGCACTACGATAGAGGCAGAGATGTACGGCATAATTCCCAATGCAAATATTGATGCGTTGGAAAACGCGCCGCCCGAAAACATATCAAGCAATGCGAGCAAACCGCCCGAAGTTTGATTTTTCAGGTTGGCGAGTGCACTCGGGTCAATGCCTGGAAGTACGATAAACGAACCGAAACGATAGATTAGAATAAACAAAATTGTTACTCCAATTTTCGTGCGCAAGTCCTCAATTTTCCATATATTGCCGAGTGTGCCGTTTTTTATTTTATCAATCCATTTTTCAAAAATATTCATATTTTTTTTGATTTGATAATTTGAATGATTTGATAATTTGAATATTTGAATATTTGATGATTGGGATAGCCCGAATTTTCAAATTTTCAAATTTTCAAATTTTTTATTTTTTTACAACCTTTACGCTACCGCCTGCCGCTTCAATCGCTACCTGAGCAGTTTTTGAAAATGCGTGAGCCTCAACAGAAAGTTTGTTTTTAATTTCCCCTTTTGCAAGAATTTTTACAAGTTGCTTTTTGTTGATAATACCTGCGTCAATCATAATTTGCACTGTGATTTCGCTAAGGTTTTTATTTTCAGCAAGTTGTTGAATTGCAAAAAGGTTGATGCCCTTGTATTCCACTCTTGAAACTGGATTAAAACCAAATTTCGGCAAACGGCGTTGCAGCGGCATTTGACCGCCTTCAAAACCGATTTTGCGTGAATAACCTGAGCGTGATTTTGCACCTTTGTGTCCGCGAGTTGATGTGCCGCCTTTGCCTGAGCCAGTGCCGCGACCAAGTCTTTTGTTCGTTCTTACAGAACCTTCTGCGGGTTTGATATTACTTAAATTCATTTTTACTTTAATTTTTTTTTAAGTTAATAATTTTTTTAGTTAAAAACTAAAAACTAAAAGTTGAGAATTTCTCTAATTTTACAATTTTTTTAATTTTTAATTTTTTAACTAAAAATTTTACGCCTCAGTTACCTTTACTAAATGATGAACGGTTTTTACCATACCCAAAATATTAGGCGTATTTTCGTGTTCTACAATTTGGTGCATTTTATGCAAACCAAGCGCGTCAAGAGTGCGTTTTTGCACACCAGGACATTTAATTCTACTTTTTACCTGTTGAATTTTTATTTTTGACATATAATCCTCCTTTTTTAATTTGAAGATTTGATAATTTGAATATTTGAAGATTAGGTGTTTGCCAAAATTTTCAAATTTTCAAATTTTCAAATTCTTATCCGTTGAACACTTTTGAAACTGAAACTCCGCGGTTTTGAGCCACTGTCAATGGGTCGCGCAACTCGCTCAATGCAAGGAAAGTAGCCTTTACAAGATTGTGCGGATTTGAACTGCCTTTTGATTTAGCCAAAACGTCTGTAATGCCTACGCTTTCAAGCACAGCACGCATAGCACCTCCTGCTTTTACTCCCGTACCGTGAGATGCAGGCTGCAAGTAAATTCTTGCGCCGCCGAAATGCGCCAACTGTTCGTGTGGAATAGTTCCTTTAAACACAGGCACTTTAATCAAATTTTTTCTTGCAGCGTCAGTACCTTTTTGAATGGCTGTGATTGCCTCGCCCGCTTTGCCGAGTCCCCAACCTACAACGCCCTTTCCATTTCCAACCACTACGATAGCGGCGAAAGTGAATGCGCGTCCTCCTTTGGTAACTTTTGTAACGCGATTTACAGCAACTAATCTTTCTTGCAGTTCAATATCGCCTGCAATCTTTAATCTGTTTTTAATTTCTGCCATAATTTTTTAAAAATTTAAACCGTTTTTACGAGCGGCTTCGGCTAATTCCTTAACTCTGCCGTGATACAAATAACCGTTACGGTCGAAAACTACCGCCTGAACGCCAGCCTCTTGAGCCGACTTGGCTATGAACTCGCCAACTTTTGCAGCCTGTTCCTTTTTAGTAATCTTATCTTTGATTACCAAAGAAGAGGCAGATGCCAAAGTTGTTCCTGCAACATCGTCTATGATTTGAGCATAGATTTGCGAGTTGCTGCGAAAAACCGTCAAACGAGGTTTTTCTGCTGTACCTGATATTCTGCTGCGAATATGCGCTTTAATTTTTGCGCGTCTTTCTTTTTTTCCTATCATAATTTTCTACTTTTTTTTTAATTATTTACCTGCTGTTTTACCTGCTTTTTTGCGTACAATTTCGCCTTTAAATCTTACACCCTTACCTTTGTACGGCTCAGGTTTGCGGAAAGAACGAATTTTTGCGCATACTTGTCCTATAAGTTGCTTGTCTGCGCTTTCGAGAATGATAATAGGATTTTGGTTGCGCTCGCTCTTTGTCTGCACCTGAACTTCTTTGGGCAACTGCAAAAAGATGTTGTGAGTGTAGCCGAGAGAAAGTTCAAGCACTTGTCCGTCATTCGAGGCGCGGTAACCAACGCCCACAAGTTCGAGAATTTTTGTATAACCCTCGCTAACGCCTGTAACCATATTTTGCACCAAAGCGCGGTAAAGTCCGTGCATTGCGCGGTTGGTTGGCGTGTCGTCAGGGCGTTCTATTGTAAAAACGCCGTTTTCAACCTTTACTGTAAGGTTGTCTGCTAATTTCTGTTGAAGTTCGCCCTTCGCGCCTTTTACAGTTACGAGGTTGTTTTCAACGCTTACTGTTACACCCGAAGGAATGTTTATAGGTAATTTCCCAATTCTTGACATAATACTTTCCTCCTTATTTTAATAAATGTAACATAAAACTTCGCCGCCAACCATCTGAACGCGAGCCTCTTTGTCGGTCATCACGCCTTTTGAAGTTGAAAGAACGGCAATACCTAAACCATTCAGTACGCGGGGCATATCTTTGTAGCCAACGTATCTGCGCAAACCCGGAGTCGAAACTCTGATAATTTTCTTTATCGCATTAACTTTGTTAATGGGGTCGTATTTCAAGGCAATCTTGATGCTGCCCTGGGGTCCTTCATCAATGAATTTGTAATTCAAGATGTAGCCCTTCTCAAAAAGAACTTTAGTAATTTCTTTTTTGAGGTTGGAGGCGGGAATTTCCACAACGCGGTGTTTTGCGCTGATTGCATTCCTTACTCTTGTTAAATAATCTGCAATAGGGTCTGTCATAAAATTAATTTTAATTAATCCCGATTTTTCACAGGACAATATTTAGTTAATACCAATTTTTTTTAATTATGAATTATAAATTATTAATTAAAATAATTCATTTTTTTGCGTTTTTTGAGTAATATTTAATTGTTTGATTTACAAATAGTTACAACAAAAAAAAACTTTTTATGCACAATTCCTCAAAAAACGGCTGCAAAGGTACAGATAATTTTTGGATTGTGCAATATTTTTTATATATTTTTTTTACGTTAAATTCAACTCCCAAAGATAGCATAAAATTTTCAATTATACACAAATAATAATTAATTTGAAAATTTGAAAATTTGAGGATTTGAAAATTCAAAATTCAAAATTCAATTTGAGAATTTGAAATTAAAATCCCAAAATATTCAAATATTCAAATTCTCAAATTAAATTATAGGTCGCTTTGCGGATTATCATAAATTTATAAGGGAAAGTTTAAAAAAAACTACAGTGTCAATTTAGGGAATACAATGATAGAAACTTGCATCGAAATTAGGGTATAAACAAAATTCGCGCTTTTGTGAAACAAATTTTTTATTTTTTTTTCAATTTATCAAAAGAAATAACTATCTTTGCACTCTGAAAAAATATAAAATTTATGAAAAAATATATTTTTATACTGTACTCTGGTAATAAATGAATTTTAATTTTAATGAAATGTACCGTCAAATTCAGGACAAATTATTTTTGTCTGATTTTGATAAACAAATGTTGCATTGGAGTAATAAAGTAAAAAACAAAAACCTTAAATCATAGAAAAAATGTTTTCAAAAAAAGATTTAGCACAGTTGAGCGCAAAAGGAATATCGGCGCAGGTAGCGGAGCGGCAGTTAGAGGGTTTCCGCAATGGATTTCCGTTTTTAAAAATCGAAAAAGCGGCGGAAGTCGGCAGTGGAATTACGCGCTTTTCCTACGAGGAAAAAGAGCGCAATATTGCCGTTTGGGAGGAATATTTAACCAAAAACAAGGGCAAAATTCTCAAATTTGTTCCCGCATCAGGCGCGGCAAGTCGAATGTTTAAAGATTTGTTTGAATTTTTAAACAATAACAGTCAAACTCCTGATAATGAGTTTATTACAAAGTTTTTCACAGAAAAAGAAAAGTTTGCTTTTTATGAAAAATGGGATTGGGAATGCCTTGAAAAAGCGGGTTGCGCCCTTGACCAACTGCTTGAATTTGGCGAATACAGGCGAGTTTTAAAAATCCTTTTGGAAAACGGATTGAATTATGGAAATTTGCCGAAAGGACTTTTGCTTTTTCACTCTTATCAAGACGAAAAACGCACCTCTTTCCTCGAACATTTAGTTGAGGGAGTTTTGTATGCAAAAGGCGGTCAAAATGTTGTGTGTCTGCATTTTACAGTGTCGCCAGAACATAAAAACTTATTTGAAAAACATTTTTTTGAAAATATTAAGAAATACGAAAAAAAATTCGGCGTAAGGTTTGAAATTTCGTTTTCTGAACAGAAAAAAAGTACCGATACAATCGCTGTAACCACTGATAATGAGCCGTTTAGAGAAGAAGACGGCAGTATTGTTTTTCGACCGGGCGGACACGGCGCATTGATTGAAAATTTGAACGATTTAGATGCCGACATCGTTTTTGTGAAAAACATTGACAATGTTGTGCCTGACAGGCTTAAAGAGCCGACTGTGGAGTACAAAAAATTGATTGCAGGAGTGCTTGTTGCTTTGCAGCAGCAGGCTTTTGGTTATTTGCAAGAGTTGGAAAATGAGAAAATTTCCGATGCAAAATTGCAAATTATTACTAAATTTTGCGAAAGCAGGTTAAATAATTTTAATCCACATATTTCAGGGTTAAACCGCTGTGAATTAATCGTTTATCTGCAAAAAAAACTTAACCGTCCAATCCGCGTTTGCGGAATGGTAAAAAATGAGGGTGAGCCGGGCGGCGGTCCCTACTTGGTTTTCAATGCTGACGGCACAATTTCGCCGCAAATTTTGGAAAGTTCGCAGATAAATATCGCAGAAAAAAGTCAGTGTGATTTGATGGAAAAAGCAACACATTTCAACCCTGTGGATTTGGTTTGTGGATTGAAAAATTACAAAGGCGAAAAATTTCAACTGCTTGATTATGTGGATAATAACGCTTGTTTTATTTCCTCAAAATCGAAAAACGGCAAAGAACTCAAAGCCCTCGAACTGCCCGGGCTTTGGAACGGCGCAATGTCGGATTGGAATACAGTTTTTGTGGAAGTGCCGATTGCAACTTTCAATCCTGTGAAAACGGTTAATGATTTGCTGCGCGAACAACATCAGTAAGAATTAAGAATTATAATTTGTGATTGGTTTAAAATTATGGGGCTGTATCAAAAGTTCCATTTTCACGCAAAAACACAAAGAGCGCAAAGTTTTTGATATTGATTATCAATGCTTTGCGTTTTCTGCGTAAAACTCTTTGAGAACTTTGTGTGAGATAAAAACACTTTTGAAACAGCCTTATCTGTTCACAAATCGTAATCTGTAATTTTCAGTTCGCCGTCATACTCGCCTGTTATTGTGTTATTTTCCATATCTTTAAGGTTGAGCGAGATTTTAAAATTATCGCCATCGCGTTCAAAATTCACATCGCCCGAAACAACAATGCTTCGCTTTGAGGCAGAGCCATTTGTGTAAAAATTCCAGAGTGTGCCCCAGTTTGCATTTCCGATTTTTTCGCCGCCAAGTAAAGTGTTGTTTTCGTAGGTGCGGGAAACAAGATAAACGCCGTTTTGTGGATAATCACTTGATAATGAGTGCATTCCAAGCACAAGTTCAAAGCCGCTCTTGATTTTGCCTGCGTCTGTTCGGCGCAAATTTGTGGAATAAAACAAAATTTCGTAGTAAAAAAGATTTTTGTCAAGAATTTTTCCCCAACGAAACATATTGCCTTTTTGGATTGCATAATTTACCGTATCAATCTGAAAAACAGCCACTTGCGGCATATCATAAAGCAAATTGTATGATACCGCGCCGCGAAAATTACCGGAAATAGAGTCGCCATTTTCGGAAATAAAATGAAAACTGAATTTTTTGCTCAATTCATTATCATTTTCAATATTAAAGTAACCGTCTGAAAGACTGATAGTTATGGTGTCTTCTTTGGAAATAATGGTTAGGTAGGAATTCTCTTTGGAAATGGTTTTGTCTTCAAAATTTTCTGAAATTTGATAAACCGAATTTTGCAAAGTATCTGATAATGAGATTATTTCGAGTGCAAGAATTGTTCCTGTGCCTTTGGTTTCATCTTCATTCATTGTGATTGTTGAGGAGTGAAAAAACAGGTGCAGAGTTTTTAAGCCGCTCTCCTGTTCTGCTCCAAAATTTTCGCAACGAGCATTTTTCAGCGGCAAATTTTCGCTCTTATAAACAATTTTTCCACCGCTCACAGCCGTTTTTTCTATTTTTTTGCAAGAAAAAAATGCAGCAAAAATAGATATGGCTAATAATATTTTCAGATTAAAATTCATATTTTTTTTTTATTTTTTAGTTAAAATCTAAATCATTTCCGCCGCTCTTTCACCGTCAATTGCAGACGAGGTAATGCCGCCTGAGTATCCTGCGCCTTCACCGCAAGGGTAAAGTCCTTGAATTTGAGGGTGTTGCAGAGTTTCGTTGTCGCGGATTATGCGGATTGGCGACGAGGTGCGCGTTTCTACGCCGAGCATTACCGCCTCGTTGGTAACAAATCCTTTCATTCGCTTGTCGAAAAGTTGAAAGCTGCGTTGTAAGCGTTTTCCGACCATTTTCGGCAGCCAAAAATGCAGCGGAGACGAGATAATTTGCGGCAAATAGGAACATTCGGGCAAATCGGTGGAAAGTTTGTTCCTCACAAAATCGGTTAAACGCTGCGCGGGAGCGGTCTGGAATTTTCCGCCGTTATTTACAAACGCAAGATTTTCTAAATATTGCTGAAAATGCAGCCCTGCAAGTGTGCCAAAACGTTGATAATCAGCCAAATCCTCATGTTGAATTTCCACCACGATACCCGAATTTGCAAACGGAGAATTGCGTTTTGAAGACGACATTCCATTAACCACAATCTGCTTTTGATGCGTTGCAGACGGCACAATTATTCCGCCCGGACACATACAAAACGAATACACGCCGCGTTCATCTACCTGATTTACAAGGTTATACGATGCTGCGGGCAAAAATCTGTTTTTATGGTGCGAATATTGAATTTCATCTATCAACTCCTGCGGGTGTTCCACGCGCACGCCGACAGCAAACCCCTTTTCCTGCAATGTAATCCCTTTATTATCAAGCAGTTCATAAATATCTCGAGCGGAATGTCCTGTGGCGAGAATTACAGATTTCGCCTTAAAAATTTGTCCGTCAGCGGTTTTTACGCCCTCAATTTTTGCATTATTGAGCAGCAAATCAACTACTTTTGCGTTAAAAATTACTTGTCCTCCACAATCGGTAATGGTTTTGCGAATGTTTTCCACCACTTGCGGCAGTTTGTCAGTGCCGATATGCGGGTGCGTCTCGTACAAAATCTCGTCTTGCGCGCCGTGACAGTGAAAAATTTCTAAAATTCGCTGCATATTTCCGCGCTTTTTTGAGCGGGAAAAAAGTTTGCCGTCAGAAAACGCGCCTGCGCCTCCCTCGCCGAAACAGTAGTTGGAATCCTCGTTAAGTGCCTGATTTCTATTGAGTTGTGCAATATCTTTTTTCCTCTCGTGAATGTCTTTACCGCGCTCCAAAATCAGCGGACAAAAGCCGCGTTCTATCAACCGCAGCGCAGCAAAGAGCCCCGCAGGACCGCCGCCCACAATCACAACCTGCTCTTTGCCCGATACATTATTATATTGAAACAAATTTTCGTATTTGTATTGCGGAATTTCGCCCACAAAAACACCGACTTTCAGCAACACAAGAGGATAACGCCCGCGCGCATCAATCGATTTTTTTATAATTTGAACGTGTGAAATGTCGTTTGCAGGCACATTTAAAACCGTTGCCGATTTTTGCTTTATAAAATCAGCATCGGCAGCCTGTTCGGGCGAGAGAATCAGTTGAATTTCAGTCATTTTTTTAGATTTTAGAAACAAAAGCCAAGAAACAAGACGAAAAAGGTCTTGACTCTTGGCTCTTAATTTTTTGTTCTGCAAAAAAAAAAATTATTTTGCTAACTCAATAAATTTGTCAATATCGGCTGCCTGACGGCTCGAAAAATATTTATCTTTGATAGTCTGATAATACTCCAAAGCCTTTTTACTGTCGTTCAAAGAGAACAGATAAATGTCTGCCGCTTTTTTCAAAAAGTGTGGTGCAAGAGCCTCGTTTTTGTAAGACGCCGCTTTGTCAAAATATTTCGCAGCCTCTTTCAACTCTCCTTTTTCAACGTAACAATCGCCAATAAGTCCGATTGCAACAGGCGAAAAGGTGTTTGAACCTTTTGTAAATTTTTTTGCGTAGTCGATAGCCTCGTCGAACCTGCCGAGATAGAAACTGCAAGTAGCCGCGCCAAGAGCAGCCTCATTTTTCGCCTTTGTCAGCGGGTAAGACGCCGCGATTTGAGCATAACCATCGTTAATTCCGTCTCCGTCAAGCGCAAGTTGGAATGAATCGCGCGCAAAAGTCTGCTCGCACCAAACCAATTTTTCTGAGGCGGTAACGCTTTGCGGCGTAAAAAAGAAACGTTTTTCTGTACCGCGAAAGTAATTATAACCAAAAATTACCAAAACAACCGCCACAAGTACGCCAATTAGCACGTAATAAACAGTTTTTTGATTTTCTTCAAAGAATTTTTCCGTCTTAGAAATAAATTCCCCTGCTTTTTCCTCTGTTTTAAGAGTTTTAAGAGTTTTTTTGTTGTCTGCCATATCTGTTTAATATGATTTTTAATAAAATTTTTCGGGCTGCAAAGGTATAAAAAAAAATTAAATTATAAATTATAAATTATGAATTATTAATTATTAATTTGAAAATTTGAGGATTTGAGGATTCGATTTGAAAATTTGAAAATTTGAAATTAAAATCCAAAAATATTCAAATTCTCAAATTAAATTTTCAAATTGTATTTTTGAATTTTTGTATTTTCAAATCCTCAAATTTTCAAATTGAATTTTTGTACTTTTAACTTTTAGTTTTTAATTTTCTTTTTGTTTTTTCCAACAAAATCTTTCCAATTTTTATATTTTGCAGAGGAAACAACGCTGTTTGTTTGCAGAAAATGGCAGTACGCCGCTGCCAAGCCGTCAGTAGCGTCGAGTTCTTTCGGCAAATCGGATACGGAAATTTTCAGAATCCTGCACAGCATATTGGCAACCTGCTCTTTTGACGCCCTGCCTTGTCCTGTTATCGCCATTTTGATTTTCAGCGGCGCATATTCGGCAATCGGAATGTCGTGCGTGATTGCAGCCGTTATCGCAACGCCCTGCGCCCTGCCGAGTTTGAGCATCGATTGTACATTTTTTTCAAAAAACGGAGCCTCAACCGCCAACTCATCGGGCAGATATTTTTCAATCAAAAGTGTAACTTCCTCAAACACTTTTTTGAGTGTAAGATAGTGATTTTTAATGCTTTTAAGGTTAATAATCCCCAGCGCAACATATTCCGCTTTCCGATTTATAACCCGCAAAACGCCGTAACCCATTATGGTTGTTCCAGGGTCAATTCCCAAAATTATACGTTCTTTTTCCATATTTTGCGCAAAAGTACTAAATAATTATAGATTATGCAATATATTCTTGACCGAAGGAAAAAATTATAAATTGCGATTTTTTTTGTAACTTTGCAGAAAAATTTATTTGAGGATTTGAAAATTTGAGAATTTGAAAATGCAAAAATGCAATTTGAGGATTTGATAATTTGAAGATTTGATTTAGTCCAAATAATTTTAATATTTGAAATTTAAATTCTCAATTCTCAATTCTCAATTCTCAATTCATCAAATTACATGCTTACAGGAAAAAAAATCTTACTTGGAATTTCGGGCGGAATTGCCGCCTACAAAACGCCCGAACTGATACGGCAACTTGCAGCCGAAGGTGCGGAAGTGAAAGTTGTTGCAACTAAAAATGCGTTGCAGTTTGTTACGCCAGTGTCGCTGCAAACAGTGTCGCGCAACAATATTTATTACGAGGTTTTTGAGCCGATTGGCAATTTCAACCCCGAACATATTTCGCACGCCGATTGGGGCGATTTTTTGCTCGTTGCGCCTGCTACGGCAAATATTATCGGAAAATTTGCTTGCGGAATAGCCGATGACGCGCTCTCAACGCTTTTTTTGGCATTCGACAAGCCCGTTTTTGTTGCCCCGGCAATGAACAATAAAATGTACGAACATGCTATTGTTCAACGCAATATGCGGCAGTTGCAGGCAATCGGAGTGCAGTTTATCGAACCCGCTTACGGCGAACTCGCTTGCGGAACAACAGGAAAAGGACGTATGGAAGAGCCCGAAAATATTGTCGCGTTTTTGAATGATTTTTTTGAGGAATGATTTATATTTTCATGCCAACAGCCGTAATAGCCTCTTTTGTTTGCGTATTAATTATGACGCCGACAATTTCGCAATTTTGCAAAATCCAACTGCTATCTGGTTGATATTCAGCAATTTTTTCGATATAATTATCTTTTGCGGGCGCGGAAAAAGGCTCGCCCCAAACTCCGTTTATCGCATCGCGGAGAACGTGGTTATGTTCGTAATCGGACACCACGGAGCCGCCGTTCATTTGCGCGCCAATAAGTTTACTTTCAGTAATCAACAAAATCAGGCTGTAATTTTCCGAAGTTTCCTCTTTGGCGGAAATTTTTGAATTGATAACAATTTTTTGCGTTTGTTCATCAAAATTTGCCGAAATTTTCAACTCCAAAGGTTTTTCCTGCGTTATTCTCTGCGCAATCGCCGAAGTCCAAAAAACCCTGTCAATGAGCAGTTTATCTTTGTATTGTACAAAATCTACCGCGCCGATTGGGAATGCTGTAGGCTCGCCGAAAAATTTAAAATATTCGGTTGCTGCATTGCTGCGCAGGTCAAGTGCGCTGGCTTTCGGCTCAGTCCAATGGCTGTTGTACGGGTGCAGCGACACCACCATAAGCCTTTCGCCCGCTGTCTGCTGCAAATCGTGTGCAATCCGCGCTGCATCGGGGCAATTCGTGCAACTCCAACCCGTAAAATCGAACAGCAACACACCCTTTTTGAAACTTGACAAATCTGTCGGCTGCGTTCTTTTGCCTTCGGGTATCGTGTCGCACCCTAATATTAACGCTGAAATTATTGTTAAGAAAAATAGTTTTTTCATATTTTAAAATTTATTTTTAAGCACTAACCACACGAATAAAAGTTGAAAGTTGGTGGGCTGTATTTTTCATTTTCAATTCGTGTATGTTTCATGTTTTTTTCCCTGTTAAAAATTTACTGCAAATGTAATATTTTTTTTTTGATTAAAGAATTTATTTTTGTTTTTTTGCTGCTTTTTCCTCTTTTTTCAGTTTTTTTGCTGCTTTACGCTCTTCTCGGTTCTTTTTCCAAGAGGCGGAAAGTTCTTTGAGCGAGTTGAAACTTTCTCGATAAACCAAACCGATGCCCTGAGTGTATGGCATATTGTTGTCGTTTCTAATATCGGTGTTGTTATCATAATTGTTGGTGCGGTTGTAGGCTTTCGCGCTAAGTTTGCCCGACTGAATTAGTTTATATTCAAGTTCAAAATCAAGAATATAGTTGTTCATTTGGTTTGAATTTCCTGTTTGCTCTCCGCTGCCGTCAGACGAAGTTTTATCGTCTCGATAACCTACATTGCTTGTGATTGAAAGTCGATTATTCGGCGCGTAGTTAAGCAAAACGCTGTATTCATTGTTGTATTTGCGGTCATTTGAAGTAGAATTTGCGTCATCAAACCGCAGATTTACACCAAAATTCCAGTTGTCAAAAAGTTGCGATGCCATTGTGTTCAACTGCTGTGAAATAGTTGAGGTAACCACCGAAATAGCCTCATTTTGCATTGCAATACTTGTGCTGTTGGTGTTGGAGTTCATATATTCGGGGCGGTAAAAATGCCCAAAGGCAAGCAGGTAAATGATTTCGCGGTTCATCATTTCCTCTGTATTGACAATATTTTTTAGAGCGCGGTTTAGTTCGTCGTCAGAGTTCGGCAAATTCAAATCAAAATCTATAACAGGCTGCAACAGGTTTCCGCTCAAATTTAGCAAGCAATTTACAGGCACGTTTTTTCTGTTCGATTTGCTGAGGATTGCATCGTCAAACAGGTCGGTTAGCGGCGCATCTACCTGATACACAGCATTTATGTTGATAGTTGGATTTGACGGTGCGCCGTTCCATTGCAAAGACGAGCCTTCTAAAATCCTAAATTCCCTGCGTATTGCGTCCTGCAAAGTGAATAAGTATTTGCCTTCCAGCAAGTTATAGTTGCCGAACATTTTAAATTCGTCAGTTTTTTCGTCATAAACTATGCGCACATTTCCATCACCAGCCGCGTTGATTTTGTCGCCTGCCCGCGAGTCCATTATCAACTGTACTTCGGCTGTGGGAGTAACGTTTATCACAATATTTGTCGTAAGACTTGAACTTTTTTTGTTATTTCGATTATTTAATTTTTCTTCTGTTTTTTTAATAATAACGGGCGTTTCAGGCTCATTTTTATTAACAAATGTTATAAAATCGTTTGAGGTAACGCTGTTAAAATTATCAAGCGGAATATAAACTTTCGTGTTTGGTTCGCTTGTAACATTGCACGAAATATTTGTCTGATTTTCATCTCCTGCAATCAAGCCCGTTCCCGTCGCATAGCCTTTGCCCCAAAACGGCAGTTCGCCACCTTTTTTCGTATTAAAAATTAACATCTTATTGCTCTGTAAATCAATATGATAGTTAATATCGTTGAAATATTTGTAGGCTACATACCCGTTCAACATTCCTTTGTTTCCTTCTGCGTCAAGCACAGGAATTTTACGGAAAAGGATAGAGTCTTTTTTTAACACAATAGAATCTTCAAAGTAAAAATCCGAGTGCAAATAGCCTATTTTAAGGTGTCCATTTTTTACTTTTGCAGCGGTTTCAACGGTAAATTGCCGCTTTTTTGTCAGTCCGATAATATGCACTATTCCTGTGCCTCTGCCGTCGAGTTCGTCAATAATTTTTTCGGTAAATTTGTGAATAAATCCAAGATTCAGGTTGCGCCCATCGCCGATTATGTCCAAAGAATCGCGTTTAAAATGATATTCTCCTTTGAGAATTCCGACCGTATCAAGTGTATTTTCAGTTACTATTCCATTGAAAACCAAGCAGTTGCGGGCTAAATCGAAATGCGAAGTTACATCAGCATTGCCCATTATAGCATTGTTGAAAATAAATTGAGGCGACTGCGCTTTTGCCTCAATAATCGGCTGCTGGAACGCCCGCGAAATATCAACTTTGCCCGACACCAAGCCGCCAAACGACACTTTCACGTCTTTGCGCATAAAATTGTCGATAAAACTCAAATCAAAATTTTCAATATCTACAAAAATGTGGTCGTTAATTGATTTCGAGGCGCGCCCGTTTATAAAAATGTCCTGTTTTTTACCCGAAATCGCAAAATCTTTAACGTCAATCCAATTAAAATTTGTAGTAATATTCGATTTTTTCAAATTCAAAATATTATTTTTCAACACAATTTGAGTAGGTAAAATATTGCTGCTCAGCATTATAGAGTCTTTTTCTTTGAACAAATGAGATTTTGCCAAAAATTCGCCAGCAAAAATCGCTTTTTTGTTGGAATTTTTCCACAACAAGAGAGTTTGAATGTTGTCGTTTGCAAATGCCGCTTTAAAAATCAGCGAAACAGAGTCGGTTTTCAGCACAGGCATAGATGAAATGTAGAGTTTGATGTTTTTGTCCTCGTTATAGCAATGCAGGTTTGTGCCGTTGAAAACAGTGCCGCCGTTTTTCATTTTTGGGATGTCTATTTCTGCGTTAAAACGTTGAATATTACCGTTATAGAAACCGCTCATTGTAGTTTGCGAAATGGTTGTAACGCCAAACCCAAGCACCTCGCAGAGCGGTTGCAGCGGCTCAACTTCAAAGTCAAAAGCAAAAATATTCCGCTTAATCGGCTCATTATCAGATTTTTGCAAGTTTTTCAAAATCGGCATATAATTTGCAGCAACATCAATAAAATCTTTCGGCAAACTTTTAAGCGAATAATTGCCTGATAAAGAGCCGTTTATCAAATCCGATTCCACTACAAGCATTTGGTTTTCGCTTTGCGGTTTTGAGAAAACTGCCAATTTGTCAATTCTAAAAAGTCCGTTGTTCCGCACAAAAACTGAGTCCAAAACTACCTGCCCGCGAATGCTGTCAATTTTATTTCCCTGAAAATCGGCATTTACGCGAAACGCCAAGTTTAAATCTGGATAATTTTTAATTAAATTCAGTTTATTCGGCTTAAAATCGCTCACCGAGGCGTTGAAATGAAATTGACTGTTGTTTTTGTCTAAATTTACCAAACCGTAAAAATTTAATTTGCCGTTTTCGTCATCAATCGAGGCTTTGCCTTCAAATGTATTTTTTGATAAATTTCCGTTGATTATCAGATTGTTATAGTTGTAATTTTTGAAAACAAACGACTTGATTTGCGCCTTAATTTTGCTCTCAAACGGCACATTTTTTCCTGTTCTAACAGTTGCGTCCGCGTTGAGGATTATCTTTCCCAAACCGCTTTTGTCTGCCGAAACCGCTGCCAAATCCAGCCCCGAAGTATTGATATTTCCCTCAATTACCATATCTTGAAAATGGTTGTTTGAGAGGATTGCAAGGTCGGTTTTGATGCTGCCGATGCCTGTTGTAAGCAGTCCGAGCAGCGACAAATTGCCCACATAACCCGAAATTTTGCCTTTATACGATACTTTTTTCAACCCCAAAAGTTCTTTTGGAAAAACAATCGGTTTGCGCAAAATTTGCGATGCAAAGTCCTGAATGTTTATCATTGTGCTGTGCAAATTGTTGATGGAGGCGAATACAAAAGTGTGCTGCAAGTCGGGCAAACCCGCAGCCTGTGCATTGCCGGAAAAAACGAGCCTGTCGCCGATGTTGATTTCCAAACGCTCAATTATGAGATTTTCCACAGAACCTAAAAGCCTGATTCTGAGCGTTATATCGTCTTTTATATTTGCCAAACGCGGTGCAAACGGCGCAAAATCGCTGCCTTTGAGTTTGGCGAGAAAAACGCTTGTTTCTATTCCCGTTTTTTCAAAATTAGTTTTTATTGCATCTAATCCATTGTAAGTCAGCAAGATAGAGTCAAGCAAAATTTCCGATTGCTCAAACTGAATTTTTGTTTTGGTAATTCTGAAAATACTGTCATTTAGAGAAAAATCGGTTGCAAAATTTTTCAAAACCAACCCGCAACGCTCTGAAAATGAGAGAGTTTTGATTTTTCCTGCAAAACTCTTATCCGCAATCTCACTAATCGAAATGCGAGTATTAATATTGCTTAAAAAAATGTCGGCAGGATTGAATTTTTTGCAAGTTTTTCCTTTGCTTTTTTTCTCTTTGTCATTGCGAACTTGACCCGCAATCTCTGCAATTTTCTGCTCGTTTTTAAACGAAAAACTGCTGTTAATTATCTGAATATCATCAATTTGAAAAACAAAAACAGACTGTTTTTCGTTCTCTTTTTTCTCAAAAAGAATTTTCAAAAATTCAGCATTCAACATGCCTGTTGTATCGACAAAAAGATTTATCTGCGTATTTTTCAACGTAATGTCCTGAATTTCAACCCGTTTTTTGAAAAGTTTCAGCAGCGAAAAATCGCCGTCAAGCCTTTTGGCAGCAATCAAAGTGTCGCCAGAATGGTCTTTTATTAGAAAATCCTCAATGCTCAAGGTGTTGAAATAGCGCAAATCTATATGTCCTATTTTGACTTCGGTTTGCAGCGTTTCCGACAGGTTTTCAATAACTTTTTGCGCAACAAAATTTTGTATCGGGTTGATGCTCAGCAAAATAAACGGCAAAACCAGCAGAAAAACCATTGTCCCCGCCGAAAAAAAAACAATCTTCAAAAATTTTTTTTTATTCTTTGACATTTTCTAATACTTTGTTACTCAGATAAAGTACAAAGGTACAAAAAAAAATTCGTACCTTTGCATATCTATAAAAAATTCTAATGAAAGTATCTAAATCCCTGATATTCATATTTTTAGTAATATTTTTGCTTGCGCTTACAGCAATGTTTTTTCCAAAAGAGGGCGTAAAATTTTTTGACAGGCGGCTCTTTTTTCCAACTTTGGAAGATATTTTGACGCGCGAAAAAAGCGTTTCCGTATTAGAAAAGATGCAGATTTTGGAGGAAAGTTTAAAAATACAGCAATTCAATGACTCCGTTCAAAAGGCTGCCGACGAGGCGCGCAACGATACTGTTTTATTCCTGAAAAAGTTTTTTACAACGCACTCTGCACGATTTTATTTGCCCAAAAACGACCTGAATTTTTTTGCGCCTGTGTTTGCAGCAATGGAAAATTGCCGCGAGGACAGCGCAATAGTGCATATTTTGCATTACGGTGATTCGCAGATTGAGGAGGACAGGATTACGGGCTATTTTCGGCAGCATTTACAAGAGAAATTCGGCGGCATCGGGGCAGGACTTTTGCCCGCTGTTCAGCCTATTCCCTCAGCAGCAATCGGACAAAGCGCATCGGAAAACATCAAACGGCACATTATTGAAGGCATGCACAAAAGCAGTGCAGGACATTCGCGCTACGGCGTGCTTGGGCAGACGGCGCAGGTAAATGGCAGCGGAACGGTCTCGTTCCACGCCCGCAACTACTCGCGCACATTTGAAAATACTAAAAAATGGACAAAAGTTAGGGTTTTCGTCAGTAGAAATTCTGCAAATTTTTCTGCAAAACTTACTGCAAAAAATTTTTCCAATACAAAAACATTGCAAAAAAAGAGCATTTTTCCGTCTGTTTTGGAATGGAATTTTGCGGACAGCGTGAAAAATTGCGCGCTGAATTTTACAGGAAATGCCGAAATATCAGGTATTTCGCTTGATGGAAAATACGGAGTGACGGTAGATAATATTCCTATTCGAGGCAGTTCGGGTACATATTTTTCGGCGATAGACACTGTTTCTACCATTTTTATGTTAAAAAATCTTAATGTAAGACTAATTTTTCTTGAATTCGGCGGAAATACAATGCCGTCAATTTCAAGTCAAAAAAATATTGACGAATATATGCAAATGCTCGAAAAACAGATTTTGCATTGGCAAAAAATTTGTCCGCAAGCGAAAATCGTGCTGATTGGTCCCGCCGATATGTCAAAAAAAGTGCGTGGAAAACTCCAAACCTACCCGCTTTTGTCCGAAATGGTGGAGGCAATGAAAACTACCGCCAACCGCAACGGCGCAGCATTTTGGGATATGTACTCCGTTATGGGCGGACACAACTCAATGCTTCATTGGGTAAAGGAAAAGCCCGCTCTTGCCGCGCCCGACTACATTCACTTCACGCCCAAAGGTGCAGACAAAATTGCAGAGATGCTGTTCGAGGCGTTTATGAGGTATTACGAATATTGGAAAATAGAAAAATAAGAATTTTTTTATTCTAATTTTCTTTGAAAATCAAATGATAAATCGTTACGGTAGAACCAAAGTTAAAAATTGAAAATTGAAAGTTAATGTAATTTAGGCTTCGCTCAATGACTGCGTAGAACATTGACAGTACAGATGATTGAGCGAAACCAAAACCCAACCCACCAAACTAAAAACTGAAAAGTAGTCAGTAAGGTTCGTGGTTGAAAACAAATTAAAAAATATGAAAAAATACAAATGGGGAATTATCGGCGCAGGTCATATTGCGAAAAAATTTATTGACGGGTTGCGCCTTCTGCCGAATGCAAATCTGTATGCGGTTGCTTCTACATCGCAGGAAAGAGCGGACAATTTTAAAGCCGAGTTCGGTTTTGAAAAGGCTTTTTATTCGTATAAATCTATGGTTGAGGACAAAGACTTGGACATTGTTTATGTTGCAACCACAAATAATCTGCATTTTGAGCATACTTTGCTCTGCCTTGAACACAATAAAGCGGTGCTTTGCGAAAAACCATTTGCCTCCAACTATCAGCAAGTTAAGGATATGATAGAAACCGCCCGCAAGCGCAATGTTTTTTTGATGGAAGCGTTGTGGAGCAGGTTTATTCCGTCAATGATTGAATATAAAAAGCAGGTTGAGAGCGGGATTCTGGGCAAAGTTCGGCAACTTAATTGCTCGTTTGGTTTTTACAAAGAATTTGACGAAAAAAACCGCGTTTATGCGCTCGAACTCGGCGGCGGCTCTGTGCCTGATATTGGAATTTACCCGATTTTTCTTTCATTATACTTGTTTGGAAAACCTGAAAAAATTCAGGTTATGTCAGTTCCCGCGCCCACAGGAGCAGATTGGACAACGGTAATGAATTTCTCGCATAAAAATCACGAAATCAGTTGTTTGTCATCATCTTTTGAAGTTTGTTACGACAATAATGCAAAGGTTTTCGGCGAAAAAGGCACGTTGATTTTGGAACGTTCTTTTCACGCGCCAACCACGATAACGCTGCGCAACAATTACGGCAAGCGCACAAAAATTTCCGTTGAAAACATCGGCAACGGCTACAACTATGAGGCAGCCGAAACAATGCGCTGCATCGACTTGGGCTTGATTGAAAGCGAAAGTATGCCGCACAGTTTTTCGCTTGATTTGATTGAAACCATTGATAAAGTAAGCGAAATTAATATTTTGCAGTTTCATAAAATATAAGTAATTTTGCGCCCTAAAAAAAAATACAAAAATGAATTTTACAGGTTTAATTATAGGCGTTTGCACGCTTTTAATAATCGGCGTTTTCCACCCGCTTGTTGTCAAAGGTGAATATTATTTTGGCGTAAAAATTTGGTGGATTTTTCTTATTGCGGGTATTGTGGGGGTAATTCTCTCGCTGTTTATTAAGAATAATATTGTTTCATCGTTTTGTGGAGTATTCGCTTTTTCTGCACTTTGGGGTATAGGAGAACTTTTTGAACAAAAAAAGAGAGTCGAAAAAGGGTGGTTTCCGAAAAAAAAAATAAAAAATAAAAAATAAAAATTATTGCAAAAACGGTACGACTGCGACAAAAACGTTGCAGCGTGTGGTGCAGCCTGTTGCGATACAAATTTGTCTGTTCGATTTGTATTGTAAAAAACTTTTTTTTATTTTTTCGTTAGGAGGCTGAGTGTAATTGAAGCCCCAAAAAACCGCTGGCGAGAATTTGTAATTTATAAAAATATGTTATAAAACATAAAAACTATTTATGTTTTGTGTGTATTTGCGCTTTTTTATTACTACAAAAATACACTTATAATTAATATGTGTGTAACAATTTTTCGCATACACAAAAATTGTTATTAATTTTGCATGGTGGAAATAATATTTTTTTTAAAATAAAAGAAACTAAAAATTAAGAGTACAAAAACTTTTAATTTTGAGAGTTTTACAAATGAGATGTAAGTATTTTTTTTGTTTTCTCTGTATAATGATTTATTTTCACAGAGAAACACAGAAAAACACAGAATTTTTAAAAAAAATTTTTTAAAAAAAAAGAAAAAGAGTACTCTTTTTCTTTCTGGCTATTAGCCAGAAAGAAAAAAAATTTAAACACAAAAAAAAATCTAATTAATTTATTTATATAAAAAAAAATCATCTTTTAAAAACACAAATTTAGTATTATGAAACACATTAATTCTTTATTTTTAGCAGCGGTAATGCTGCTGTTTTTAGGCGTACAAAACGCTGGTGCGTGGGGATTTAAAGCAGAAGGATGGACTGATCCAGACGGCGGTTTTACATCTCAAACATACTACACAGACGGTTACGAAACTACGGAAGCGTGGGACATTTATGCTGTTCAGTTTGAAGGCGCAAAAACTTGGTTTACGTTGGGACAGGACGTAGCAGGTACAAACCTTACAGGACAACAACTTGGTTTTAGCGATTTTTCGCCTGCTTTAAGTAACCAAACTGTTGTAAGGGCATCTGCAAAATGGACTGACCCTTTGGGTATGTATTCAAATTTTACCGTTATTTTGCCTGACGGAAATATTTGGATTGTGCCAAACGGTGCAGGCAGCGGCATTCTGATGACAAAAAAAAACGCTTTTATGTATGAGGCGATTGTTTCTTTTACAGGAGCACGGACAGTTTCGTTGTATGGTGCTGATATTACCGCTACGCAAACAGAATACAACGATTTTCCATCTGGAGGCAAACCAGGCAGTTTAAAATTACAAGTGCTTAATGTTCCTGTAAATGCCACAGAAAATTTAGTAAAAGTTACCTACAATTTAAAAACCAATCAGGTAACAAGCGAAAATGCTGTATCCGAAATCTGTGATTGGGCTTGGGAACCTGCTTATGGAACAGCGTGTAACGGTGTTGACCCTAGTCCAAGCCAAGAGGGGTGGGTGCTGTTTTCTTGGGAAACGGTTGCAAATGGAAATGTAGAAATTACCATTAAACCGCACCCAGATAATGTTGCAGCAGATAATGCTTACAAGTATGCTGTCTTTCGCGGTAATAATGGTATGGCTACAAGCGGATTTTCGCTAAATAATAACTTGGCTTTTGGGACTTATTTTACAAAAACGATTAGCACGGACAAAAAGAAAGTAATTTTAACTCCTATACAAATACAAACTATTCCCGCAGGAACGACCATTAAATTCAGCGGTCTAATTGAATACAAAACAAATGAGGATACTCCTTCTGGAGACGGCAATAATTTGTGGCCTTCATTCAGTTTTAATAGTGTTACCACCACATGTAACAATACTTATGCGGTAGTTCCTGCACCCGATGGTTACACTTACGGCACAAACTGCACAGGCGTATATTCCTCAAAACTTGACGCGCCGACAGACGTTGCAGTAGATAACGATAATATCTTGACATTTACTCCTGTTGCAGATGCAGAGATTTATATTGTAAAAATATATGCAGGTACAGGTACAGGTACAGTATTAGTAAAAACTGTGAATGTAGATGATAGTGGCAATGAAATCTCGTTTGCTCTTAACGGCAATTTTACCGTAACCGTAACCGCAGAAGACAGCGACGGCGTTTATACCAATTCAGACGCCTCTACTCCTGCCGATTGGACAAACAGTGCCAATATTAATATAATCGACTTGCCGCTTTCAATTTATTGCGGAACTTATGTATCAGGAGGCAATGGTGGTAACAATTTCACTGTTGAAACTGATGAAAATGGCGATATTAAAGTAACTCTAAATGGTAGTACATATAGAGCCGCCGGCATTAATGTAAGCGGTTGGATAGTGGCAGGCGTTAACGGTATTCTTACCAAAGTTAGCGGTGTTGTTGAAAATCCGCAAGTTTTCCGCCCAATATCAGGCGTAACTATTCCAAAAGGCACACTAATCAGTTATAATGGAACTGTTGAATGGAATGCAGGCACTTACTCTAACGGCACTTACAATACAGGAACTTTTTTTACAAACTATGTTTATGGAACAACCTGTGCAGAAACCACTCCGCCCGAAATACTATCTGCTGAAATCATAGGCGATACAAAGGCATGGGGCGTCAGCATAGAAGTAAATGCAATCGACAATATCGGCGTTGCTCAAATTAAATTGATTGACGAGGAAAACAGTTACGAACAAACTTTGCCTGCAAAAACGCCAAACGGCACAGCGACTTATTTGTTTAATGGATTAACTGCTGAAGAAGAATACAATTTTTCCGTTATCGCTTTTGACTTGGCAGGCAATTCTGATACATTGGAAATAACTTCTTCATACACAACTCCTAAAATGCCTGAAATTACTATTGAAAATAACAGTTTGTCTTTTTCTCGTTATGCAAGCATAAAAACATTTATTCTGTCAGGAGAAAATATTGCAAGCGATATGTCATTAAGCGTTCCCGCAGGCTACACTGTTGAGCCTGAGATATTTAGCCCAATTAACGGTTTAATCCCCAATACAACCGTAACGGTTACTTGGATTAACGGTCTGGGAAATCATATTGCTGTTAGCGGAGGCGGTTTAGAAAACCCCTTAAAAATTGTAGATTTGACTTATACTGATTTCTCTGAATATTGCTCGTATGTTATAACACAGGGCGGCGATGCAGAATTGATAACTCCTGCATTGGTAAATATCAGCATAAATGAGGACAGCACTACGCTCATTTATACCATTGCGCCTTACGATATTACAGGAGATGCAACTTGGAATGGCGGCGCGCTGCATGTTGAAAGATTTTTGATAAACGGCAATGCTCCCACAAGTACGCTAACTCGCCAACAAGTTGATGCGCATACTATTACAATTAATTTCAATACTCCTTTAACAAAAGGCGATATAATTACTTATACGCCAACAGGTGCTACTTTGGTCTGGACTACATCTGGCTACACCAACTACGGCAATAACGTCAACTGCTATATTGATGCTTGGAATAAAACCTTCATAGTAGGCGAAAACAACTGCGATATTTATCCGTATATTGCAAATGCAGAATATAATCTGTTTGAAATACGTGCAGGAAATTCTATTACAGAATTAGCGGACACTTACGCAGATATTTGGCTGAATATTAAAAGTACTCACGATATCGCAAGCGTTACATTTGAGGGTTATGTACTAACTGCACAGGAGCAAGCACCAAGACTTCGCGCAGTTATGGCAGCAGATATAGACACTGTATTTACATTAGGCGAGAATATGCCTGTGAACAAAATCTTTAAAATAGAAGATCTTACGGCTGAAACGTCATACAGATTTGATATTACTGTTGTTGATAACAAAAACAACCAATCACAAACGTATGAGTTGTCTTTTACAACATTGGCAGAGGACGCCGAAGTAACAAATCCATTTATCATTACCGAAACCTCAACTATTTCAACTTCTCAAATCTATCTTTTTCCCAATCCCGCAACAGATATTCTGTATATCAGCGGTGTAAGCGAAAATGAAAATGTAAGGATTTTTGATATTTCGGGTCGCACTGTTTCGGCGCAAATGAACAATGGCGCAATAGATGTTTCCTCATTGTCAAACGGCATTTATATGCTGCAAGCAGGCGGACAGGTAATGAAATTTGTGAAAAAATAAAAGAAACTAAAAGATTTGAAGATTTGAGAATTTGAAGATTTGAAAATGCAAAATGCAAAAATACAATTTGAAAATTTGAGGATTTGAGGATTTGAAATTAAAATTTCCAAATCCTCAAATTGCATTTTGCATTTTCAAATTTTCAAATTGTATTTTTGAATTTTCAATTTTTACTCTGTTTTCTCTCTCTGCGTTCCAGCGTAATTGGTTCAATGCTGAGTTTATTACCGCTTAATAATTCTGCAATTCCCTGATTATGAAGTTTTTGCTGACATTCTGCACACTCACAGTTTTTATAGTCTGTTGGCTGCGAATAGGTTGTGATAACGCCTTCAAAATTACGCAAAACAACCTTATCAGGACTTTGCGAAATCAGATAAGTCGGCATTACGGGGATTTTTCCTCCTCCTCCTGGCGCATCAACCACAAAGGTAGGCACAGCGTAGCCCGAAACGTGTCCCCGCAGATTTTCGATAATCTCAATTCCTTTCGACACAGGTGTGCGGAAATGCTCTAAACCCATCGACAAATCGCATTGATAGATGTAGTATGGGCGCACGCGGATTTTTACAAGTTGCTGCACAAGGCGTTTCATAATGTGTGTGCAGTCGTTAATTCCGCGCAACAAAACACTTTGATTGCCGAGCGGAATACCTGCATTTGCCATTTTTTCACACGCTTTTATACTTTCCTCAGTAATTTCTTGCGGGTGGTTAAAATGTGTATTTACCCAAATCGGGTGGTGTTTTTTGAGCATTTCAACCAACTCGTTAGTAATTCGTTGCGGACAAACCACAGGCGTACGTGTGCCTATTCTTATAATTTCAACGTGAGGGATTTCGCGCAGCCGTTTGATAATGCTTTCGAGTTTGCTGTCAGAAATCATTAGCGCATCGCCGCCCGAAAGCAGCACGTCTCGGACTTGCGTTGTTTTTTTGATGTAATCCAACGCTTTTTCGATATTTTCCTCAGGCGAGGAAGTGTCGGTATGACCTGCAAAACGGCGGCGTGTGCAATGCCTGCAATACATCGAACACATATCTGTTATAAGAAAAAGCACTCTGTCGGGGTAGCGGTGCGTGAGGTTGGGCGCGGGCGAGTCCTCGTCTTCGTGCAGCGGGTCAAGCAAATCTGCTGCCGTTTGGTGCGTTTCCGCAGCAGTTGGAATTGCTTGCCTGCGCACAGGACAATGCGGATTTTCGGTATCAATCAGCGACAAGTAATAAGGCGTAATCGCCATTCTGAACGTTTCGAGCGATTTTTTTATTCCTGCCTCCTCTTCGTCAGTGAGCGCGATGTATTTTTTGAGTTGTTCAAGAGTTTCAATGCGGTTTTGCACCTGCCAATGCCAATTATTCCACTGTTCATCGGCAATATTAGGAAACATTTTTTGTCTATTAGTCATAATAAAAATTAAGATTAAGGTGTTTTTTTAAAATGCAAAGATAACATAAAATTTTCGATTATACACAAACGCATAAAAATACAATTTGAAAATTTGAGGATTTGAGGATTTGAAAATGCAAAAATACAATTTGAAAATACAATTTGAAAATTTGAAAATTTTGGGATTTTAATTTCAAAGCCTCAAATTTTCAAATTAATAATTTTATCGACAAAACGAAAATCCGAAATAAATTCTTGTTCCTGTGTTAAAATCAGGCTGCGGATTGGAAATATTGAAAATATAATCAACTTTGAGTACAAGATGGATTTTTTTTGTAAGTGCAAATTCCGCGCCCGCAAAAGGCACAGCGCAGAGAAAACTGTATTTCCTGTACGAAATTTTGTCGTCTAAATCAAAACCCTCGTAACCGTCTGCGGGCTTTTTAAGTATTGTCAAGTTTTTTTGGGCACCACCGCCAAAAGTGCCGCCTGCAAAAAGCGTAAAACGCTTAATTTCCCATGCACAGTCCGCCAAAAGTCCGCCCCAGCCAAGCGATGTGTAACTTTTATTCTCGTAAAAATAGTCCGACACGTAACCCTCTGTGCCAACTCTTAAATGTTTGCCGAGATGCACCCGCGCCTGTCCGCCGATGCCAAACGCCGCGCCGCTAAACCTCATCGTTTTGGCGAGTGTGCCGTCATCGTTTTTCAGCGAAAATTCACCGCTCTGCACAAAACCTGTATGCACCATCATTCCGCCCGAAAAACCACTGTAAGCAAGTTTGCTTTTGGGCTTTTCCTGCGCAAAAACCGCCAAAGACAAAAGCGGTAAAATCATTATTAAAACTCTTTTTTTTAACCTTAATTTATTCATTTTTGTATTTATTTTTATAAAAAAACTGTTTGAATTTTAGATAAATATTATTTATTTCCTGTCATTGCATTATTTGCCCTCTATTTTATTTGTATTAATCTGTGGATTAATTTTCTTTTTAACCAAAACCTCCTCCCACCAAAGCCATATCAAAAATATCAAACCATAGTATATATATTTGAAAATGCAGGTGTGGAATAATTTAAAAAGTTCGGGGTGCTTTTCTACTATCAGCACGATAGCCATAATCCGCACGATGTTTATCACATAGCAAAGCACGAGTCCGAGCGGAATAAACCACAATTTTTTTTGCCAGTCGCCGCGCGCAACAAGCATTACCGCAAGAAAAATGAAACTCTGCTTTATTCCTGTGCAGCCCCAAATTATGAAAACGCCGTGATTGTCGGGATAAAGTATCGTTTTGTCGTAGAGCGCAAGGCTGTTTTCAAAGATATGCGCAAAAAAATAGACCACTTGCGCAACGTGCCTGCTTGCTGCAAGAAAGAACGCGGAAATATCAAATCTGTTGAAAAGCAGCACCAAGTCAGCATCCTCCTCGCCGATAATGGTTAATTTCCACAAGATATTAGCCCCAAACATCGCCGCCAAAAACAGAATTATGCCTTTGAACGGCGCAAGAGTTTGTTTTATATTTTTGAAAAAATCTTTCATTTTTTAGAATAAAGAATCAAAGAGCAAAGACATTTTGCTCTACTTTTTTTTTGGCGCAAAGGTACTAATATTTTCTATTTCTTTCACAACTTCTTCCGCAACTTCTTTTTTCGACATCAAAGGCAAAGAAATTTTTTCGCCGTTTTTTTTAAAAACAGTAACTTTATTTGTGTCGCAGCCAAAACCCGCGCCGCTGTCTTTGAGCGAGTTAAGCACAATCATATCAAGATTTTTGCGCTGCATTTTGCTGAGCGCATTGAGTTCCTCGTTGTTGGTTTCAAGCGCAAATCCGATAAGAATTTGATTTTCGCGCTTTATTTTTCCTGCCGCTGCTGCAATATCTTTTGTCGGTTTCAGGCGAATAATTAAATCGTCTTGTCCGCGTTTTACCTTTTCGGAATAAACTTTTTCGGGCGTAAAATCAGCCACAGCAGCGCACCAAATTGCAATATCGCAATCGGTAAAATTTTCCATTACTGCGTTGTACATTTCCTCTGCGCTCTCTACATCAATCCGCTGAATACCAGCGTGTTGCGTTTGCAAATTTACTTTTCCTGCAATCAAAACAACTTCAAAACCGTGCTCGGCGCAAGTTTCGGCAAGCGCAAATCCCATTTTCCCTGTGCTGTAATTTCCAATAAAACGCACAGGGTCAATCCGCTCATAAGTCGCGCCCGCAGTGATTAAAACTTTCATTTTATTTTTTTATGAATACCCTTATATTTGCCTAAAAATTATTATCTTTGTATATAAGAAACTTTGTTGATTTTAGAAAATACAATGACAGGGTATGAACAATATTTGTCTAAAATTTAAACAAACTCTTATTTTTTAGTTTTTTATCTTTTAAATCATCGTTCTTGCAAACGGCGGTTTTGAAATATCGCCGAAATCACCGTTTATATATTTAAAATGCCCCGAAATTGCCACCATTGCGGCGTTGTCGGTGGTGAAAGAAAATTTAGGAATAAACGTCTGCCAACCGAATTTCGCGCCACATTCCACAAAGACATTTCTCAAACCCGAATTTGCAGAAACTCCTCCTGCAACCGCTATTTGATTGATATTCAAGTTTTTAGCAGCCAAAATCAATTTATTCATTAAAATATCAATAATTGTTTTTTGCAGCGAGGCGCATAAATCGGCTTTGTTTTGCTCGATAAAATCAGGATTTTCGGCAGTTTTGCCGCGCAAAAAATAGAGAAAAGATGTTTTTAGTCCGCTAAAAGAGTAGTCGTAGCCCGCAATGTTCGGCTTAGCGAACTTGAAAGCCTCTGCGTTGCCCTCTTTTGCGAGTTTATCAACCAAAGGACCGCCAGGGTAGGGCAAATTCATAATTTTGGCGCATTTGTCAAACGCCTCACCCGCTGCATCGTCAATGGTTTGACCTGCAACCTCAAAATCGTTGTAGTTTTTCGCCAAAATTATTTGCGAATTTCCGCCCGATACCAGCAAGCAGAGAAACGGAAACTTCGGCGGGTTAAAATCCGAGTCTTTTTCTGCGATAAAATGCGCCAAAACGTGCGCCTGCAAATGATTTACTTCAATAATCGGAATGTTGAGCGCGGTTGCGAAACTTTTTGCAAAACTTGTTCCCACCAGCAGCGAGCCAAGCAAGCCAGGTCCCAAAGTAAAAGCCGTTGCCGAAATGTCGGTTTTAGAAATGCCCGCCTGCTGAATTGCAGCATCAACCACAGGGATTATGTTTTGCTGATGCGCTCGCGATGCAAGTTCTGGCACAACACCGCCGTACTTCTGATGTACCGATTGCGAGGCGGTTACGTTAGACAGCAAAATGCCGTCAGCCAGCACCGCCGCCGAAGTATCATCGCACGAAGATTCTATGCCTAATATGATTACGGGGTTAGTCATTCGAGGTGCAAATATGATTTTACCGTTTAATTTCTCTAATTATTTCATTAAAAAACTCGTTAAAATTTTTCATTGCAGCGAAAACTTTTGCTGCATAATCGGTAAAATTTTCGTTACAAAGAGTTTGCTCATCAATAAAATGATGTATACCGAAGTTCTTGAATTTCAGCCATTCAGCAGCGGGCGAGTCGGCAGAAAAGCCCGCAGGCACTTTCGACAAAGTCTGCTCAAAGGGTATAATTTTGTCGAAATATTTTTTGAAATCAGGGAAAGAAGCTATTTCGTTTAGTTCGTCAAAATTGGCGTCAATTGCTTTGCGGACTGCTTTAAGCGTGTCTTTTTCGGGGCAATAGATGCCGCCGCTAAGAAAGACCTCGTTGTGCGCAAAGTGAAAATAGTAGCCTGCCAACGGACTTTTTCGTCCGCCTCCCGCCGCCATATACGCCCCGAAATGCGTTTTATAAGGCGTTTTGTCGGGCGAAAAACGAATGTCGCGGTAAATCCGAAACACACAATTTTCGGGTGTAAGATACTTTATTTCAGGGTCGAATTGCGATATTTTGACTATCAACTCCGCTACCTCTTTTTTGAAAAAATCGACTGCAATATTGTAAGTTTCCTTATTTGCAGCAAACCATTCGCGGTTATTGTTTTCATTCAATTCCCGCAGGAAGTTGAGAATGTATTTATTTGACATAATTTTATCTATTTTCTTAGTTTTTTCAACAAATTATAAGCCTGATAAATGCCCAATTCGCCCGCTTTGCTAAGGTCGGCAATGCCTTTGTCGGTGTCGCCGATGTAGATAAAAGTGAGGGCGCGGTTGAAATAGGCTTCTGCAAAATCGCGGTCAATGTTGAGCGCGTTGCTGTAATTCGCGATTGCAGCCTTGTAATCTTTCGATGAACAGAGAATATTTCCGCGATTGAACCACGCAAACGAAAAATCGGGCGCAAGTTCAATCGCCTTGTCATAGTCGCGGATTATCATTTCGCATTGTTTTTCGGGCAACGTAGAAACGTGGTGCGTTGCGTCTTTCGCCGCATCTTTACCGTTGTCGGTATTATTTTCCACAATTACACCGCCAATCGACACTTCGAGTTGTTTGTGGCGAACAACGGCGCGGCAAAAATAGAAAACGGCATCGGATTTCAGAAAAATTGCCGCCGAAAAATCGGCTATCGCACTGTTGAAATCCTGCACAAGCGCATAATTTATTCCTCTTAGAAAATAAATATTCGCGTTTTCAGACTCTTTTTGTAATTTTTCAGATAAATTATCAATCATTTTGAAATGATAATTTATCAACGCATCAGTAAGCGCAACTTCCTGATTTACAAGTCTTAACAGCATCTCTCTGTTTTGACGGTTGAGTTGGGCAAGCGGCTGAAAATAGTAATTTCGCGCTGTGGCATCGTCTTTTTTGTAGGGAGAAAGCACAAAATCACCCTGCAATTCTGCCTCTGCATCGCGGTTTTGAATATTGCCACGCAGCAGATTATTTTTGTAACGGCTGTCGTCTTCGCTTTCAGATTGCGAGGAGGCAAAAAGTTTCCACCAACTACTTACAGAACTTTCCGACTGCGCCACTTTTACCTCAGTATCAGGCTCTTGCGGTTTTTCTTTGCCCTGATTTTTCTTGCGGTTTTCTTCAATCCTAATAACCGCCTGCATATCTTCGTAAGCCGCTTTTTTGTTGCGGTTTTGCTCATAAGCGTTGGCGCGACCGTAATAAGCGGGAATAAATTCGGGGTAACGCTCAATTATTTTAGAAAAATCGGCAAGTGCATCAGCATTTTTTCCGAGCGCGCTGTTTATCATAGCACGTTGATACACAGCCTCATAGAGAGTTGGATTGATTTTTAAAACTTCGTTCAAATCATTTAGCGCGTTGTTGTAATCGCCAATTTCTGTCCGTAAAAGCGAACGGTTAAAAAGAGCCTGCTCATTCTGTGGCGAAAGCGTAATCGCCTTGTCGTAATCGGCAAGTGCGCCGCGATAATTTTTCTTTTCATAAAGCAAAATACCGCGATTTATAAAATGCGAGAGATTGTTAGAATTTAACCTGACTGCCTGATTATAATCGGCTAACGCGCTGTCTTTTTTGTTTAAAAGCATATTTACAAATGCTCGCCCACCCCAAGAATTAAAGTCAAGGCTGTCGTTTTTTACGAGGTCATTCATCACGTCAAACGCGCCGATAGTGTCGCCCGAAAGAATAAGCGTTTGCCCTTTTGTGAGGGCGAGTTCGGGCAATTTTCCAAGTTTCGCACTCAAAAAATCCAAGTCGCGCAACTCCTGTTCATATTTTTTCTGCTCATTCAATGCTTCCAGCCGCAAGAGTAAAAAAGTGGTATTTTCGGGGCTAAATTCCAACGCTTTTGTCAAATCTTTTTCCGCCAAATCATATTTTTCAAGCCGATTATAGACAAATCCGCGTGCATAATAGGCCATCGGAATAAACTCATTTTTTGCAATTACATTGTCTAAATCGGCAAGCGCGCCTGTGTAATCTTCTAAATTTATCTTTGCGATTGCGCGGTAAAGCAGAGGTTGAGTAAGGTATGGTTTAACTTTTATTATTTGGTTAAAGTATTGAATAGCAAGCATATAGTCTTTAAAATAGAGTGCGTTTGCCCCAACATTAAAAATTTTATCAGTGTTGAGTTGCGCCTTTAAAGACAGAAAATTCAAAAGCAAAATTATGATTAAACCTATTTTTTTCATTGATATATTTAACGCTGCTTTTATATTAAATATTGTGTTTTTTATATTGAAATTTTAAGTTTTGCAAAGGTAATGATTTTTTTGTAATTTTGCAGCGAAAAAATTTACAGACATTCTTATGAAAATCAAGCATATTTTTTATATCATTTCGGCATATTTTGTGATTTTTGGTTGTGGCAAAGCCCCGATGGCAAGCGAATATCAAAAGGCTACATATATGATTTACGGTAATGTAACCGACTATGAATCAAGTGAAAAACTTGAAAATATCACTGTCTTTATGTATGAAATTTCAGCAAATAATTCCGAAATTAAAACGGACTCGGCGCAAACAGATAGAAATGGATATTTTGAAGTAGAAAATAATGAGGCAACTCCTTATTTATCAGACAATTACCGATTATATTTTATTGACAAAAATAAAATTTACAAAGACACTGCCGCCAATATCGTTTTCGTAGATGAATCGTTCTATAACGGCGATAAACAATATTACGCAGGCGAAACTTCACTGAAATTCAACATCGCGCTTGAAAAAATTGCAGGGCAAAACCTCAATGACATCAAAAAAAACAATGAGATTGCGGGTTGTAGCCCACAATGACAGAGTACTGCATTTTTAGTCATAATAATTAAGGGGACTTCTAAAAATTACCGTTTTTCTTTTGATTCTTTTTCAATTTAATTTGAAAATTTGAAAATACAAAAATACAATTTGAAAATACAATTTGAGGATTTGAAAATTCAATTTTAAAAAAAATTATTAATTGTTAATTATATTTTGTATTTTGCATTTTGCATTTTCAAATTTTCAAATCTTCAAATCCTCAAATCTTCAAATCTTCAAATTGAATTTTGAATTTTGAATTTTGAATTTTGATTTACAAATAAGTTAAATTTTAGAAGTCCCATTTTATTTAAAAAGAGATTAAGAGTTTGGTTATTTATTTACAAAAACAGTTAAAATAGTCAAAAATAATACTTTTCCATTATTGATTGGCATAATTTTTGCTGTCTTAATATTGTTATAAATTTTACTTCTCTAAAAATCTTAAAATTAATATTTTTTAGTTAAAATAAATTATTAAGCAATCAAAAAAAAAAAAAAAATATAAAAAATGAAAGCAACATTTAGTTTAGCAGCCGTAGTTTTGGCAGGATTTATTTTCTTTGCAGCGTGCGGCACAACATCGCCAAGCAGCAACTCATCGCGCCCTGCGGCATCAACTGTATCACCTGCTTACACCACAGGTCAATCTTTCGGCACTGCGCTGATGGCACTTTATTCGTCATACAAAAGTACGAAAAAAGTTGATTTTAAAGACCCAATGACCTTGTTGAACGTTTATATGCTGGCAAACAGCGCAACGCAAATCAAGCAAAACATCAACAACAAGACGTTTTATGCAGATTTTGCAAAAGGCGCATTGTTAGGTTCACAACAAAACGTTAATTCAAACAATCTAAGTGGAATTTTAAACGCATTGACAACCTCAGGTTTAGACTTGGCAGGACTTGCAAATGCAGCCCAAAACCAGAGTGTTTCAACTTCGACAGCAAACAATGCTGCAAACGTTCTCACAGGACTTTTTGGACTATTGGGCAAATAAATAATTTTTTGTAGTTGTGTTATTTTGAATAAAAGGTATTCATACTGCCTTTTATTTTTTTTGCAAAAAAAATTCCCTTTGACAAAGGGGACAACCGCAGGTCAGGGGTTCGACAGCACTGCATCATATACCGCGAGCGCAGTCATATTTACGATTGAACGGACAGAACTTTCCACATCAAGAATGTGTATCGGTTTGTTTAAACCCATTTGAATTGGTCCAAAACTTTCGCAGCCGCCCATTTCGAGCAGCATTTTGTAGGCGATATTCGCCGAAGTTACCGTTGGGAAAATCAGCGTATTCACCTCTTTGCCTTTGAGGCGGGTGAATGGGTATTTTTCGTCTCGAAGTTGCTTGTTTAAGGCAAAATTTACCTGCATTTCGCCGTCAATTATGATTTCAGGATTTTCGCAGTGCAATATTTTCACAACATCGGCAACATTGGCGGGCACGCCGTCGGTTTCCTGCCCAAAATTCGATGCCGCAACCATTGCCATAACAGGCTCAATGTGAATAAAACGCAAAATTGTGTCGTGTGTAAGACGTGCAATATCAGCGAGTTTCGCCTCGTTGGGATTTCTATTAAAATGCGTGTCGGCAACAAAGAAATTACCTTTTTTCGTGCTTAAAATATTCATTGCGGCAATGGTTTCCACTCCTTCGCGCATTCCTATAACCTCCTGCGCAGCCTGAATTGTGTCGGAATATTTTGTATAAACGCCCGTAATTAGCGCGTCCGCCATTCCGCATTCCACAAGCATCATTCCAAAATAATTTCTGTCGAACATTTTATCGTAAGCCTCGTTATAATTCATTCCTTTGCGGGCAAGTTTTTGCGAAAGTTTTTCGGCGAACATCACTCTACGCGCCTCCTCGCGGTCGTGGCGGAGGTTAATAATTTCTATTCCGTCCAAGTTAATGTCGTTTTCGGCTGCGATATTTGCAATTTTTTCTTCATTTCCAAGCAAAATCGGCATGCAAATTCTTTCCGAAAACGCGCGGGAAGCGGCTTGCAGCATATTGATATGCCCCGATTCTGCAAAGACAACCTTTTTTGGCTTGCTGCGGGCGACATCGTAAATTCGGCGCATAAGCGAATTGTCCTGCCCCATAATTTTTTGCAGCGAAAGAGCGTAATTTTCCCAATCCTTTATCGGTTTTTGCGCAATGCCGCTCTCCATTGCAGCCTTTGCTACAGCGGGCGAAACTACGCCCAAAAGACGCGGGTCAAGCGGTTTAGGCACAATATATTCTTTGCCGAATTTCAGTTTTTTTATGCTGTAAGCAGCATTCACAATGTCGGGTACGGGCTGTTTGGCAAGTTCGGCAAGTGCCTTTACAGCAGCGAGTTTCATTGCCTCGTTGATTTTTGCGGCTCGGCAATCCAGCGCACCGCGAAAAATGTACGGAAAGCCCAGCACATTGTTGATTTGATTAGGGTAATCGCTGCGTCCTGTGGCAAAAATTATGTCGTTGCGGGCGGACATCGCATTTTCGTAAGAAATTTCAGGGTTCGGATTTGCCAGCGCAAACACAATCGGATTAACATTCATTGACCGCACCATATCTTTGGTCAGCACATCAGCCACCGACAGCCCTACAAACACGTCAGCATCTTTGATTGCCTCTGTGAGCGTAGAAATTTCGCGGCTGGTGGCAAACGGCTTTTTTCGGTTGTTCAAATCTGTTCTTTTGTTAGAAATAACGCCCTTTGAGTCGAGCATCACAATATTTTCCAACTTTGCACCGAGAGCCATATATAATAATGTGCAGGAATTTGCCGCCGCTCCTGCACCATTTACCACAATGCGCACGTTTTCTATTTTTTTACCGATAATTTCGAGCGCGTTGAGCAAGCCTGCTGCCGAAATAATCGCTGTACCGTGCTGGTCATCGTGCATTAGCGGAATATCAAGTTCGCGTTTGAGAGTTTCCTCAATCTCAAAACATTCGGGTGCTTTGATGTCTTCTAAATTTATTCCGCCGAAAGTTGGCGAAATTGCTTTAACGGTTTCGATAAATTTCTGTGGATTTTTTTCGTTGATTTCAATATCAAAAACGTCAATTCCTGCGAAAATTTTGAACAAAAGTCCTTTACCTTCCATAACGGGCTTTCCCGCCATTGCGCCGATGTTGCCAAGTCCGAGTACGGCGGTGCCGTTGGAAATTACCGCCACAAGATTGCCTTTCGAGGTGTAGTCGTAGGCTTTGTGCGCGTCTTTTTCAATTTCGAGGCAAGGCTCAGCCACGCCGGGCGAATATGCAAGCGAAAGGTCAAGTTGCGTGCTGTACGGCTTTGTCGGCACTACTTCAATTTTTCCCGGTTTGCCCATTGCGTGATAGTTCAGGGCATCTTCACGTGTGAATTTTGGCATAAGTTTTTTTTAAATTTGATGATTTGAAGATTTGAAAATTTGAAAATGCAAAAATACAATTTGAAAATTTGATAATTTGAAGATTTGATGATTTGAATATTTGAAAAAAAGTGATGGTTTGAAATGTTGCATTACCCCATATTTCAAATTTATTTTATCTATGAAAATCTGCGTCATCTATGTTCCAAAGAATTTCCTCTCAAAAAATCCTCTGCCGACATCTGTTTTTTGCCTGATATTTGCAGAGTTTTTATGTGTAGAAAGCCATCGGAAACGGTTATTTTCAGTTCTTTTTTTCCGTCTGTGAGAATTTTGCCTAGTTCAAAATTATGCTCGTAAATTTCGGGCAAAGTTTCAAAAACTTTAATAGTAGTTGGCTCGCCATTTTTCAAAAACTCAAAAAATGCAGCAGGGTACGGCGACAAACCGCGTACAAAATTGTGCAACTCCGCCGCCGATTTTGAAAAATCCAAACGGCAGTCGTCTTTAAAAATTTTCGGCGCAGGTTTTTGTGTTTCCAAAATTTGCTGCGGAATTGGCTGAATTTCGCCCTTTTCAATCGCTTTCACCGTTTTTAAAACCAATTCAGAGCCGATTTGCATAAGTTTGTCGTGTATTGTGCCTGCGTTGTCAGTCGGCTGAATATCAATACTTTGCTGAAAAAGAATGTTGCCGGTGTCAATTTCGTGCCGCAAAAGAAAAGTCGTTACGCCTGTTTGTTTTTCGCCGTTTATAACCGCCCAATTTATCGGTGCAGCCCCGCGATATTGAGGCAACAATGAAGCGTGCAGGTTGATAGTGCCGAGCGGCGGCATATTCCAAACCACTTCGGGCAGCATACGAAATGCCACAACTACTTGCAAATCTGCGTTTAACGCCAGAAGTTCCGCCAAAAAAAACTCGTCTTTCAACTTTTCGGGTTGAAGGATTTTCAAGTTTTTTTTCAACGCAAACTGTTTTACAGGCGAAAATTGAATTTTGTGTCCACGCCCCGCAGGTTTGTCGGGCATCGTTACCACCGCAACAATTTCGCAACCGTTATCAAGCAGAGTTTCAAGCGGTTGCACTGAAAAATCGGGCGTTCCCATATAAATTATGCGCATATTTCTTTCGTGTTTTGCAGGTGCAGGTTTCAAATCCCGCCCTTGCGGTTTGCGCTACAAAGGTAACATAAAATTCTCAATTACACACAAACGCATAAAAATTTTTTGAAAAATTTATAGGGGAAATATTTATCGCTCACTGACACCGCCGACACAGACGGATTGTCATTTTAGCCCGCCACAATAGCGAACTTTATATCGAAAGCCAAGAGGGAAAAGGCAGCAAAGTTTGGTTTGAAATTTAATTTTCGCCACAGATAAACAAATGAAAATATTCAGTGTGTCAGTGGCAAAAAAACATTTTATTTTAAAAAAAAATTGTACCTTTGCGGTTTCTTTGAAAAAAAAGACTGCTGCGCTAAAAAAACAAAGAACAAAGAGAGGCGCAAGTTGTCTTTATTCTTTGTTATATTGTCTTTGTTCTAAAAAATTTATGAAAAACATACTCATTTTATCATTTTTTGTGCTCTTTGCTGCGAATATATTTGCGCAACTGCCCTCTGTTACGCTAAAAACTATTGACGGAAAAACCATTAATACCGACACCCTTAGAAATGGTGATAAACCGTTTATTATCAGTTTCTTTGCTCTTTGGTGCAAGCCTTGTTTGCGCGAACTTGAGGAAGTTTCTGAACTTTATGAGGAGTGGCAAAAGGAAACAGGCGTAAAAATATTTGCTGTTTCTATTGACGAGGCTCAAAACTCGCAAAAAGTTAAGCCTTACATCAATCAAAAAGGTTGGGAATACGAGATTTTGCTTGACCCCAACGGTGATTTCGACCGCGCAATGAACGTCAATAAGTACGTTCCCGCCGTCTTTATATACGATGGCAACGGCAATCAAGTTTTCTCGCGCAAAGGCTTTGTAGAAGGCTCAGCAGAAAATTGGATTGAAAAAGTAAGGGAAATAGTTAAAAATTAAAAGTTAAAATTAAAAGTTAAGAATTCAATATTTTTGTCCGTAGGACAATATATTAATAACCGTATGTGAAGTTTATGGATAAAAACTAAAAGATAAAAGTTTGATTATGACTAACAAAATTTTTTTTACAGCATTAATTATCGTTTTTTGTCTGTCTTTCACTGCTGTTTCGCAGGAAAAAATCAATTTTTCGGGCAGTTTTCAGACAGACATTCTTTTTCCACAGAAAGACGAGCAGATTGATACAGAGGAAGTTACCGATAACTTCCTGTCGAACAACTATTTAAATCTAAATTTGAACAGTAAATTTGTTGATGCGGGGGCGCGGTTGGAGTTGCTGACAAAGCCGCTTGTCGGTTTTGAGCCTGAATTTGCGGGCGCAGGCTTGCCAAACCTCTATGTTACAGGCAAATACAAAAATTATTCGCTCACTTTGGGCAATTTTTACGAACAGTTCGGCAGCGGTTTTATTTTCAGAACCTACGAGGAAAGAACGCTCGGCATCGACAATTCGCTGCGCGGCGCAAGATTTATCGCAATGCCGTATAAAGGCGTGAGAATTAAGGCGTTAGGCGGTTTCCAGAGAATTTATTTTAACTACAATAAAAATAATTATTGGGGTTTTGATTTTTCGCAGGGTGCAGTTTGGGGCGGTGATTTGGAATTAAATATTAATGAATGGTTTAAAAAATTGAACGAAAAAAACTGGAATATTTTGCTTGGCGCATCTTTTGTAAGCCGTTTTCAGCCTGACGAGGATATTTTGCCAAATTTGAATGAAAAACTGAATTTGCCAAAAAATGTTGCTGCCTGCGATTTTCGTTTGCAGTTGCAAAAAGGAAATTGGAGCGCGCTTGCCGAATACGCGCTCAAAGCAAACGACCCAAGCGCAGACAACGACTATATTTACAAAAAAGGCTCTGCGCTGATGCTTTCGGGTACTTATTCACAGAAAGGTTTGAGCGCGCTTTTGCAGGTAAAACGCAGCGATAATATGTCGTTTCGCTCCGTCCGTTCGCAGCGTGGGACAGCCGCTTTTATAAATCACCTGCCTGCTTTTTCGCAGACGCACACTTACGCTTTGGCTGCGCTCTATCCCTACGCCACGCAACCGACAGGCGAATGGGCGTTTCAGGGGAGTTTCGGCTACACCTTTAAAAAAGGCACTAAAATGGGCGGAAAATATGGCACAACTTTCAAACTCAACGCCTCCTATATTTGCGGACTGAAAAAAACTGACAAAAGTGGCAAAAAATATACCGCAGGCGTAAATAATTGGGGTACAGAGGGTTACAACACAAATTTTTTCGGATTTGATTCAACTTATTACACTGATGTTAATCTTGAATTTTCTAAAAAAATCTCAAAAACGTTTTCGCTTTCGGCAACATATATGTTCCAAATTTACAATCAAAAAATTATTGAAAAAGAGGGACATTTAAAAAAATCGCACATCGCGATTGTGGATTTGAAGTATCAACCGCACAGCAAATTTGCGTTTAGGGGTGAGGTTCAGTATCTTTTTGCGCAGGATATGTTGAAATTTAGCGATTACGATGCCAAAGATGAGCGCGGCGATTGGCTGTTTGCGCTTGCCGAAATTTCACTTTTCCGCTCGTTAATGATTTACGCCTCCGATTTGATTAACGTTGGCGGCAACGGCAATCACTACTACAACGGCGGCTTGACCTACACTATTGGCGCGCACCGCATCGGTTTGGCTTACGGCAGAACCCGCGCAGGCTACAACTGTTCGGGCGGCGTTTGCCGTTGGGTGCCTGCCTATAAAGGCGTGCAAGTGAATTATAATGTGAGTTTTTGAGAAATTTTCTCAAATAAATTAGAAAGGAAACTAAAAAAGCGGCGAGTTCTTAAAAACGCGCCGTTTTGTGTATAAAATTTTTTTCTAAAAACTTTCCGCAATATTATAATTATTTCTATTTTCGGAATTTCTCGCCACAAGTTCGCCGACAAAGCCCGAAAGAAACATTTGCGTGCCTAAAATCATCATTGTCAGCGCGATATAAAAATATGGCGTATTGGTTACGAGCGGCATTGGAGTGCCTTTGTGTAACGCGATAAATTTCACTAAACCCACCAAAATGATTGCCAGAAGTCCGAGCAAAAACATTACACTGCCCAAAAGTCCGAAAAAGTGCATCGGTTTTTTGCCGAATCGGTTTAAGAACCACAGCGAAAACAGGTCTAAATAACCATTTACAAAGCGTTCCATACCGAATTTTGTTGTGCCGAACTCGCGTTTGCGGTGTTCTACTACCTTTTCTCCTATTTTGGTAAAGCCTGCATTTTTCGCCAAATATGGAATATAACGGTGCATTTCGCCATAAACTTCGATACTTTTCACTACTTCCCGGCGATACGCTTTCAGCCCGCAATTCATATCATGCAGTTTGAGTCCTGTAACTTTCCGCGCAAAAGAGTTGTAGATTTTCGAGGGCAGATTTTTTGTTAGCGCGTTGTCGTAACGTTTTTGTTTCCAACCGCTTATGAGGTCGTATCCGTCATTTTTTATCATAGAAAAAAGTGCAGGAATTTCGTTTGGGCTGTCCTGCAAATCGGCATCAAGGGTAATAACAACTTCGCCTTGCGCCTTCTCAAATCCGCAGAAAAGCGCGGGTGATTTGCCGTAATTTTTCCGAAAACGAATTGCGTGAATATTGTTCGATTCCCTGTGCAACTCGTTGAGAACCTGCCACGAATTATCGGTTGAGCCGTCATTTACAAAAATAATTTCGTAAGAAAAATTATTTTCATTCATCACTTTTTTAATCCATTCGTAAAGTTTAGGCAAACTTTCTGCCTCGTTATAAAGAGGTATTATTATTGAAATATCCATATTTTTAGATTTTATATATTAGGCAAGCCAATTTTTTTAATGGCTTCTCGCTCTTTTTACCCAAATATTATACATCGCTTTAAAAAAATATTTTGCATCTGTTTTCAGCGGCGATTTGAGGTATTGGTCAAGATAACGTTCCTCAGAATTGAAAATTTCTTGCTCGTTTTTCGGCAAATCCACATAAAACGGCGGAATAAGACCCGGCTTAGTTTTTGTTCTTTTTGCCTGTAAATGAGGCGGATACGTTTCAAAATACACTCTGCTGAGCGGGCGTACGCCTACAATTTTTATATCGCCTTTTATAAGATTAAAAATCATTGGCAGTTCGTCAATCCAAAATTTTCTAAACACTTTTCCCCATTTTGTAATCCTAATATCGTTTTTCGCCTTGCCGATTTCGTCTGTTCCCTGACGGTCGTAGATATATTTTTGAATGTACTCTGAATAAGGGTACATCGTGCGCATTTTGTAGAAAAAGACGATTTTGCGGTTTTTGCAAACTCTCGGCAATTTTATCACAAGCCCATAACGTTTATTCGTCTGTTTTTGCGGCTGCGTTGCGCGTTTGGCAACAATCCAACTGATATTTTCGACTGTTTTTTCCGCAATTACCTCAAAACCGCAATAATAGAGCCTTCCAAGCATTTCCACATTAGAAAAAATGCGTTTTTTCCCACCTGTAATATCAAACCATAATCTATTTGTCAGCAATATTTTAGGCAAAACTCTTTTTTGAATAAAATACGCCGCTTGCACAATTTTTCTAATTATAAACGGGTATTTTTCATTGATATATTTGTTAAAATCCTCTATTGACTGATAACAGATGCAAAAAATTCCATTGTCGGGCAATTTTGCATTAATTTTCACAAGAACGCGGTTTATTCCGCGAATTGAGTTCATTTTTGCAAGATTTATTATCGCATCGTAACGATATTTGCGGATTGTATTAACATTTATAAGCGATTCGGCAGACATTACTTTTGTATTTGAACTCGAAATATCAACATATTTTTGCAAAAAATCAAAACTTTTTTTATTTGTATAAGAAATAATCGTTCCTTTTATCTCATTAAATTCCTCCTCCTCAATTCTTTGCGACTCTTTTATCACTTGCACATTTTTGCGAGCGCGTATTCGCGGGTAAGTTACATCTGCATTTGTGGCGTATTTATAACCGTAATAAATCAGAACATTTATAATTTCCATTACAATCACTATTACGACAACCATTACGGTAACGTATTTTGAATAATGCGTAAAATCAATTAAATCAAATACGATTCCAAAGTAAGTTCCGCCATAAACGATACCGGAAACGAGCGTTAATATAAAAAAATCGCTTGCAAAATCCAACCTAATCCGTTTTTTGTATTTTTGCAATAAATAACTGACTACAAACCAAAACGCAATAATTCGCAGGAACATCGTTACATAATCTAAAATCACCACTTTTTCGCTTGATAAACGCCAAATTACCATTATTGCGATTGCGCTCGCCCAAGCGATAATGTCAGTTAGAAGCCTGCTATTTGAGGGTTTGTAGAAAATCAATTTTAATAAATTTCGTTTTTTTGTCTGTTTTGTCATCGTTTAGTTTAGTTGTTTTTCAATGACTTTAAAAGTGCAAAAGTAAGAAAAATTTTATAATATTTTTTGTTTTTTGAAAAAAAAATTCCCACAACCACGCAAATAAATTATCAGTCCAACGCTGTGGGTGGGAGGTAATCATAATTTTATTGGGTAAATTATTGATTTTAAGCGCGTTAATAATTTCTTGCGTAGTGTTGAATTTTTGCGTAAACGCCAAAGTTTCCACTTTGTCCCTTATGCTGAAACGAGAACCGTTCCAAGTTCTGCCTGTGTCGGTAAGGTAAAAAATTTTATCAAAATCCACATCAAAATATGGCTCGCCGATAATGCCGAAATCTTTGTAACTATATGATTCCCAGATGTTTCTGTTGTCGAATTTTGAGGTTGGACTGCCGTGCATACAAATCGTTTTCACAGGGTAAAATTCTCTGAAATAAGCCAAATTTTGTTCAAAATGTGCGATTGCCTTTTTTTTATCGCCCTTGAAAAGCGACAAATCCTCGTAATGATAGCCTATTTCGTGTCCTAACTCTGCTATCTGCTTGATAATGTGAGGTTTATCGCTCTGCGGAATAATGCAAAAATAGTAACTTGCACAAATTCCGAGCAAGTTTTCAATTTTCGCTGTTTCGAGCGAATTTTCGGCTTTCAAATCAACATCGTGCCTGAGAATTACAAACTTTTCCGCCGTTTTCCCGCTGCAAAATTGCTCGAAAGTCAAAAAATTATAACAATTATTTTTTAACTCTAATAAAAGTTTTTTGTATGTTTTTAAAGTAAAATCCATATTAAATTAAAGTTGCAAGAAGTAATTTTAATATTTTTTTTTAACCACGAACTACACTAACCACACGAATTTTATTTGTGATGTTTGTGTGGTTTGTGATGTTAGTGGTTTTATAATTAATCATTTTATTGTGTGGTTAATTTCTAATTTGGAGGTCGGGTAATTTTCAAAAAACCATGTCAAAAACTCCGTTACATCAATTTTTTCGGAAAGCATTTTTTGCCGCCTTGTTTGAAAAATTTCTGATAAATCGGGCATATCCAACAGATTTTCAACCATTTTATAAAATTTTTCAGGCTCATCTGATTTTATGCCGAAAGTCAGGCGGTATTTTTGTTCCAACTCCTCCAAAACGCCGATTCTGCCTGCAAAATCGTTGAAACGAATTGACGGCACGCCGAGCATTGCAGCCTCCACCGCCATACTTTGCGAGTCGCCGATATACATTTTTGCAAAAGCCATAATGTGATGTATGTCTAACGGATTGATATTGAGGCGATAACGTTCAAATTGCGGCTCTAACTCTCTTTCAGATGTAATATAAATATTTCCTTTTTTTTCCAAAATTTTTATAATATTTTCGGCAATTTCAGTAGAAATTCCGTCAATTCCTGAATCGTGGTACGCATTTAATTTCGCAAAACGCAGTAAAAAATAGTTTTTTTCTGTTGAAAAATATTTTTTTACCACAGAAATATCGGGTGTAAAATAGTTCGGGTGCAGGTACGCAAGTTTTTGAAAACCGTTGTATTTCACCGACTTGCGTTCAAGTTTTCCGTTGTTGCACACCTCTGGCGACACTACGGTTTGCACAAACCTGCCCGCTGCTTTTTCCCACGCAGGCACCACCGCCATATCGTCTTCTATAAGATTTACCGAATATTTCCGCAACAGCCAGCCAATTTGTGCCGCTTCGGGCGTAGAACCTGTAAGCAAATCAATTTTGTGTTTGAGGCAAAACTTCAAAATCCGCCAATCTTTTACCACCATTTGCCAGAGAATATCGAATTTGTTTTTTCGTTTATAGTTTGGTAAAATATTGTAATACTGCAAGTTAGCGGCTTTGAGCAACTCCTCCAAAATATCTTTGCTCTTTATGAGAATAAAAACTTTATGACCGTCTGCCTGCAAATTTTTAATCACATTCTTATACAAATGAAAATGCGCAGGGTGCGAAAGTTGAACTAATATATTCATTAATTTCATTGTTGTTGATGGTTATTGATAGTTATTTGTTGTTATTAATAGTTATTTGTTGTTATTGGCAGTTATTCGTTGTTATTAATGGTTATTTGTTGTTATTGATAGTTATTTGTTGTTGTAAATTGTTGTAGATTATCGGAATTTAATAACTATAAATAACCATAAATAACTATAAATAACTACGAATAACTATAAATAACAACAAATAACAACAAATAACAACAAATAACTGTCAAAAAGACAATCAATTATTTTACGGCAGTTGTTTCGATTTCCACTTTTACGCCCATCGGCAGTTTGCTCACCTGATAACAGAGCCTTGCGGGCATTTTTTCTGTGTAATACTTTGCGTAAATTGCGTTCATTGCTGCGAAATTTGCCAAATCATCAAGCAAAACCACCGATTTTACTACATTTTCAAAACCGTAACCAGCCTCTTTCAGTATCGCGCCGATGTTTGCAAAGCACTGTTCAACTTGCTCCTCAATAGTTTCAGGTACGGTGTTATCTGTCGGATTTACAGGCAGTTGCCCCGAAATATAGAGCGTGCCGTTTGTTTCAATCGCCTGCGAATATGGTCCAATCGCTTGCGGCGCATTTTTGCTGTTAATAACTGTTTTCATTATAATTTTAAATTTATTTTTAACTACTAACCGCACAAATAAAAGATGAAAGTTGAGGTATCCCGTACTTTCTACTTTTAATTGTGTGTGTTTTATTTTTTCTAAAAATTTTTGCGGTGCAAAGGTAGCATAAAATTTTCAATTATACACAAACACATAATAATTAATTTGAAAATTTGAGGATTTGAAATTAAAATCCCAAAATTTTCAAATTTTCAAATTGTATTTTTGTATTTTCAAATCCTCAAATTTTCAAATTAATAATTATTTCGTATCTTTGCACAAAAAAAATCCAAAACGTGTTAGAAAATATTTTAAAATACCGCTCTGTTTCCGTTGTGGGAATTGCCAAAAATACAGGCAAAACCGAAACGCTCAACTACATTCTTTCCAAACTCCAAGAAGTTGGAAAGCGTGTTGCGGTAACGTCTATCGGACTTGACGGCGAACAAATAGACCAAGTTTTCGGCACTCAAAAACCCGAAATTACAATTTACGAGGGAATGATTTTTGCCACTGTCGAAAAATTTTTCAAGCAAAAGACTTTTGATGCTAAAATCTTGCAAATTAGCAATTTAGATACTGTTTTGGGTAAAATCGTTATTGCGCAGGCACAAACAAGGGGCAAAGTGATTTTGTCGGGCGCAACCAACACCGAAACGCTGAAAAAACTTATTGCGCAATTTTCAGATTTTGGAGCGGAAATCACAATGATAGACGGCGCAACATCGCGTCTGTCGCTTGCCTCGCCCGCAGTTACTGAAGCAATGATTTTGGCAACAGGCGCAGCATATTCGCCTGATATTGAACAACTTACGCGCAAAACAAAATTTGTCTGCTCGATGATTTCACTCGAAACAGTTGAGGAAAACATTAAAAACATTCTTTTAAAAATAAATTCTGGGCTTTGGTGCATTGACAACAAAATGCAAGTGATTGATTTACAGACAAAATCCTCGCTTTTGCTGAAAAAACCGAATGAAAATATTGAAAATTGCAAAACGATTTTTTGCAGCGGCGCAATCAGTGATAAGTTGCTGAATTTCTTGATGTTGCATAGAAATGTAAAAAATTTTACTTTAATTGCAAAAGATTTTACAAAACTCTTTTTTTCACTGCAAATCTACAATATTTTCACAAAAAAAGGCGGAAAAATCCTCGTTTTGCACCGCACCAATCTTATCGCCGTAACTGTAAATCCAACTTCGCCGCAAGGAATTATTTTAAACTCTCAAAAACTGCAAACCGCTCTAAAAGAGCAAATTAGCACGCCCGTTTTTAATGTTCGCGAAATTTAATTAGACCTAAGATGCAAGTAATTAAACACAGGTTGTTAAAAAATGTATAATTTAAAAATTGTTCAAAAAAAAACATAATTCGTAATTTGTAAACCGTAATTTATAATTACTTTTGCATTTGAATTTTTTTTAAAAAACTTGATATGAAATCTATTCAAATGGTTGATTTACACAGCCAATACCTCAAAATAAAGCAGGAAATAGACAACGGCATTTTCTCTGTTATCGAAACAAGTTCGTTTGTGAAAGGTGGAAAAGTGGTTGATTTTCAGCGTAATCTCGAAAAATATTTAGACGTAAAGCACGTTATCCCTGTGGCAAACGGCACGGATGCGCTGCAAATTGCCCTGATGTCGCTCGGTTTAAAGGCGGGAGACGAGGTTATTACACCCACTTTTACGTTTATTGCTACTGCTGAAGTTGTTGCGCTTTTGGGCTTGACTCCTGTGGTGGTTGATGTGGATTTTGACACCTTTTGCATTGATACTCAGGAAGTTGAGAAAGCAATCACGCCAAAAACAAAGGCGATTGTGCCTGTGCATCTTTTTGGGCAAAACGCAAATATGGAGGAAATTCTGAAAATTGCCCGCAAACACAATCTTTTTGTGGTGGAAGATGCCTGTCAATCAATGGGTTCGCACTATATTTTTGAAAATGGTGAGGCGAAACACTCAGGCACGATTGGCGATATTGGCTGCACATCGTTTTTTCCGTCAAAAAATCTCGGCTGCTATGGCGACGGCGGCGCGATTTTTACCAACAATGATGTTTTGGCGGAAAAAATCACAATGATTGCAAATCACGGTATGAAAATTCGTTACTACCACGATATAATCGGGGTAAATTCGCGTTTAGACAGTATTCAGGCGGCGGTTTTAGAAGCAAAACTTCCGCATTTGGACAATTATGTAAAATCTCGCCAAAATGCAGCGCATTTTTACAACGAAAAATTTAAAGATTGTAAAAAAGTGATTACTCCTGTAACTTCCTCATTTTCAACACATTCGTTTCATCAATATACTTTGAAACTTGTTGATGTAAATCGTGAAAAATTGATTGAAAATTTGAAAGAAAGGGGCATTCCTGCGATGATTTACTACCCAATTCCGCTGCATTTGCAAAAAGCGTATCAAGATGCGCGTTATAAGGCAGGCGATTTTCCTGTTTCTGAGCATTTATCGCAGTGCGTAGCGTCATTGCCGATGCACACAGAACTTGATAATGAGCAACTTAACCATATTTCAGAAAATTTTTTAAAAATCATTGCAGATTGCTGATTTTTTTGTAACTTTGCAGCCGTTTTTTTAAGAAAAAGTCTCCGTAGCTCAGTTGGTAGAGCAAATGACTCTTAATCATTGGGTCCAGGGTTCGAGTCCCTGCGGGGACACAAAATATTGATAATCAACAAGTTAAAGCAATTTTTTAGTAAAAACACAAAAAAACGCAACAGATTTTTTTTAGTGTATTATTCAAAAAAATAATATGCTAAAAAAGTTTATATACGAAAAATCCCAACCGAATAATAGTTCCTTGCTCGCCGTTCTCAAACAAAATAAGAGCAGATGGATTATAGAATATTGTGCCTTGCACCCGCAAACACCGATTCTAAAACGCAAACAGGTACGAATAAAACCGATTGTAAAAAAATCAATTTCATACAAAAATATGTCTTGTGGTATAACTTTTCCAATGTCTTTTTTCATTGCAAAATTTCATTAATTGCATTATTTACGTTTTTTATTCGCTTAACACGTCCATTTTTTACATCTTGCAAAGATTTTTCAAATGGTGTTAAATTATCAACAATAGGGCTTTGTGCTATATTAAAAAGTCCCATTGCTAATATATAGTTTAACGTTGTTAAAGCGTTTTTATTACGAGCATCATAATTTAATGTTACAGTTGCCATAATTCATTACGTTATTTAGTAATTTTAATTAACGGTGCAAAGATACAAATTCTAAATAAATCACATATTTTTTGCACAAAATATTTCACTACTGATGGAGGAAGCTGTCAAAACAAGTTTTTTAGCAGCAGTTGACGCGATTTTTGTTACTGTGGTTGCGGTTTTTTTCTTGCTTTTCAGGGTTTGGCTCGTTGAGTTTTGACACAAATTCTGAAATATCTGCCGTTGCAAAATTTTTTATTGTTTTCATTGTTAAACTCTTGAAATTAAATCATTTATAAATTTTTTAATCGGTTTGATTTTGTGCAATTCGCAAATTTTATCATTGCTGTCAATCATTGCCATAGCAATAAAAATATTAGGGCATTGTGATATTAATTCTAAAACATTTTTAAGTTATGACTTTGTAAGCGCGCCATTTTTTGCAATAGTCTTCGGTGACTTTATTAACCGACTAATCCCCAAAAACAGTCAATTACATAGTGTATAAAAATTATAAAAGATAGAACGATACAGCCCATATCCCCATCAAATTCATAATCTCTACAAAATAAAAATATGCCGTAAAATATGGCGTTTTTTTATTTTGTAAAAAAATTGTAATTTTGCATTTTCTCAAAGAAATATTAGAATTTTTATTAAATAATTGATTATAAAAAAGAAAAAAATATAGAAAAATGACAGAAAAAGGATACAAACGAACTTTGGTAACCACTGCCTTGCCGTATGCGAATGGTCCCGTTCATATTGGGCATTTGGCGGGGGTGTATGTGCCTGCCGATATTTATGTGCGGTACTTGCGGCTAAAAAAACGCGAAGTGCTGTTTGTCGGCGGCAGCGACGAACACGGAGTCCCGATTACTATCGCCGCAAAAAAAGAGGGAATAACGCCGCAAGATGTGGTTGATAAATTTCATAATTTAATCAAAAAATCGTTTGAGGATTTTGGCATTTCTTTTGATGTGTATTCGCGTACAACATCTAAAATTCACTACGAAACGGCATCGGATTTTTTCAAAAAACTCTATGAAAAGGACTGTTTTATCGAAAAAACGTCAGAGCAATATTATGACGAGCAGGTAAAGCAATTTCTCGCTGACAGATACATTACAGGGACTTGCCCGCACTGTAAAAATCCGAATGCTTACGGCGACCAGTGCGAGGCGTGCGGCACTTCGTTAAGTCCGCTTGACTTGATTGAGCCGAAGTCGGCGATTAGCGGCTCAAAGCCTGTTTTAAAGGAAACAAAACATTGGTATTTGCCGCTTGAAAATTACCAAAACTGGCTTGAAAAATGGATTTTAAAAGAGCATGCCGAGTGGAAATCAAACGTTTATGGGCAGTGCAAAAGTTGGCTTGATATGGGCTTGCAGCCGAGAGCCGTTTCGCGCGATTTGAATTGGGGAATACCGCTGCCAATACCCGATGCAGAGGGCAAAGTGCTGTATGTTTGGTTTGACGCGCCGATTGGTTATATTTCAAACACAAAGGAAATTCGCCCCAACGATTGGGAACTTTGGTGGAAAAATTCCGAAACAAAACTCGTGCATTTTATCGGTAAAGATAATATTGTGTTTCACTGCATCGTTTTTCCGTCAATGTTGAAAGCGGATGGCAGTTATATTTTACCCGACAATGTGCCTGCAAATGAGTTCTTAAACCTCGAAAGCAACAAAATTTCCACTTCAAAAAATTGGGCGGTTTGGCTGCACGAATATCTTGCAGATTTTCCCGAAAAACAAGACATTTTGCGCTATGTTCTTACGGCAAATGCGCCCGAAACAAAGGACAACGACTTTACTTGGAAAGATTTTCAGGCGCGGAACAACTCGGAACTTGTGGCGATTTACGGAAATTTTGTTAATCGCACATTGGTGCTTACGCAAAAATATTTCAATGGCATTGTGCCTGAACGTCAAGAATTTACAGAATACGACAAAGAAGTTTTTGCGGAAATTGAAAATGGAAAATTGAAAATTGAAAATCATTTAGAAAATTATCATTTCCGCGAGGCGTTGAAAGAGGCGATGAACCTTGCTCGTGTTGGCAACAAATACCTTGCCGACACAGAACCTTGGAAATTGGCGCAAACAGATATGGCGCGTGTCGGCACAATTTTAAATGTTTCGTTGCAACTTTGCGCAAATCTGAGCATCGCTTTTGAGCCGTTTTTGCCGTTTTCGAGTGCGAAGTTGAGGAAAATGCTGAATTTATAGAAATTTTATATTTGATAAATTTTTATTACCTTTGCAACAAATTTAAACGAGAAAAATTTATATAAAAAATCTATTTTCATACATTTCTGTTAATCCGAATATTCGGTTTGGCAAGCCCTGCGCAAAGAGAACTGTTTATTAAAGTTATTCCCGCTTATGCCAATACTTGCCACCAAAGACGATGGAGTATTGGAAATAGTGTAATTTTTTTAAAGCAAATATTCGTTTTTAAATGGTTGAATGTATACTGTAAAAAAAAATCATAATTTATAATTATTTTATAATTTTGTTGGTTTTTTGTAAAGATATTTTTTTGTGATAATTTTTTTTAATACAAATATATGACAGATAAAAATTTAACTTGGGACGACTTTGGTCGCGCTGATATACTTCCCGCAGGACATGTGCTCGGCACGCCAGAAATTCTTTTCCAAAAGATTGAAGACGAGCAGATTAATGCGCAAATTGAGCGTTTGAAACAAATTAAAAAAGAAAATGAATTGAAAAATTTTCAACCGAAAGAGATGAAAAATATCGTTGATTTTGATAATTTTTCTAAAATTGATATTCGCGTGGGAACGATTTTAGAGTGCCAAAAAGTACCGAAAGCGGACAACCTTTTGCAGTTCAAAATTGCTGATGGCAACGGCGGACGCACCATTCTTTCGGGCATCGCGCAGAGTTATCCCAACCCCGCCGAGTTGGTTGGCAAGCAGGTCTGTTTTATCGCCAACTTCGCCCCGCGAAAATTGCGAGGAATAGATAGTGAAGGAATGATTTTAAGCGCGGAAAACGCAGACGGAAAACTCGTTTTGATAGAGCCGCAAAGAAAAGTGCAAGATGGTGTGAATATAGGATAAAAGTTAAAAGTTAGGACAAAACCGCCCTAACTTTTAACTTTTAATTCTTAATTCTTAATTCTTAATTTTATGGTATCATATTCCCTGCTGCTGCATAAATTTCGTACCATTCCTCTTTTTCGAGGCGCAGTTCGCTTGCGAGGCACGCCTCTGTCAGATGTTTTGGACTGATAGTGCCTGTAACTACCTGAATATTAGCAGGGTGGCGCGTAATCCACGCGATTGCGATGGTTGCCGCTGGCACACTGTATTTTTTTCCGATGCGTTCAAGCGTTTCATTGAGTTTGGCATATTTGCCTTTGTCTCCGATAAAAGTTCCCTCGAAGAAACCTTTTTGCAGCGGCGACCACGCTTGAATTGTGATGTTGTTTTCGCGGCAATAATCCAAAATTCCGCCCTCGCGACTAACGCTCTGTGGAATGGTCATATTCACTGTTAAGCCGACATCAACCATAAGCGAGTGCGCAACGCTAAATTGCAGTTGGTTCGCTACAAGTTTCTGATTTACAGACCTTTGTAAGAAACGAATTTGCGAAGGATTTTGATTTGATACTCCAAAATGGCGCACTTTTCCACTTTTTTGCAAAATATCAAACGCCTCTGCAACCTCCTCTGGCTCAACCAAAGAGTCTGGTCTGTGCAAAAGCAGTGTGTCAAGATATTCGGTATTCAACCGTTTGAGAATTTGGTCGGTTGCATACAGAATATACTCTTTTGAAAAATCGAAATATGCAAAACCGTTCTTTTTTACGATACCGCATTTGCCTTGCAGCAGCATTTTTTCGCGGATTGTTGGGTTCATACCGATTGCCTGCGCAAAAAGTGTTTCACATTCGCCGCTGCCATATACGTCAGCGTGGTCAAAAAAGTTGATGCCATTGTCGAGTGCGGTTTTGATAAGAATTTCCGCCTCGTTTTTCGACAGTTCGTTCAAGCGCATATTGCCCATAATGATGTTTGATACGCTTAAATCTGTGTTTGAAAGTTTGATGTACTTCATAGATAATTAGTGATTAGTTAATAGTGATAAGTTGTTTGCACATAAAAATAGTTATGACTTTTTTAAAGCACAAAGGTACAATTTTTTTTGTTTTTATAGAAAATAAATTGCGCAAAAATTATACTACAAAGATACGCTGATTTTTAATTATCTCCCAACGCTCACACAATTGGACTGCGCATATATCGGGTTTTCAACTCTGCGGCGCAGTAGAATTTGACAACGGTTTTCCTAAAAAGGAGAATAGATGTGTAGCCCAATGCGTAAGGGCTAATGTGTGTGTCGCGTTTTTTTTATTACCGCTATGGAAAGACAAGGGTAGGGGAGAGTGTGTTCGCCCTTTTTCAACCTGTTTTCTTGTTAGCGAAACAACGTTTTTACCTTTTATAATAAGAATTTTTTGCACTTTTTTATTTATTGGTTTGCCACCAAAAATAAAACCAGATTTTATTTTGTTTGGCAAAAATGAAATTTTTTTATCACTTTTTTATAAAAATGTTTGGTAGTATGAAAATATTGTTGTACTTTTGCGGCGTGGAGAACGATATAACATGTCAATCTCATTATCACGGAGCCGCGCAAGCGGCTTTTTTTATAAAAACTTTGAAAAATCATTGTTTAAAACCTCTTTTCTACTTATTTTATAAACTTGACAATTAATTATTAATTTGAAAATTTGAGGATTTGAAATTAAAATCCCAAAATATTCAAATCCTCAAATTGTATTTTCAAATTTTCAAATCCTCAAATTTTCAAATTAAATTAAATGTAGGCTTACCTGTTTTTTTGAAATATGCAAAAAAAACATAAATTATAAATTGTAAATCGTAAATTATTATTACCTTTGCAGAAATTTTTTTTAATCATTTAAAACAAAAAAACTATGACAGGACTTATCGGAATAGGAATTATTGTCTTATTTCTACTGATTTTTTTCTTTTATTACGTTCCCGTTGGTTTGTGGATAAATGCGCAGGCATCGGGAGTTCGTATTTCGCTGGTGCAACTTTTCTTTATGAGATTAAGAAAAGTGCCTCCTTACGTTATTGTAAATGCAATGGTAGAGGCGCACAAAGCGGGTTTGCAGGACATTAAGCGCGATGATTTGGAAGCGCATTATCTCGCAGGCGGACACGTTAAAAACGTTATTGACGCGCTGGTTTCTGCTGTTAAGGCAAACATTGAATTGCCGTTCAAAATGGCGACTGCCATTGACCTTGCGGGCAGAAATGTGCTTGATGCAGTGCAAATGTCCGTAAATCCGAAAGTTATTGACACGCCGATTGTTACTTCGGTAGCAAAAGACGGCATTCAACTTTTGGCAAAGGCTCGCGTAACTGTCCGCGCCAACATTCGACAGTTAGTCGGCGGAGCGGGAGAAGAAACAGTTTTGGCGCGTGTCGGCGAGGGCATTGTGTCGTCAATCGGCTCGTCTGCATCGCACAAATTGGTGCTTGAAAACCCCGATTCTATTTCAAAACTTGTGCTGTCAAAAGGACTTGATGCTGGCACAGCGTTTGAAATTTTGTCAATCGACATTGCTGACGTTGATGTTGGCAAAAATATCGGCGCAAACTTGCAAATGGACCAGGCGGAGGCGGACAAAAACATCGCTCAGGCTCGTGCAGAGGAACGCCGCGCAATGGCTATCGCGCTCGAACAGGAAATGAAAGCCAACGCGCAAGAAGCCCGCGCAAAAGTTATTGAGGCGGAGGCAGAAGTGCCTTTGGCAATGGCTGAGGCGTTTAAAAGCGGCAATCTCGGCATAATGGATTATTACCGAATGAAAAACATTGAGGCGGACACCACAATGCGCGATTCTATCGGCAAACCATCAGCAACAGAAACAAACAAAAAGTAATTATTTTTGCGGAAAAACAGATTTTTAGAGCAAACATTTATTGTGTTTGCTCTTTTTTTGCGTACAAAAAAAGCCCTTTTTCACAAAAAGACTTTTCTTTTAAACAATTTTATATAATTCAATTATGAGATAAAAATCTCACTTTGCAAAATTAATATAAAAACATCTAAAAAACAAATAAAAATTACAAATATTTTTTTGCTAAATTTTTACATAAAACAGAATGTGCTGAAAAAATAATAATGGGACCTCTAAAATTTAACTTATTTAACTTTCGCAATTATCACAACTTGCTAACAATCAATATTTGTAGTTTTCGCCCGATAGGGCGTTACTTTCATAACCCTGCACAAACGCAGCGTAGCGAAGTGCAGTGCAGGGT